>CAYHGN010000080.1:0-16258 GCA_964356005.1 uncultured Sphingobacterium sp.
TTTTGAGTTAAATGTTACTTCAAAAACGGTCAAGCTATTTCAGGCAACCACAATTAGCAGTTATGAGTGTTAAATTGTCAACTGTCAACTATCAATTGTCAACTATCAATTCCCTTTCATTTTCTTCGGATCATTGAAATTATCATCCTGATCTGTTGGTGTATTTTTGAGTTCCAGATCCTGTACAAATTTCCATCTGCCGTTTACAAGGCGGTAGCCATCATATGAAAAATCCGGGCCATAGAGTTCAAATCTGCCTTTTAATTTAGGATCGGGGGGAGCGAGATGATCGAATACAACGGTACTTATAGATGGCTCGTAGTTTAGAACCATTGATGCACGACGGTCATACTCAAAGATCGCCCGTTTTTTAAAGGGTTGTTCTTTGTCTCCGTCGAATACAGGCATCCCGAAATAGGCTTTACCATCCTTGAAATACAGGATTTCCATTACTTTTTTAGTTGACCTGACTGTATTGCCTTTCCAGCCAAGTAATACGTAGTAAGGAGTTTGAACATTATTCAAAACCGATATAACACGGTAATAATGAGCGCCATACCACTTATCAGATGTAGTGATTGTATCAGCGCTATTTTTTATAGCAGGGGTATAATCAACCAGTGGAAACATTTGCAGCTTACCATCAGGGTTATTCATTTGTATGGTGCCATAGTAACGGTAGCTCCCGTCATTATTCATCACATGCCAGCTGAAGATCCTGAATCTTTTATCCGAAGATGACTGAATTGAAATTGTCTTTAGTGAATCGAATGAAAAATTGAAAGAATAGGGTGTCTTTAAGGTATTGACTAAGGTTTTAATGAATTTATAATTGGCATTATAGCGTTCAGGTTCAATGCTGTCATTGATCATTTTAAAACTTAGAATCTGCAGACTATCCTGAAGATTCAGTATGTTCTGATTGTTTTTCTTACTATCAGAATGCTGAGCCTTAGCTTTGCCCGAAGTAAAAACTAACAAACCGAAAATGATAAAAAGAATTCTCATTATTTCTTATTGCATATTTTCGATGATGATCGCACTTGCTCCACCGCCTCCGTTACAGATGCCGGCAACACCAATCTTTCCGCCATTTTGCTGAAGAACATTCAGCAAGGTAACCACAATTCGTGCACCCGATGCACCGAGAGGATGCCCCATTGAAACGGCACCTCCATTTACGTTAACTTTAGCCGGATCAAGTTGAAGAATTCGGTTATTTGCTACTGAAACCACTGAAAATGCTTCATTGATCTCATAAAAATCTACATCAGAAGCTTTGATTCCTGCACGATCCAGCGCTTTTGGAATTGCTTTTGATGGTGTTGTTGTAAACCACTCCGGAGCCTGTTGTGCATCGGCATAAGATAGAATTTTAGCAAGAGGCTTAAGTCCTAATTCATCGGCTTTAGCCTTACTCATGAGTACCAGGGCTGCTGCACCATCATTTAAAGTAGATGCATTTGCAGCCGTTACAGTGCCATCTTTTTTAAATACAGGTTTCAATGAGGGAATTTTATCAAATTTAACGGCATGGATCTCCTCATCATGCTCAATAATGCTTATTTCACCTTTTTTGTCCTTTATTTCAATGGGCACGATCTCCTTTTTAAATTTACTGTTTGCCTGTGCTGATTGTGATCTTTTATAGGATTCTATTGCAAAAGCATCCTGGTCCTCACGGCTTATATTACATTCAGTAGCGCAAAGTTCTGCAGCAGAACCCATGTGATAATCATTATAAACATCCCATAAGCCATCCTTTACAAGCCCATCAATGATTTGTCCGTTGCCCAGACGATAGCCATTTCTTGCTTTATCCAGATAATAGGGCACATTACTCATGCTTTCCATTCCACCGGCAATTACAATATCATTTTCTCCCAATGCGATACTCTGTGCAGCAATCATAATTGCCTTGGTTCCTGATGCACAAACTTTGTTGATTGTAGTTGCCGGAACATCCGGTAAGCCAGCAAATTTTGCGGCTTGAGTTGCAGGAGCCTGTCCGAGATTTGCCGATAAAACATTTCCCATAAATACTTCCTGTACCTGATCGACTGTTATCCCCGCACGTTCAACAGCAGCTTTGATTGCAGCAGCACCCAAAGTGCTTGCTGAAAGGCTTGAAAGTGATCCTCCGAAACTCCCGATCGGAGTTCTTACAGCCGAAATTATATAAACTTCATTCATTTTTATTTTGTATTTGGTTAGCAGGCGCAAGTTAAGAAATTAAGGTCAACAGATAATAAACTCCTGATTATTGCTGTGCATAATTGCTCTATTTAAAATTCTTAATAATTTCATCACCTTTAGAGAAGTTCTTCGGGCTTATCATCTTGTTTTTTAGCATAAGTTTAACGTAACGATCATATATATGTTTTGCTAAGTCATATTGTATAGAGATATTTAACACATGAAAAGATCTTTTTACCCCGGACATGCAATTGCGATTTTCTTGTTGTTGTTGATAGGAGGCTGCTCCTCAAAGCCTTATACATTTTTTCAAATGGCAGATACCCAATTTGGTTTCTTTAATGCCAACAAGGAATTCAGCAGGGAAACTGTAAATATGGAAAAGGCTATTGCTGAATCAAACCGTTTAAAGCCAGCTTTTGTTGTGATATGTGGCGATCTGGTAAATAAACCAGGGGATCTTGCACAGATCGCAGAATATAAGCGGATAGCGGCTAAACTTGATCCCTCAGTAAAATTATACAGCGTCTCCGGCAATCATGATGTCGAAAATGTTCCAACACCTGCCAGTCTTGAACTTTATAAACAGCATTTTGGTGAGGACCGCTATACTTTTCGCTCAGGAAATATGTTTGGAATTATTATCAATTCTTCATTGATCAAGGACCCTTCATTAGCGCCTGCTGAAGCCGAAGCACAGGAATCCTGGTTAAAGACAGAGTTGGAACTAGCTAAAAATTCAGGAATGAAGAATATTATGGTCTTTATGCACCATTCCCTGTTTTTGAAAGAACCAAATGAACCCGATGAATATTTTAATATTAATAAAGAGCGACGTACAATTTATCTCGACTTATTTCAGAAATATGGTGTAAAGCAGGTTTTTGCTGGCCATTATCATCGTAATTCCTATGGAAAAGCAGGTGATTTGGAAATGATTACCACCGGGCCAGTTGGAAGACCACTTGGAGCCGATAGCTCGGGATTCAGGATTGTGAATGTAAAAGGGAAAATTGTTGATCACCATTATTTTGCTCTCGACTCGCTTCCCGAAAAACTCCGTTTTCAAAAAAAGTAATTTGTCTATGACTTGTTGATGAAATGAATGCTTTAGGCAACATTTTTGTTCAATAGATACTCCTGCCTTGATACTTTCCTTATTTTGGCAAAAGAGGAGCGTATTATATTTTCTGATTTTTTCAACTAATCCAGTCAAATGATCTTAGATACCTACCATATTTTAATTGTTTTATGTATCGTAACGATCATATCCTATATTTTTAATATTATTTCAGATCGTCTGAAAGTGCCTTCTGTAATATTGTTAATTGTTTGTGGGATGATCTTGAAATTCGTCGGAGACCAATATCAAATGAGCTTTCTGGTTCCAAGGACAGTTCTTGAGTTATTGGGAGTTATTGGATTAATAATGATTGTACTTGAAGGTGCTCTCGACCTCAAAATTACTCCGGATAAAAAGAAGCTGATCATCAGATCATTATTAAGCGCAGTTTCGGTTCTGTTTATCACAACCATTGCCATTGCTGATATTTTACATTTTGCATTTGATATTCCATTTAAGCAGGCATTACCATATGCCGTAGCGATGGGGGTGATCAGCAGTGCAATTGCAATTCCAAGTGTAAATAATCTGAGTGCAGATAAACGGGAATTTATCATATATGAATCTACTTTTTCTGATATTCTGGGAATTATGTTATTTAACTATGTGATCTCAGATAAACTGTTATCCTTGAACACAGGCCTGTTATTTGTTTGGAATCTGATTTTGATAAGCCTGATTTCCATTATTTGTACTGTGTTGATTTTGGTTCTCTTAAAATATTTGAAAGGACATATTAAGGTCTTTCTTATACTTTCTATTCTAATTTTAGTTTATTCACTATCCAAGCAGTGGCATTTACCTTCCCTGTTTTTTATTCTGACGTTTGGTCTGGTTTTAAATAATGCAGAACCCTTTCTTAAGGGCTGGATTACAGGATTTCTGGATCCAAGAAAATTAAATAGTGTGAATCGTGAGCTTAAAGGTATGACTGCAGAACTTGCTTTTCTTATCCGTACTTTCTTTTTTTTATTGTTTGGCTATAGTATAAACCTATCATTAATTATTTCAGTACCTGTATTAATAACTGGGAGCATTATTATATCGGTGATTCTGCTGATTCGTTATGTATTTCTGCGTTATATATCAAAGACAAATGTTTTTCCTGAACTGTTTATTGCTCCAAGAGGTTTGATTACTGTTATTTTATTCTACAGTATCCCCGTACAGTTAACTTCTGATAAATTTAATGAAGGAGTGCTTTCCTTTGTAATTTTGATTTCAGGTCTTATTATGATGTTTGGAATTCTTTTTTCCAAACAAAAATTTAAGGTGGAAAACGAACTTCAGGCTTATTAAGTAATACTGGAACAGGATTGCATTAAATATTTGTAACCTGCTAAATCATTCACTATTTAACAGGATACGTTTATAGGCCATAATATAACCCAGGTGAAGTCCTTCATGAAATGGCAGAAAGTTTATCGCATCTTCAATAGAATTGATTTCTATGCCCATACTGGTCGTCCATGCCGGATAGTTATGGAAGGTGTTTTTCTCAAGATCTGATTCAAACTGATCCAGACTACTGAAAAGGAGTGATTTAATATTTTCAAGCTCTTCAGCAAGAATTTCACGATCAGGTCTTGAACCATTTTTAAATGAATTGAAAAACTCATTTTCTACATTAAGTTCAAGTTTGCCCCGAAGGTAAAATATTCCTTCCTGGGCAGCGATCAGATGTCCCAGATGCCAGATAATGTTATTGTTGAATCCTTCAGGGATTTTATTTAATTCCGGAATGCTTAGTCCGCTGATAATTTCCAATGCTTTTGACCTTGTTTTTCTGATTAACTCTATTTTTGAATTCATGATATCCGGTTATGAATTCGAAATTAAGGATTCTTCATAATTTAACTTTAGTTCGACAAAAAATTTTGCTTAAGTATTGTTAAAATTGAAGATTTTCTCTTGTTTTAGTAAGCAAAGGCTGTTTCTATTCGGTTGCGCTAATCTTTGATAGCGCACGCGCAATGTCATTATTTAAGCATTCAAGATTTCTGTTTGGTACCGTTTTGCCCATTTGCCCTGTAGAGGCCACATGTTATAATAGATTAGCCGACCCCGAAGGTGGTCGTATGTCTACCATTACCACATACGACCACCTTCGGGGTCGGGATTTTTTCATTGAAAATTGTTCTATAAACATGTGACCCATTCTGGGTCATCTATAAATATGCGGCCTTCTTCGGGGTCGACAGAGAAAATTTCGAAACTTATTTTATCAGGTTGTACAATTCATCAAGCTTAGGTGAAAGAACAATCTCAATCCTTCTGTTACGGCTTCTGATATCCGAACTTGAACCTCCCTCTATCGGTTGGTATTCTCCTTTACCTGTTGCAGTGATTCTGGAATTCTCAATTTTCTCTGTTTCAGTTAAAAATCTAACCACGGAAGTTGCACGTAATACACTCAGATCCCAGTTATCCTTTATCTGTCCAAGATTTACGACCCGTTGATTATCGGTATGCCCTTCCACAGAAATATTGATCTCGGGCTGTGTTTTCAAAACTTTGCCAAGCTCCTGCAGTGCAAGCTTTCCCTTTTCGTCAATTACAATACTTCCACTGCTGAACAATAACTTATCAGTTAAGGAAACATACACCTTTCCGTTGCGGATATCTACTGTTAAGCCACTTTGCTGAAAACCTAATAAAGCTTTTTGCAGTTTATTTTTAAGTGCATTGGTGGCCTCATCCCTTTTACGCAAAATGTCTTCAACCTCCCTTAATCTGGCTTCTCGCTTTTGCAGATCAGCTTCCAGTTTTTTAAGATTGGTTTCCAGTTTACTTATTTCTGAGGAAGAATTCGAGCGCAATGAAGTAAAACTTTCATTCATTCCATTAATTTTTTCCTCCAAATCTGCTATTTTGATCTGAAGTATCGTGCTATCTGATTTCAATGCTGAGATCATCTCTTCAAGTGAGGTAATTTTAATTCTTGCATTTTCCCAGCCAAGAGAAAGAGAATCTTTCTGAGCAATTAAATTATTATACTTTTTGGGCGACATGACAACACATGCAGCAAATAAGTTAATAAATGAAAATAGGACAATTGCAAAATAAATAGATTTCTTCATATTAAACTGATTTTATGACACCGCATTTCTCAAAAACGCAATAAAAGGATGTAATCGTATAAATCCATTACACACCTCTTCAATAGCATTTGAACCTGTAAGTTCTTTTCTGTTTAATGCATGGCTAAATGTAAAACTTTTTAATTTTAAATATTGAATATCCTGATGATCGGCCTGGTACCCCTTTGGCGGTGTCTTTAATTTATACTCAGAATCAAGCGCACCGAAATATTTTTTAAATTCACGATCGTTGACAATCTCATGAAAATCGGCGCCATTATAATCAATTTCCTGGCGGATTGCTTTCAGCATATCTCCCTCAGGCATCCAGCAACCACCGGCAAGAAATGATTGTTCCGGATGAATATGCAAATAATACCCGGCTCCTCTAAATTTTTTCCCATTCTCAGAAAATCCGGCACCGAAATTAGTTTTATAGGGAGTTTTGTCTAAACTGAACCGAACATCCCTATAGATTCGCATCACACAGTCTTTTGAGTCGAGCTCTGAGGAAACCGCAGGATCAATTTTTGAGAGCTTTGCGATCAGCTTATCTGCAAATTCAAGTACATTGTTTCGGGCTTCATCATGCCTTAGTTTATTGGCCTGAAACCAGTCCCGATTATTATTTGCAGCCAGATCTTTTAAAAAATCAAATGTTGCTGAGTTTATCATCAGTATCGTAATAAACATTGTTCATTGGTTTCCTGAAAATCAAGGCCATAAAGTTTACCAGTAAAAACATTACCCCCTCTGCATTTGGGACATTTTGATAATGCTATAGCAACAAAGTTAGAAGTCTCGGCCATAAGAAGAACCCGCTGGGAATAATAGAGATCAGAAAATTAAATCAAGCAGTACTTAGTTCAGATTAATCTTACTATCCTTAATATTTAAATCAACATTTTTGCGTCTGAACTTTTTATACCAAAGAAATCCTACACCAGCAATAGCCAGATAGGGTGCGGCCAGAAGATATAAGATACCATTATTTAGCCCTTTGCCTTCAGTATTACCATTCTTAACAGAATTTTCAGCATTTAAAGTACACATAGAACATTGTGCGGACACTTCAGCGGAAAACAGACATGAAAATATCAGGATGAAACCAATAATTGCTATTCTTAGCTTTTTCATAGTGTAAAGTTACGCCAAATGCGAGAATTATAATAATGATAAGATACCATTCAAGATTAAGTTTACAGTCTGCTGATTAAATTCTGTAGCCTTTTCCCAATTCTAAAAAGAATAATATGGGGAGATCATCACATATACAATTACGCCTGTGACAGTAACAAATAACCATATCGGATATGTCCATCGAACCAGTTTCTTATGCTGCTCAACCTTCATTTGCAAACCCTTCTGAAAACTAAATAATACCAGGGGTAAAACAATAGCAGCCAGAATTATATGAGAAATAAGGATGATGTAATAGAAGGTCCGGATTGAACCAACACCTCCATAAGTAGTTTTTATACCGGTTGCATGGAATATAATGTATGACACAAGAAAAAGGGAAGATAGAATAAACGTAAGGATATTAATGTTCTTATGAGCTTTAATATTCTTTCTCTTGATGAAATATAAGGATAGAATCAGAAGTATACTGCAGATACCGTTAATTATCGCATTTAGCAAGGGAAGTGAAAAAACCCAGGAAGGTATTGACTCCTTCTGAGGGAAAATATTTAAAATTTTACTCTGCAAAATCACCACCACGATAAGAACAATAATGGATACTGCTGTAATAATTCTTGAAATCAGTTTATCACTCATAACAATGCTGTCTATCAGAAAAAATTAAGATTCTAACCTAACGAACTTTAATACTTCTGAGCTCTTCTGTAATCAATAATTTAATTTCATCGCTTAACAAGGTGACCTGCTCGGGCCCAAGACTTGAATCATAATACCCTCTTATTCGCTTTTGGGGATCAATCAGCATGAGCATAGGACTGTGAAGGATGTTTGTCTTTCCTGTGGTATCAGCAATTGCATCTACCATAAAATCAGTTTTTGCAAGTGAATAAATCAGTTTCTTATCACCGGTCAAAAAATCCCACTTTTTATTTTCTGAAACAAAGGGCTTACTGTATTCGGCGAGAAGTACAGGGGTATCGTAATCGGGATCAACACTAATAGAAAGAAAGCGCATCAAACGATTGCCACTGTACATTTTAGCCACTCTTGCTAAATCCTTATTGATATCCTTGCATAAGAGTGGACAGCGGGTATAAAAAAAGTTAACAACAGTTATTTGGTTGCTATCTGCAGGAAACTTAACAGAATCCGAATTTTGGTTCAGAAGGCTGAAATCCCGGATCACATGATATATAGTATCAGGAATCTGCTTACCTCGTTTGGTATGAAATGTTGAAGCTACCTTTTTCTCCCCATATATATTTAGGGGGCGATAACGGTTCTGCCCTTTCTCTTTTAACAGGTAATATAAAGTGCCGGGCACTGCCAATAGTATCAGCAGTATCAGAATTTTCTTTACAGGAAACGAGGGTAAACTCATTAATTCATATGAATGAACAGATAGTCCCCTTCAATAAGCATAAGTACAATGAAATAAATAATAAACACCAATGAAACAGTAATTCCTGTTTTTAGCGCAAATTTTTCGAATTTCAGGTGCATAAAATAGGCAACAATGTAAAATGCTTTCACAAGTGTTAGGACTATGTAAGCGAAATTACCAATACCGTGACCTATAATACCCTTAGGAATCAGGTAAAGGGCAATGAAAAATTCAACGGAAGTAATAGCCAGGAGGTAAAAGAAAACCTGCCAGATTTTTTTCTTGGTCATTCCTTCATGCTCAGAAGCATGTTCATCGTGTGTGTGTTCTGCTGACATTATATTGCGATTATCAGGATTTTAAACTAAATAGAAAAATGTAAATACGAATACCCAAACAAGGTCTACAAAGTGCCAGTATAAACCAACCTTTTCAACCATCAGGTAACTACCGCTTTTTTGGAAAACATTTGCGAGAACCATTAGCAGAATAATAATATTTATCAGTACCCCTGTAAATACGTGAAAACCATGGAAACCGGTAATTGTAAAGAACAGGTTTGCAAATTGCAGTGCGCCAACAGTATCTACCCCGGTATAGGATGCAGGGAAACTTCCCCACCAATAACCTTCATGATTTAAATGCGACCATTCCAATGCCTGACAGCCCAGGAACATTAATCCACCAATAATTGTGGCGATCATCCACCATACAACTTCTTTTTTGGAGTTGCGATGTCCTGCTTCAACCGCCAGTACCATAGTTACCGAGCTCATGATCAAAATAAATGTCATAAGACCAACAAACACCAAAGGATATCCATGATCGGTTATTCCAGGTATCGACTGAAATACTACATCAGGATCGGGCCAGCTAATTTTACTGAAGCGCTGAGCACCATAATAAATCAGAAACGCTGAGAATGTAAATGCATCCGACAAAAGGAAAAACCACATCATCAGTTTTCCGTATTCTACAGCAAAAGGCGACTTCCCGCCGCTCCAGGCGTCAGTTCTTATTTCATCTAATTTTGATACAGTAGTGTTCATTTAAACTATGGTATTGAATTATTATTGATTCAAAAGTAAGAAAACATATAGATAAATCCATAGGATATCAAGAAAATGCCAAAAAATGGAGGCAACTTCCATTCGGAATAGATTTCGTACATGAGGAATAGTGCGAATAGCACCTATAAGCGCATAAATTAAAAAAAACAGTCCTGCAATAACATGCAATAAGTGTGCTCCGCTGAACACATATATAAAGGACTGAGAAGCATTATAATTAACGAAATAGGCACCCGAATTATACAAAGCTTGCCATGCCTGAAACTGACTGTAGAAAAATGCTATACCCAGCAAAACCGTCAAAAGAATATATAATTTTTGCTTTCCCAATTGCAAGCTTTTAGCAGACAGGTAAGCCATATGAGCTGTAATACTGCTTAGAATAATGATCGCGGAGCTGTACATAAATGCTCTTGGGAGCAATACTTTTATTCCCCGCTCCACATTTCCTTCAGTATAAACAATAAAACCACTGGTTAGAGCGGCAAACATCATAAAAGAAGCAATAATAAAAAGCCACATTAAAAATTTCTTGGCTTTTAAATTTAATCTATCCTCAACTTGTAAATTTTCCATATTGATAATATTAGTATACTATAAAGTCAAATAACAGGGTTAATTGCATTATAGGCAGATAAATAAAAGAGGTATACATAAGCTTTTTAGCAGAGGCTACATCCCTTTTGATAAAAAGTTGAATTGCCTGCCAAACAAAATACAAACCTGCTAAAATCGCAATAACCGTATAAATATTGCCTGCAAAAGGTTGCCCGGATGGCATAAAATAAAAAGTTGGCATCAAACTTACCGGTATAAGAATGATTGTGGAAAAAAGTGTAATCAGTGCACTCAACTTATCCTGTTTAGTACTTGGCAATAATCGGAAGCCTGCCCTTTTATAATCTTCATCAAGAACCCAGGCTATAGCCCAGAAATGAGGGAATTGCCATACGAACTGAATCAAAAATAAGATTATGGGTATCCATGATATTTTAGGTTCATTAAAGGCTGCAAAATACCCAATCAATGGTGGAAATGCACCAGGAAATGCACCAATAAATACTGCTATTGGTGATTTACGTTTCATTGGGGTATATACAAATGCATACAGAAATATTGAAAAAACCGCTAACACACCTGTAGGAAAATTTAATCTTACTAAAAGATAAGTGCCAACAATTCCCATAATCAAGCTAAGAACCAGAGCCTGTCCTGTGGTCATTTTACCTGATGGAATAGGTCGGTCCATAGTCCTTTTCATTAATTTATCCAGATCTTTTTCGATGATCTCATTAAATCCATTTGCGGCGCCTGTGACCAGAAAACCTCCAAGAGTTAATATAAGCCAGTTGATCCAATTAATATCTCCCTGGGATCTGCTACCCATCAAAAAACAGACAGAAGCAGAAAAGACTACGGTAAGGGTAAGCCTCAGTTTAATTAATTTATTGAAGTCGGATATAAAATTCCTCACTATAATTTCTGTTTCACTGCTTCATATCAATTGGCGATGGTGCTAATACAAAACTTTTGTAAATACAAAAATATGCTTTAACAATATCTAACGACAGAAACCTCTTCTCAAAAAGGGATACATTCGTTGTAAAATTCTCTGCAGAATCAGCAGGAAGAATATTCTTTCATAGTAAACAGGCGATATCAAGATATCGCCTGCTTAAACTAATTAACCTAAATTTTTTAAACCTGTTGCGGGGTATGTCTCTCCGAAGCATGTTCTTTATCCCATTCCTGCTGAATATGCTCAGCTTCAGGGTTTCCTTCAAAATCATGGAGCAGGTTGGAACTCATTGTTTCAGAAAAAGGAGTTGTTTGAGGAATAAAGTCAGCATGGTGACCAGGCTTACTGTAATCATATGGCCAGCGATATACTGAAGGAATTTCCCCAGGCCAGTTTCCATGTAAATGTTTAACTGGTGCAGTCCATTCCAATGTGTTTGAATCCCATGGATTTTGTGGTGATTTCTTTCCGTAAAAAATAGAATAAAAGAAATTCCAAAGGAAGGCAACCTGAGCAAGTGCTGAAATGATTGCAGCCCATGTTATAAAAACATTCACTGTTAACCACTCTTGCATAAATGCAAACTCAGTAAAAGCATAGTAACGACGAGGAACACCATCAATACCCATAAAGTGCATTGGGAAGAATACAAGATATGCCCCTATAAAGGTGAACCAGAAGTGAACGTAGCCCAAACGTTCATCCATCAAACGACCGAACATTTTAGGAAACCAGTGATAAACACCACAAAGCATACCGAAGATTGCCGCACAACCCATTACAAGGTGAAAGTGAGCCACTACGAAATAGGTATCATGCAGGTTGATATCCAATGCTGCATTTCCTAAAAATAAACCAGTCAATCCGCCTGAGATAAAGAAAGAAACAAGACCAACAGCAAATAGCATTGCCGGTGTAAAGCGAAGATTTCCCCGCCAGATTGTGGCAAGATAGTTAAAGGTCTTTACTGCTGAAGGAACTGCAATGATTAATGTAGTAATCATGAACACACCCCCGAGGAATGGATTCATACCCGTTACAAACATATGGTGTCCCCAAACAATGAAAGACAATACGGTAATACCAATCAATGAATAAACCATTGCATGGTAACCAAAAATTGGCTTTCTGGAATTGGTAGCAATTACCTCTGATGTGATACCCAAAGCAGGCATAATTACGATATATACCTCAGGGTGACCTAAGAACCAAAATAAGTGCTGCCATAAAACCGGGCTACCCCCCTGATTCGGAAGAATCTGTCCGGCTACCACTATATCAGAAAGATAAAAACTGGTACCGAAACTACGATCAAAAATCAGAAGAACAACTGCGGAAACCAATACCGGGAAAGATAATACACCAACAATTGCGGTGAGGAAAAAAGCCCAAATAGTTAAAGGCATTTTCCACATATCCATACCTTTGGTACGCATATTCAGAATTGTTGAGATATAGTTCAATGCTCCGATAAGGGCTGATGCTACGAATAAGACCATACTGATTAACCAAAGTGTCATACCAGTGCCAGAACCACTAATGGCTTTCGGCAAGGCAGACAGAGGAGGGTAAACAGTCCATCCTGAACTTGCAGGTCCGCTTTCTACAAAGAAAGAACACATCATGATCACACAGGAAACAAAAAACAACCAGTAAGAGATCATATTCAGGAATGGTGAAGCCATATCCCTTGCTCCCAATTGAAGAGGAATAAGAAGGTTACTGAAAGTACCGCTTAATCCTGCAGTCAATACAAAGAATACCATCATGGTACCATGTATAGTTACAATTGCGAGATAAAAATCAGGTTTTATTCTACCCCCTTCAGCCCATTTTTGGCCAAGGAATGTTTCCAATAATGGAAAGCTTTCATCAGGCCAGGCAAGTTGCAACCTGAAAAGGATCGATAGAATCATAGCCACAACTGCCATGATTATTCCTGTGATCAGGAATTGCTTGGCAATCATTTTATGATCCTGACTAAAGATGTATTTAGTAATAAATGTTTCCTTATGATGTCCGTGATCGTGTCCGTGATCGTGACTGTGATCATTTTGTTGGTGAAGTACGGCTGAATCGTGTATTGCAGTGCTTGCCATAATTAGTTTTTAATAGTATTTGTATTTAAAGCTATTTTGTTGACTTCTTCAGTTTTGTTATTCTCAACAAGCTGAAGTTCTCTTTTAACATCATCATTATAATATAAAGGCTGCTTAGCAAGCCATGTCGCATATTCAGCTTCAGAAACAACTGTAACTTTTGCCTGCATGTTATAATGCCCTGCACCACAGATCTTTGCGCAAAGAAGAACATAATCATACTTCGGATTATTTCTCTTCTCTCTCATTTGGGCAGTGGTAAGACGAGGTGTAAACTGAAAGGAAGTCGGCATTCCCGGAACAGCATTCATCTGAACCCTAAAGTCTGGCAGATAGAAACTATGTAATACGTCCTTTGAGTTAATAACTACGCGAACCGCCTTATTTACAGGAATTACAATCTCACTGGTCAATTTATCATCCCAACTCTTCTGATCTTTAAAATCTATTCCAAGACCGTTAGTTGGTGTTGTTAGTTTATAATTACGATTTCCAACCTGATTATCTGAACCCGCATAACGAAGAGTCCATTTAAACTGTTCACCGGTAACCTCAATATTGATTGCTTTCTTCTGATCTTCAGGAGAAACATTAGTAATACCTCTCCACGTAAAGAATCCCAACAATACAAGAACAGTTAAAACTATGGCCGGAATAATAGTCCATAATCTCTCAAGAGCGTTATTATGAGGATAGAAATAGGCCTTTCTGTTTTCAGAACCTCTATACTTAAATGAGAAGCCAAAAAGAGCTATATGGGTTAAAATAAATACAATAGTTGTTAAGATTAATGTTGTATTAAACATGAAATCAATATCCAGACCATGCTCAGAGGCTGATTCATGCATACTCATTGACCCCTGAACTGCATAGGACCAATAAACACCATATAAGCCTATGAGCAATATGATACCAAGGAAAACACCTTGAATCCTACGCCCATTAAAGCTGACTTTTATTCCCTGCACCTCACGGCTCAGTTCATATACCTTTAATATCTTTCCTATGATTGCAACGAATACGCATAACAGGAAAAACATTAAAACATAATAGGTTGCTGATCTGTAAGATTCTGAATAATCCTTCGTTACTGCAGCAGGCTGCATATTCTTGTATCTTGCAACAGTATCAACTGCGGTGCTGATCAAAGGAGAAGATGATGGTGACAACTCAGCTGAAGAAGCCTTTATTGCTGTATCAATTGCTGCTGTTGTTGAACTGATTGTGGAATCCTGAACCTGTGCGTATGATGCACTTTTAGTTACAGTAAGAGTGCATATTACTAGTAATGCAACTACAGTCCTGATATTAATAATTTCTCTTAACCTCATTTTATTCGTAAATTTTCTATTAGCTATTAAGAACAGTGATTAAATCTGATGATTGATACTTTCCTGAAGGAAAGGATGATTTGTTGTCACCAATGACCTCTTAGTTAACTGATTAAGTGTAAGGAATGTAAAGAGTCCTACAAAACCAATAGCTATTCCAATTTCAATTATACCAAAACCTCTGTGAGACTCAACAGTTCCCGGCATGATCATCATGTAATAATCCAGCCAATGACCACATAGAAGCAGGATACATACGAACATTAAGGTATTCATTTGACGTTTAGAATCTCTTGACATCAGGATAAGCAGAGGTGCAACAAAATTTATAATAATATTCAACCAAAACCATGGAAGATACTCTGGCTCCCAGCGCTTATAAAAGTAAACGGTTTCTTCGGGCATATTCGCATAATAGATCAGAACAAACTGAGAGAACCAGATATATGTCCAGAAAATAGAGAATGCAAATATGAATTTACCCAGGTCATGTAAATGGTTTTCATTGATCCATGTCAAATAGCCAGCCTTTTTCATAAAGATAACTAAAAGGGTAATTACACAAAGTCCACTAACCCACATTGCCGCGAAGTTATACCAACCGAACATCGTTGAGAACCAGTGAGCTTCCAATGACATAATTGTATCAAAGGCCCAGATTGGAGTTGTAAATCCAAAAACAATCAGGAATATGGCCGACCACTTAAAGTTTTTATCGTGATATACAAGTCCGCCTTCTAATTCCTGTGCTCTGGTATATTTTGCAAACAGCCATGCAAAGAAACTGTAAGCTCCAAGAAATACTGCCAGTCTGGTTAAAAAGAAAGGCACATTCAGAAAACTTGATTTGCCTGCAATTAGTTTATCATAATTAGGGCTGGAAGGATCTGTAAGACCTTCGCCATTCCAGTGATGATATAAATTGTGCGTTAATAAACCTGCGGTGATTACAGCAAACAATACCAGAGATGCAATAGGAAGCACCCTCGACATAGCCTGAGGTATCCTTAACAAACCGGTTGCCCATCCTGCCTGTGCCACATATTGCAATGCCAGAAAAAATAAACCCGTTGCACAAACACAGGTAAAGTAATACGCCATTAAGAGCAGGTTAGCGAAAGTACGTTCCTGCTGGCCTGTTAGTAAACCAAAAGCTGCAGCAAGAATTCCAATCACTATAGCTATTAAGGTCCAGGTTTTTAATTTTCCAGAAAATGTAAATTGTTCCGTGAAATTATGAGTATGATTATGATTTCCCATCTGGTTTTAGCAATTGACTATTGTAATTTTTGTAATTCATGAACGTACATAAC
>CAYHGN010000081.1:0-16109 GCA_964356005.1 uncultured Sphingobacterium sp.
GACGCCTAGGTAAATTCGTAAGTCTGATTTCCCGACTTGCGAAATCACCTGGGCGCTTAGAAAGTGATTTCGTCAGTCGCCAACCAGAAATTGACTGACGAATTTATCTTGCATGATGCCTAGGTAAATTCGTAAGTCTTAAACTACCTTACCCTGCTCCAGTTTTAGGGAATGTGTAATACAATCAGGTATTTCATTTTGATAATGGCTGACATAAATCAGACTTAGATTGCTGATTGAGCAGATTTCATCAATGAGGTTTTTAAACTGTTCCTGCTGTGCAAAATCGAGTCCCAGGCAGGGTTCATCCAGTATCAGCAAAACCGGGTTCTTAACCATTGCCCTGGCAAGCATGCAAATCCGCTGAATACTTACGGGAACATTACGAAACATCCTGCCGGCATATTCTTCAATCCTTAAAAGTTTCATCCAACGTAAGGAAGCTTCGGACTTTGATTTGCTCGAAACCCTAAACAAACCAAGTGTATCATCAAATCCCGATTCTAAGACCTGAAGGCAAGTGTTTCCTGTCGGGAAATACTGAAATAATTCAGGTGAAACATATCCTATTTTCTTTTTTATTTCCCAGATACTTTCACCGGATCCTTTCCACTGATCGAACAGGATAATTTTATTGGCAAATGCCTGAGGGTTATCCCCGTTGATCAGGCTCAGTAAAGTAGATTTCCCTGCACCATTATGTCCAACAAGCATCCAGCGCTCTCCCTGCTTCATTTGCCAGTTTACCTGATCAAGAATTAGCTTATCGCCATACCTGATGCTGACATTCTCCATCCCGATAATAGTTTGATAAAGTGGCCATTGAATCTTTGAAAGCAGTTCCAGTAATTCATTCTGATTGATTTTTTCTGTCGCGCTGAGGTGTAAATTTTCAGAACTAAACTGATCCGAAGGACTCTTACTAATCATCTTACCCTGATCAAGAACCGCAACATGGCTTATGCCATCGGGTATTTCTGCAGGAGTAGTAGCCATGATGATACTGATGCCCGAATCAGAAATTTCACGAATAAGTTCATTAAAATCCTTGCGGGATGCTATATCGAGTCCGTTCAAAGGATTATCGAGTAATAATAATATAGGATTTCGGATCAAAGCCGAAGCAATCAGCAGGCGTTTGGTTTCTCCATTGGATAGTTTGATTAACTGTTTATCAAGCAGGGGCAGGAGATTCAGTCGCTCGGTGACTTTTTTGAAAGTCCAGAAACCTCCCGGTTTAACAATTTTTATCTTTGAAAGATAATCTTCAACCGTATCCGCATCTTCAGAATCGCAGGAATTAAAGCGCTGTTGATAATAGAAGTCGCTGGTATTTGAAAGATTCCGAAACTCATGCCGGGCAGATACCTGTGCCATCAGTTTGTACCGGTTAAAGAAGGGATCATCCTGATGGTGTTCGGCAATATACCGCTCAAAAAAAGGATAGTTTGCTTCCCCTCTCGCCATGGAGGCTTTACCCATGATAAAATCCAGAAACGTACTCTTTCCTGAACCGCTTTTGCCCAGCAAAGCCCAGTTTTGCCCTTTCTCGACTTCAAAATCAAGCCCCTCGAAAACAAGGGAATTATATTGGCGAATGCTTACGTTGCGGAAAGAGACAAGGAGATTATTCACAGAAGAATTATAAAAACGACAGGTCTCAAAACTATTGTTTTCGGATTTAAGAACAAAGGCGGATTTTTTGTTTAAATAACACGATTTACTTGTACGGGTAAGATGTGCTATTGTGCGAGTTTGGTTCTATTGGTGACCTCAACTCGATAGCTTTCGGGTGTCAATTATCAACCCGATAGCTATCGGGTGTCAACTATCAATTGACAGTTATCTCACCTGTCCCTGCCCCCTCACAATCCATTTCTCAGTAACCAGTTTCTCTAAAGCAAATGGTCCACGTGCATGAAGCTTTTGTGTTGAAATTCCAATCTCTGCTCCAAGTCCAAACACACCCCCATCCGTAAAACGGGTAGAAGCATTGGTATATACAGCTGCTGCATCCACTTCATTCAAAAAACGCTCGCAATATTCGACATTGCTGGAAACTATTGCTTCTGAATGTTTGGAAGAATATTTCCGGATATGTTTCATCGCCTCGTCAAAATTCTCAACTGTTTTAACAGAGCATTTAAAGTCGAGGAATTCGCGCCCAAAATCATCCTCCACAGCTTCTTTGAGGTATGGGTAATTCAAACCTTTTAAAATAAGATATGATTGATGATCAGCAAAAATTTCTACTTTATAATCTCCCAGTTTTGGAGCGAGTAATTTGAGTAAAGGCTCAAGAATTTCCCGGTCGGCAATGACTGTGTCTAATGAATTGCATACAGAAGGGCGTGTTACTTTGGCATTCGTCACAATATTTGCTGCATTCTCCAGATTGGCAGAGGCCTCCACATAGGTGTGACAAACCCCAGCACCTGTCTCGATCACCGGAACTGAAGCATGTTCACGAACATAATCTATCAGTTGCTGAGAGCCCCGCGGGATTAAAATATCTACATATTTTGTTGCAGTGAGCAATTCAGGCATAAATTTCCGGTCGGCTGGCAGCAATTGCACAATGTGAACATCCAGATCAAACCCTGCCAGCACCTCCTGAATCAATGTTACCAGATAGGTATTGGTGCAAAAAGCATCAGTACCACCTCTGAGAAGACAAACATTTCCTGATTGAATACATAAAGCTGCTACGTCAACAGTCACATTTGGTCTCGACTCATAGATCACCCCGACAACCCCTAATGGAACAGTAATTTTCTGCACTAAAAGGCCATTAACCAAAATCTTTTCAGAAAGCAAACGATTACTCGGATCCGGAAGCGCAGCAATCTCCTCAACGCTTTTTGCCAGATCCTCTATCCTCGCAGCTGTAAGTAATAAGCGGTCTTTTTTCGGATCAGTATCCGGCATGCGATCGAGATCCAATTTATTTTCGGAAAGGATGCTCACTATATTGGCCCTTAGCTTTGCAGCCAATTCCCGGAGTATATCTTCTTTTTTGTCATCACTTAATAGCTTCACAGCTATCGTGGCCTCTGAGGCTTGTTCAAGAAGAAATTGTATCGATTCCATGATTAAACTTACAATAAAACAATATTATCGGCATGCGCCACTTCCAGATTCTTAACTTTGATATCGCTGCCCAGCATAGCCGAATCAATTTTTGATTTAGCCACTGCTACCACATTATTTTCTTCATCGAGAATTTCAATAATCTCGCCATTCTCAAAATCATTCAAAACGGATTTAATTCCTACCGCCAGCAGACTATGCCGTTTTTGCAATGCCTTACAAGCTCCTGAATCAATTTGAATACGCCCTCTCACAAGACTTCCGCTTGCCATCCATTTTTTACGGGCAGGCAAAGTGCCTTTCTGCGGGAGACATAGCGTGCCCGTCTTTCCATCCAGAGCTTTCAAAATTCCATCCTCAGTCCTGATGCCAAAAATCACTACCCGTATTCCCATTTGATTGGCCAGCCTGGCAAAATTTAGCTTGGAGGTCATGCCACCCAATCCCGAAGATGATTTCTCTTTATTTGCCAATAAAAGTACTTTTTTATCCGCAGTATCCAACTCAGGAATCACCTGCCCGGCACTATCGAGTACACCCGGGACCGAGGTACTGAAGAGTATCTGAGAAGCGCCAAATCCGGCCGCGATCAAGGTAGCCAATTCATCATTATCCGAGAACTTCAGCTCCAGGTTGCTTACTACATCATTCTCATTCGCAATCGGAATTATATCACTTTTCCATAACTCTTCGTAAGTCCGCTTGAGTTGCAGGAACTGATCCCTGTTTGAAAAGTGATGCCTCTCACATAAACTTTGAGCGATGGCAATGCCATGAGGTGAAAAATATTTGGCGTAAATATTCAGTAAAAGCGGATTCCCAATTGAAGCTGCCGCTTTCTTTTCATTCAAAGTACCGCCATAATTCTTCAGAAATTTCTTACCCGCAGCAACAGCCCCTGATGAAACGATCACCAGATTATAGTCTTTATGAATCATTGCCACCTGACGGGCAATTTCTCCGATCACGATCTCATCTAACTCTCCCTCAGGGGTAGTGATCGATGCCGTTCCGAATTTGAGTACGAGTATAGGTTTTGCCAATGTAAATGTTGTATGAAGCGAATTTAAGAAAATTGTAGATTTTACTTTGTAAGTATTGTGATATAGGATTTACAGTAGGGAATTTCCCTGTGGTTGGTGTTATCACCAAACACGTGATTTGGTGTGGTTATGGTACGGTAACACCAACCAGAGGTAAAATATTTCTTTTGTTTTAGAAAGCAGGGACAGTGCCTCTTCGGACCCGGTAGCCCTGTGTTCTGCCCTGGTTTTTTGCAACAGATTTATTTGATATTATGAAAATCAGAATTGCAAAAAAGCCAGAGCTGCCACCCAGGTTTATTTCACAGGGCAAATGGTCCTTTTGCTGGACTGCCCTTGCCTATGAAAAACAACTCCAGGTAAAATAAACCTTGCCGGAAGTGGTAGCTTCCGGCTATTCTTAATTTGATTTACAACGCAATTTCTGGCCGGAACTACCACGGAGGAAAGGACTGTACCGACCTATAACACACTGTGGTTGCTTTCCAAAACCTACGAATTATGACACTAAAGTATTCCCCTGTGGTTGGGTTGAATATGGTACGGTTATAACACCGACCAGAGGAAAATTTAACTCAACTAAGAACTAACCTTCATCCGCTCTTCCATCTCCTCCAATGGTACGCCTTTAGTTTCAGGAACAAAAAAGAACACCCAAAGCAATTGCAAAAACATCATTCCGCAAAAAATACCAAAGATGATTTCGGGAGCCAATACTTCTGTCATCATAGGGAAAAGCAGGGTTAACAAGGCGGCAAAAAACCAGTGTGTAAAACTGCCAAGCGACTGACCAAATGCTCTTTGCCTGTTTGGAAATATCTCACTGATAAACACCCAAATTACAGCTCCCTGCCCCATGGCATGTGCAGCTATGAAGGCAAATATGTAAAATGGAACCATGCCTACATTACCTGAAGCAAAGGCCCAGCTCGTGAGACCCAGTGAAAGAATATATCCAAAGGAACCAATGTAAAGCAATTTCTTGCGACCCAGCCTGTCAATCAACCACAATCCTACAAATGTAAAAATCAAATTTATGATGCCTAAACCTACAGATTGTAAAAGAGCAGCCTGCAATTCCAGTCCGGCCATTTCAAAAATACGCGGTGCGAAATAAAGGATGGCGTTGATACCGGAAAGCTGATTAAAAAAGGCAATGAAAAAAGCAAGCAGAACAGGTTTAAGTAAACGCCGGGTAAACAGTGCACCGCCTTGTTGTTTTTCATTAGCCGAAGCAATAATTTGATTGTATAACAGATTTATCTCTTCCTCAGAAGAGCCAGAGCCTGTCTTTTTCAATACAGCTAAACCGCCCTCCAGATCATTTTTATGAACAATCAACCAACGTGGGCTTTCGGGCAGGCCGAAACACAATATGGTAAAAAGTAAGGCCGGAAATGCTTCCACGCCCAGCATCCAGCGCCATGAATTTTCGCCAATATCTCCCAGCAGGGAATTGGACATAAAAGCGATCAGAATACCGAATACTATATTAAACTGAAACATCCCGGTGAGTCGTCCCCTGTATTTTGGCGGGGCAATTTCAGAAATAAACATGGGCGCAGCCACTGTAGATATACCTACCCCCAGTCCGCCAATAAACCTGAAGAACATAAATGAATAAACCTCAGGTGTCAGTGCTGAGCCTACTGCCGAAGCAAAGTAAAGCAGCCCGATCCAGAGCAAAGTTTTTTTCCTCCCAAAATATTCGGTTGGCCAGCCACCAATCAATGACCCCAGAACAGTACCCCAGAGTGCCATGCTGATTACCAGCCCATGTAACATACTGTCGAGTCCCCAAAGTTTCTGTATCGTTTGTTCCACTCCTGAAATCACCACAGTATCAAAGCCAAAAAGGAAGCCTGCAAGCGAGGCTACAACAGCGCTTTTGTATAAAAAATAATGTTTGCCCATATTAGATATCCGTTTAAAATTCCTGTTTTAAGATCTCGATATTCTCAAATATTAATGGAGGATTTGCCCCTTTTTGGGATGCCACCCAGGCCCCTAAAAGACAGGCATATTCAAGGACCTCCTTCAATGGTTTATTTCTACTGAAATTATGGATAAATCCGGCCAAAAAAGCATCCCCGGCCCCAACTGTATCCTTGGTATTTACTTTAAATCCACTCTGATAAATTTTTTCACCAGCTGTCTTCAGAAATGCACCTTCAGATCCCCGGGTTATACAAAGCATTTTGAGTGAATATGTTTTGAAAACAAGATCTGCAGCCAGTTCCAAATCCTCAGAATCCAATCCATTCCATGCCGAAATTTGAAAAAGTTCCTCATGATTCATTTTAACCAGATCTGATTTAATGAGCAATTGTTCAATAACAGACTGATCTATAAAAGGAGCACGGAAATTAACATCAAAGACCTTGAATGCTCCCATTTCTAACAAAGAATTTAGGGTTTCGAAGGAGGTTTTATTCCGACAAGAAAGACTTCCATAAACCAGAATATCAAATTCCGGAAGTGTTTCAGGTTTCTGAATATAGTCCCATGCTGAAGGAAAAACGATTTCATAAAGGCCGTCTTTCGTTTCGGAGAGATGCACATTGACTACCCCTGTCTGATAGTTGCTCTGCTGAACATATTTAGTTGACAGACCATTTTCATGCAGGTATTCAAGCAGCTTTTCTCCCAATTTATCCTTTCCGCAACTGCTTAAGATTAAAACATCAGATCCCAGCTTCTTTAATCCGATTGCCACATTCATTGGCGCTCCACCCGGCACTGCTCCGTCAGGAAAAATATCCCATAACATCTCGCCATAACATAAAATCTTGTTCTTCATGCCAACATTTGGTGCATTTAATTTCAAAGGAATAAAATATATCCTTGAAAAAACCGCTTAAAATAATATTGAATATAGGAGATAATCTTTAAAATCTATGGTGAATATTTTTGGTGGGAGGCTGCTTGTTAGAACGACATCAGAACTAATTGGCAAATTAGTATTATCCAGGAAAATTGAAATTGTGAGATAAAAGATCAAAATCTTAACTCATAATTATTCTCTTTTCTTTTCCTGCAGCAGAAAAGAAACAAAATGCCGCCGCTGCACCTGATGCTATTAAAGTTAATGCTATGGCTTGGTCTGTGCCTACCGCACCAGCTGAGGCGGAAAAAAAGGTTAACGGAGATTATGTGCTTTGGCCAAAGCTTATGATCAGTCCTTTCATTTTAGGTAAAAATATTGCAGATTTCAAGGTAGTGAAAATATAAAAACTGATTCTATACGCAAAGGGGGGTTTGCTTTTTATAACATAATTAAAAACGTATTATATTGCATATAAATGGCTTTATTATAATAGATTTTATTTTAACTGGACAACAGGAATTGACAAATCAGTAAATCAAAGTTACCACCCCCGAAACCACCTGCTTCCCTGATCTGACGGAGATTTTATAATAATATGTCCCCTGTGGGAGTTTTGCTCCCTGGTGATGCCCATCCCATGGGGTTGTGTAACCTGAACTGCTGAATACCATGCGCCCATAACGATTAAAGACCTGCACCAGGGCCGTTTTATCCGATTCCAATCCCGAAAGTATCCATTGATCGTTTATCCCATCCCCATTGGGGGTGAAAGAATTTGAACTGGCACTGAAAATATCCGGATAGATCGTAAATTCCCTGAAAACACTTAGCGGATTATAGTTCGCATCTCCCTTCTGAATAGCTTCAATCCTGACTGTTCCCGGCTTATAAATCTTCACCTGATTCACATTGATGATCTCCGCGATTGAATTATCACTGCTTACAAAACTAATCGCTAAGCCCGAATTTGTACTTGCCTTCAGACCGAACTCAGGATCTGACTCCGTTTTATTCGGAATCGGATCAAATGTCAGGATCTGATCAGCTTTACTGATCTGTAAAACTCCGGGCTGATAGCTGATCACATAATTTATTGCAGAAGCCCCACTTGCAACAATAGGATACGTCCCGGGAGATGAGCTTAGAGTAGCCGTGGTACTCACAATTGCTTTATTCTGCAAAACCGCATCAGTCTCGCCTTTAACAAAACCGGAATATTCTAAAGTTAGTTCCGGATTTGCTGCTCCATAAATCCTGCTTTGATCCTTCGCCTTGATGATCAAAGTTTTGGGCTTCACAGTTAATAACTGGGTCGCAAAAACGGCACTATTCGAAGCTTTGGA
Source organism: uncultured Sphingobacterium sp. (assembly GCA_964356005.1). GTDB lineage: Bacteria > Bacteroidota > Bacteroidia > Sphingobacteriales > Sphingobacteriaceae > Daejeonella. The sequence continues at coordinate 8,304 of CAYHGN010000081.1, forward strand.
GGCAGTAATCAGACTGGTCCCAGCACCGGTAATTTTGATCTGACCGGATGCACTTATCGAGGCCACCTTTGGATCAGCACTTGTATAAACAATCACAGCTCCCGTTTCCGCACTAAAAACCGTGGGTGTAAAATCATCATCACCATAAATTTTTTCGGGCAGAACAGGGAAAGTAAGTGTCTGTTGTGAGGATGCTGAAACTACCAGCAAGTTAAAACTTGCCGAATTAGTACAGCCCTGTGCATTGCTCAGCGTATAAGTAATAATCGCAGAACCCTCTGTTATACCGCTCACCTGTCCGTTTACCGCATTCACTGTTGCAATTGAGGGTGCACTACTTGTCCAAATACCTGTTGAGGCTGCGGTAGAAGTTGATAATGTCGTATTCGAGCCCACTAATAAGGTTCCAGAACCTGTGATTGGCGAAATTTTGGGCGGCTCCGGAATAACCAGCGTAAATATGCTTCCGGTACTGCTTTCGCCGCTTGTGCTGTTACGCACTTTTAAGGCACCGTTGTAAATACCATCAGCCAGAGTAGGAGGCATCGTTATCTCAAAATAGCCGGGGGGTAAACCCTGATCAACTACATTCGTCAAACCCATCGCAATACCTTTCTGATCCCAGATAATGCTGTACAAATTTGGATTACCTTCGGTGTTATCGTAAGAGAAAGTAGTCTTAACTACGCCCTTACAAAATTCCGAGCTATAATTTTTAAGTGAAATTGAGATTTTTGAACCGGGTGCAAAAATCCAGGAAGCACCCATTCGGTCATTATCCTGATTGCCGCCGATTACTGCAGTTGAACCATCGGCACTTAACGCGAGCGACTGACCCTGATTTGCGAAACCAGCATTTCCAACACCAGTTAATTTTGGCCCTCGTTGGGTCCATGAATTATCCGACCAGGTAAATAACCAGGCTGCACCATTAGTCCAGTTATCTGATTTTGCACCAATCAATACCGTATTCCCATCGGCACTCATAGCTACCGACCAGCCCTGAGCAGCACTTTCGGAACTTACAGTACCTGCCAGTTTATTGCCTTTCTGAATCCATTCAGCGCCATTTTTCAAAAAAACCCAGGCAGCTCCTCTGGCATTGTCGGCTACAGAAGCCCCGACTATTGCACTGCTTCCATTGGCATTCAGGGCAACAGAAATTCCCTGCCATTTCGTACCCGGATAGGAGGAAACATCCAGCTTCTTAGCCTGCCTGTTCCATTCAGTACCGCTTCTGAAGTACAGAAAAGCGGCCCCCTGCTGGTTATTGTCCAATGGCGCACCCACAATTGCTGTATTCCCATCGGCACTGAGTCCGACTGAAATCCCCTGCCCACCCGCAGGACTACTTTCATCAAACAATTTCTCACCCTGTTGCGTCCAGATATTATTCTTGCGTCCAAAAATCCATGCAGCACCCCGTGGGTGAGTATCATAAGGTCCACCGATTATTACGGTATTCCCATCGGCACTCATGCCTACAGAATAGCCCATATTGACGGGCAGAATAAAGTCGTCATATCCTGTACCAACCAGTTTTGCACCCTGCTGCGTCCATACATTTGCATTTCGGGTAAAAATCCAGGCAGCACCTGTACCTCCGCTATCAAGAAAACCCCCAATTATAGCGGTATTTCCATCGGCGCTGATTGCCACAGATCTGCCCTGCTGCGCCGAACCAACACTCCCGCTTCCAACAAGCTTGGGGCCCTGTTGCGTCCATATATTTGCATTTCTGACATAAATCCATGCTGCACCCTGCTGTGTGTTATCGTTTGGCGCCCCTACAATTGCCGTATTTCCGTCGGCACTGATTGCCACTGACCTGCCAGATTCAGCTATGCCGGCATTCCCTGTACCAAGCAGTTTATCCCCTTGCTGAGTGTTGGGAACCAGACTTGTATTTACTGTAAAATTTTCTGAACTATTCGCGGTACCTGATGCTGAACTTACTGATACACTCCCATCGGTAGATTCAGGCATTACAAAGGCTGTAAGAGAACTTGCAGAAATAGAAATGATCAAAGCAGATTTCCCTCCGATGCTGACAGAGTTCACTTTGTCTAATGAAGAACCCTGAATAGTTACCAGAGTTCCCACTGAACCGGATTTTGGCGAAAAAGAGCTGATGACCGGAGCCTGCGCTTTTGCATCAGTAAAATACAATATGGCCAGAAAGAAAACCAGATTTGTGATTTTATACCTCATTTTCTAAAAATAACCGTTTTGGTATATACGTGTCGCGGATACCTGAGGGTTTGCAAAGGGCTCAGGTATATTTTAAATATGTAGATTTTTAAGCAGATAAACAAGGTGATAAGCAAGGCCCCGAATAAACTGCCGGACGGTTTGTAAGCCAATATTCTGTTTTGTACCTTTAATTTTAATTCAAAATCAAAACTATGAGACTAATATTTTTTTTGGGAGTACTCTTCCTGGCAGCCTGCGGAGGTTCAAGCGATAAAAAAACGACAGAACAGACCGATTCTGCAAAATCCCCTGAACTGGTTCTTAAATGGGAAAGCGACAGCTCGCTAAAAGTTCCCGAATCGGTATTGTTTGATAAAGCCAATCAGGTTTTATATGTGAGTAATATTGATGGTACCAATCCATGGGAAGCTGATGGAAAAGGTTCGATAGGTAAAGTAGGTTTGGATGGCAAGGTAATCGCTGCCGAATGGGTAAGCGGTTTACATGCACCAAAAGGTATGGGCCTTCATAATGGTAAATTATATGTTGCCGATTTGGGGAATATCGTTGTGATCGATATCGCAGGTGCTAAAGTTGAAAAATCTATTCCAATTGCCGGTGCTACCGGACTGAATGATATCAGTATCGATCCGAATGGAGTAATTTATGTCACAGAATATCTGTCGAAGAAATTATACAAGGTAGAGAACGAAAAGGCAGAATTAATTGCCGAAAACCTGACTCAGCCAAACGGCGTCCTTTACCATAATAATGAACTCTTCCTTCTCGATGGAACCGGAATGTTCAAAGTTAATGCCGATAAGTCGCTGGCTAAAATCGCCGATGGCATGGAAGGCGGATTAGACGGAATTGAGAACATCGAAGGCAATAACTTCATCGTTTCCTGCTGGGAAGGTGCTTTATGGCATGTCAATACCGATGGCACCAAGCATTTGCTGATGGACACCCGGGCTGAGAAAAGAAGCACAGCGGATATCGGTTTTGATCCTGAAACGAAGACTGTTTATGTGCCTACGTTCTTTAGGAATACGGTTGTTGCTTATGAGATTAAGTAGTAAGTTGTAGGTTATAAGTTTTAAGAGTGGTTCAGAAGAAATGAATTTTCAAGCTTTTTAAGCGGAAAGTCGAAAGCAGAAAGCGGAAAGCGAAAATATTCGGATTTTGCATCCCTTTCAGTAAAGTTTCAATTCACCATAAACACTGACTTACAATCTGTAATGTTTTAACTTTACTGATAGGACTGTTCATAAGCTTTGGCCTAAGCACAAAATCTCCGTTAACTTTTTTTTCCGCCTCAGCTGGTGCGGCAGGCACAGGCCAAGCCAAAGCATTAACTTTAATAGCATCAGGTGCAGCGGTGGCAGTTATTCGTTTTTATCTATTGTTTTTTAAGGTACTCATGGTCTCGTCGTTCCTCCTCGGCATGTTTCTTTTCTGCTACAGGAAAAGAAAAGAGAAAAATTATAAGTTAAGAATATCATCATTATTCCTACTTTCAATTTCACTATAGACACGTGATTGAAAATGAATAATGATGATAAATTGTTTTTGACCCGAAAGCTGTCGAGTGTAATTTATCTGTTATAATTGAATGATAAAAGTAAGCTGTGCTATCATCGTTAACGCTCAAAAACAAGTTCTCGTTACCCAGCGCAGCGCTCTCATGCCCCTCCCCCTAAAATGGGAATTCCCCGGTGGCAAGATCGAAGAAAATGAAACAGCTGAAGAGTGCCTGATCCGGGAGATTAAGGAGGAACTAAATATTGAGATAGAAATTACCGCAAATTTAAGTCCGAATGATCATCAATATCCCGACAAACTGATCCGTCTGATTCCATTTATCTGCCGGCAGGCTGGCGGAGAGATTATTTTAAAAGAACACGCTGATTATAAATGGCTGGATGTTAAGGATTTGTTAAATTTGGATTGGGCGGAGGCGGATGTGGAGGTGGTGGAGGAGTATATGAGAATTGCTGATATGGATTCAGAATCTGGCAGGTTATAATTTCTATTTCTTCCTAATTTATTATGATGTTCTTAATCTCAATAGGAGATAATTCATTCCAATACAAAAACAATTCTTGCAGTTTCGTTCACACATTTACTCCAACCTTAAATCCGCATACAATGGGAATTTTATGTTGTGTCATACTGGTCTTGAGTTCTTGAATATGTGCATTCTTTTGAGATTTATTAAGTATTCTTGTATTATCTACATGGGAAAAATACTATGAGCTACACAATAAAACTCTTACCCCCTGATAAAGATTTAGAAACCAGAGCAATATTAAAAAAACTACCTTCTGCTCATAGGTACCTTGCCGAATTAAAAGGCATTTCAGCTACAATTCCTAATGAAACTATTTTAATTAATACCCTTGCGTTACAGGAAGCGAAGGACAGTTCTGCAATTGAAAATATTATTACCACTCATGATGAGTGATATAAAGCTCAACTTTTTGAGCATATATTCACTAATGAAGCTACAAAAGAAGTAAACAACTATGCTGAAGCATTAAAACAGGGCTTTGAATTTGTTAGAAATAAGAAAATTTTAAGCAATAACGATATTCTCCAAATCCAAAGCATTCTTGAACAAAACGATGCTGGCTATCGCAGACTTCCTGGAACCGCACTAATTAATCAAGCTTCAGGTCTGGTTATATATACACCCCCTCAGGATAATTTTACTATTTCCAATTTGATGAATAATCTTGAAGATTTCATAAATGCAAAGGAAGTGTCCGATATAGATCCGCTCGTCAAAATGGCTATAATTCATCACCAGTTTGAAAGTATTCATCCTTTTTATGATGGAAATGGAAGAACAGGCCGCATCATTAATATTCTTTATCTGGTTCTGAATGATTTGCTGGATCTGCCGATTCTTTATTTAAGCCGATTTATTATTCAAAATAAAACAGATTACTATAAACTTTTACAGGAGGTGCGCGAAACGGGTAATTGGGAGGGATGGATTTTATATATACTCAATGGCGTTGAGCAAACTGCCAAAGAAACAATCGTTCTAATTACTCAAATACGTAAGTTGATGCAATCCTACAAGCACCAAATACGGAAAAATCTCCCTAAGATCTACAATCAGGATTTGCTTAACAATTTATTTCGCCATCCATATACTAAAATTGAGTTTATGATGAAGGAACTTGATGTAACCCGTGTAACAGCAGTAAGGTATCTTGATATGCTGGTAGAGCATGGCTTCTTAGAAAAACAAAAAATAGGCAGGAGCAATTTCTATATAAATGTTCAATTATATAAATTATTAAAGGGTGATATATCTATTGACTCAACTGCACCTCCAATTATTACTGTCAATCCGGATCATGTATAGAAATCTGGTTCCCTTTTATAAATAAAATTTGATATGTATAGAAAATCGAAAAATCTATGCATATCAACTTAGATATATATAGGTTTTTCAATTAAATATACAAATGGTATCAATCTGCTGCAGGCGGCATTCCAGACAGATTTTAATATAATTAGAAGTTTGTAAACAGAATAAGGCCTGTTTAAAATGTAGAATAATAATATAGATGAGTTTCAAGGTATCATTAAAGAAAATGAAACAGCCGAAGAGTGCATGATTCGGGAGATTAAAGAGGAACTGAATATTGAGATAGAAATTACCGGAAGCTTAAATCCGAATGATCATCAATACCCCGACAAACTGATCCGGCTGATACCATTTATCTGCCGGCAGAAGGAAGGGGAGATTATTTTAAAAGAACATGCTGAATATAAATGGCTGGATGTTAAGGATTTGTTAGATTTGGATTGGGCGGAGGCGGATGTGGGGGTGGTGGTGGAATATTTAAGTTTTACATCTAATTAAAATTAATTTATTAAGAGTTAAAACAGGGGCAAACAGATTAAAATCCCTAAGTTAGTTTACTAAACTTGACAGATGACTTTATTTCAACTTTCCAATCAAGAACTATTTCAAAAGCTTTTCAGTTCCCATACACAGGATGAAGTCGATGTTGTAATTAACGAATATCCAGATGTGTTTCGTCAAGAGAACTGGGCGCCGCTTGGTGGCAATGAAAATAACTATGGTGTAATAGAAAACCAGCAAGCTTCCCCGATTGCTGCATTGATAGAAAAAATAACTAATTCTATTGATGCCACTTTGATGAAGAAATGTTATGAAGCAGGTATTGACCCCAAATCAGATGCCGCTCCTAGAACAATGGATGCCGCTCGAGAGAAATTTTTTCCGGATTATAAGAACTGGGATCTAACTGGCCACAGAAAAAACCAGGCTAAAAATATTCAAATACTAGCAGATGGCCCTAAACTGAATCCATCAATTACCATCTATGATAATGGAGAGGGCCAACACCCGGAATCATTTGAAAAGTCATTCCTCTCACTTCTAAGTGGCAATAAAAATGAAATACATTTTGTTCAGGGCAAATACAATATGGGTGGAAGTGGTGCAATAATTTTTTGTGGAAAGAAAGGGTACCAATTGATGGCTTCAAGGAAATATGATAAAATAGGTAATTTTGGATTTACTCTGATTAGAGAACATCCATTAAATAAAGATGAGGAGGTTAAGAGAAAAAACACATGGTATGAGTACCTTAAAATTGATGGGCAAATTCCCTCCTTTAAGATTGACAAACTTAATTTAGACTTACATGAAACCTGGTTTGAAACCGGTACAATCATAAAACTTTACTCTTATGACCTCCCATCAGGTAGTCGATCTGTAATATCAAGAGATTTAAATCAAAGCATCAATGAATTCCTCTTTGAGCCTGCTCTACCTATTCTAACCGTTGACAGAAAATATCGTTACCCCGATGACAGGAATTTAGAGCGAGACTTATATGGCTTGAAGCGGAGGCTTGAAATTGAAGACAATAAATACATTGATGACTATTTCTCTGAGGATTACAATGAAGATCCATTTGGAAAGTTTAAGGTAACGTGCTATGTGTTCAAGCCACGGGTAGATGATAGAGATATTAAAGAAACTAAAGAATCTATTCAACGAGAATTCTTCAAGAATAATATGTCAGTCCTATTCTCTGTTAATGGGCAAGTGCATGGAAATTTCACCTCTGAGTTTATAACTCGATCCTTAAAGTTTAACCTGCTTAAATATCATTTACTCATTCACGTTGATTGTACACACATGAACTATAATTTCCGAAAGGAATTATTCATGGCTTCACGCGACCGCCTAAAAGAAGGAGATGAAACCTCCCAATTAAGAAAATTCATTTCATCTAAATTGGGTAATTCGAAAGGTAGGCTTGCTGAGATCGAAAAGAGGCGAAAGGATTCTATTTCTGTAGATTCAAAGGATACCCAAGAAATGCTAAAGTCCTTTTCAAAGAATTTACCGATGGACAGCGCTTTAATGAAGTTGCTAAGCCAAACATTCAAGCTTGAACAAAAAGACAATAAATCTCAAAAGAAAGAGGCGGAAAAGAAACATCACAAAGAGGAGAAAGAAGCATTCAAGCCGCAGCGGTTTCCTTCGTTCCTTAAAATCAAAGTGTACCGACCCCTTATTAGTTGGACAATATTTGTGAATTAGTTGTGTAATATTCG
>CAYHGN010000082.1:0-15988 GCA_964356005.1 uncultured Sphingobacterium sp.
AATCATTTCCGTAGGCACCAAAGAAATCATCCGCACAGGTATTGGGTTTCGACTCACCTATGCCTCTTACATCACATGCATAAACAGCAGACTCAGGTTCAGCATTAATCAGATCTTTGATCAAGGCTTCTTTCCTCAATTCCTCATCGGCTGAAAGATGGGATACATACAATATGGCGCGTTTAACCCCTGCCGGCGGTCGGGATAATAATTCAGTATCCGACAGGCGATAAACCGGAATTGTGATACGGGCTTCAGTTTCAACCGCATAACAGGCTGAGAACTTTTTAGGGAATAGTCTGGCAGGCAAAGGTCTTAAAATGCGATATTCAGGAATACCGGAAACCTGTGGCAATTTAAGTACGGTTTTAATCTTTAATTTCAGATCATCTCCGGCCGGCTTTCCCCTTCGGGATTTATGATTTTGAGAATATTCTCTGGTATAGCTCGTCAAAGTGCGTGGATTACTTTCTCCTACCTGCCCATTGGGTGTACAGGATAGTAAATCGACTTCTTCCAGACTAAGTGCAGGTTCAGACTTGGCATCTGAAATCCTGGTCACATTATTAAACCAGGAATACATTGCCTCCCGGTTATGCTTCGAAAAACCGTGATATTCAGGCCCGGCAAAAAACTGAATATTCTGTTCAGCACCAAGCAATTTATAGATCTTTTTAAGCTCTTTAACAGCATGATCTGTTCCACGAACATCAAAAAAATCCTTTTCCTGTCCCATTAAAATAACCGGTTTAGGAGCCATAGCTGCAATAAAATCAAGATGATCTAATCCGAGACTGATTGCACCCGGAGGACATTGTTCAATGTCGGCGGGAAGTTCATTCTTCAGATTAGTTTCAAATCCAACTACAAAACAACTCGGAGCAGCCATCGTCAGACGCGATTCTACCCCGCAAAACCAGGTAGCCTGGGTTCCCCCACCCGAATTTCCGGTTACCCCAATATGTTTAGGATCAACTTCAGGTCTGCTCAGCAGATAATCCACACAACGAATACAATCCCAGGTAAACCAGGAACTTAAATGCTCCCCATTCAGCAACATTTGCTTTCCTGTATAATTATGTTCAGGCACCCCAATGCCATGGAGCGGTTTTAAATCTTTACTCAGCATTTGCACCCGTTCCCCCTGACCGATTGGATCGAAGATCAATACCACATATCCCAGCCGGGCAAGCCCCTGGGCAAATGATTGATAGATTGGGGTGGCTTTCGCCGGATCTCCATGCCCGCATGTACCGATCACAGCGGGTAAAGGGCGGTTCTTCCCCTTTGGAAGGTATAGATTAGCTGTGACAGGAAAACCAGGACGGCTATCGAAAATTACTTTTTCAATTTTATAGGTATCTCGTTCAATTGTTCCTGTTATACGTGCATTCAATGGAGTCTCCTCTGGCCAGGGACCAAAACATTGAGCAATCTTAGCACGCACATCCTTAACATAAGCTTCGGCCTCTTGTTTAGTCTTCAGGGAAGCACGGCGTTTGCGGGATTTAGCAAGGGATTCGCTAACGCGATCTAAAAAGTAATCCTGCATCATCCGCGGGAAGCGATTATAGACCTGAAGTTCAGCCGTTTGTGCTAATTCTCCAACAGATTGAGTATCTACTGCAAGAGCAGGCGCTATTCCCAGTCCGCTTACACTAATTCCGGCTATCCCGGCCAATTTTAGAAATTCTCTGCGATTATTTTTCATCTGTTTAATTTTTTTCGCATGGGTGGGAAAGTCCCAAATGTGGGGGACAAACCCGCCGAAAGGCACGTCGATTTTGATTTATAATTCAACTAATAACACAATAACTGGAAATGAATTTACAAGTTTGATATTAAATAATAACACCAAATTGGTTTCTGATTTATTAAAGCAAGGTGAATCTTAAATAACAATAATTGGAGACCATAGTATCACCCATAAACAGAATATCATACTTTATGTTTGCTATCAAAATAAATCACATAAAACATTATATAAAAAATATTAGAAAAAATGTGATATAAATCATATTTTCGATTTACAAAACTCTGATAATAAGGAAATAAGCCAAATGCTAAAATGCCTGACAGTCGCATTATTGATATGTGTACTCAGTTTTAACTGGTACGGCTATGACATATTGGTAAAAATTCTGGAGACTCATTATGATGAACAATTAGAAATTGCACTCGATAATAAGAACTATGATGCTTCTCAAATTATAGAACTGGATTCAAAAATCGTTTTACCCTATGTAGCTGACATGAGTAGTTTTGAACGGGTTGATGGCGAGGTAATCATTGACGGTGTCCACTATAAATTTGTTGAACGCAAATACGAGAACGGCCGGGTTATTTATCGTTGTATTCCAAATACTGAAAAGATAAAATTATACAGTGCACGGTCGGCATTCTACCAGCTGATGAATGAAATTCAGGAAACCTCCAATCAAACAAAACACCCTGCAAATCCATTTAGCGCAAAAAAGACGCTTTCAGATTATGAACTATTGCAGTATACTAAACTAAGTTACAGCATCTGCGAATTGTTCAGCCCAGGATCCTTTACTATTACTCCAAACATCTCAAATATATCTTTAGGCATAAACTCGCCTCCTCCTGAATACGTTTAATACCTAACACAAGGCGGGACACACATCGCAGTGAACTGCGAATTCATTTTTTTTCTTCTGTTATAGGGTTCATCGTTGTTCATTACGATTGCTTATTGCATGATTTATTTATGCTGTAATGCAACATTGAATTTCGTCAATCCTAATATGGAAAAAAAAACAGGTTTAAACGTTTTTTAACTTCAATTTATGCTATGTTTTTACAATTAAAAAAAGCTTTACGCCATAAGCATTTGGCTTATGGCGTAAAGTTTAAAGTAGTACTTTTTCTACTTATGCTTAACATATTACACTCGACCGCACAAACCGATATTGATGCGATCATGATGGGTAAAAATTTATTTTGTACAGGAGTAATTTATAATACAAGCAACTGGGACCAATACTGGGAGGGTACCCTAAAAAGGGAAAATGCCAATCTTGGTACAGTCAACACCACCATGATTGGACCAATGGGAAGTTTAGGTGTCAGTTCTAAACTCAATGTTGTCTTTAATTTACCCTTTGTTAAAACAAGGGCATCTGCCGGGCAATTAAAGGGTTTCAATGGTTTACAGGATCTTTCTTTATGGCTTAAATGGAAACCTCTGAAGAAGAAAGTTGCAAATGGAACGCTCTCACTCTTCACCATTGGAGGGCTGTCTTCGCCTGTTTCAGATTATATAGCCGATTACTTGCCCCTATCTATCGGTTTGAGAAGCCGAAATATTTCCCTGCGCGGAATGGCCGATTATCAGGTGGGAGTATGGACTTCAACAATCAGCGGAACTTATGTTCGTCGCAGTAATATTGAGATTGATCGAACATCTTATTATACTACTGAGATGCATTTTTCTAATAAAGTATATATGCCAGATGCAGCTCAGTTCAATGCCCGAATAGGTTACAGAGGTAAAACCTGGGTAATAGAAGCTGTAGCCGATAACTGGACTACTCTCGATGGTTTTGATATCACCCGCAATAATATGCCATTCCCTTCAAACCGTATGAATATGACCCGTACAGGACTAAGTATGAAATACGAACCTGTTTCTCCTAAAGGACTGACTTTGATAGGCGGGGCTAATACTACCATCGCGGGCCGCAATGCAGGTAAATCCACCAGCATTCAGGCAGGTTTATTTTACATTTTCAATCTGAAGTCGAAGAAATCAGAGGAATCTAACAAGAAATAAAATGAAAAAATTAACAATAAAATTATGCTTTGCTGTATATGTACTGTTTCTGGTAGCCTGCAGCAAAGAAATTGAAGAAAATAATCTTCTCAGCCCTGCTCTCAACCCGGAACAGCCTGATGCGAATGCAGGCACCTGGAAACCTATCCTTTTGAGTTCTGCAAGTGAAATTTCTGTTCCTGTACCGATAGGAACAGGTACCCCCGACTATAATGCTCAGATTAATGAAGTTAAGGCATGGCAGGATAAAATGACTGATGCGGACCGGAAATTGGTAAAATACTGGAGCGCCGGGGCTGTTCTGAGATGGAACGAAATTATGCGTGAACTGGTAGCAAAATACAATTTACCACCATATCAAAATACAGACGAAACCTATCCAATTCCAAGTGCAAATAATCCCCTTGCATATCCATTCTTTCCCTTCTCAAATCCCCCCTATGCAGCAAGAGCATATGCCTATGTAAGCGCGGCACAGTTCGATGGTTTAATTGCTGCCCATTACTATAAAGACAGATATAAGCGTCAGCCAGTCTACAGTGTTGATCAGAAAATTACTCCACTGGTCAATAAAAGCAATCTGTTTTCATACCCTTCAGAAGATGCAGTAGTAATTGGCGCAACTGTCGAACTATTAAAGCTTTTATTTCCGGGTGAGCAGGATTTTATACAGTCAAAGGCAGAAGATCATCGCAGGGCCAGACTGATAGCAGGAGCAAATGTCCGGGATGAGATTGAAGCAGGTGAGGCTCTTGGAAGAGCTGTGGCATTAAAGTTTGTGCAGCGTGCACGAACCGACAGAACAGGGGCATCAGTAGGAATAGCCAATGGTCTTGACCTATGGAAGGAGTTTGAACAAACAGCCATTCAAAAAGGTGAAACTCCCTGGATAAGTCAGGAAATTCCAAAACGTCCTCCAATGCTCCCCTATTTCGGAAAAGTTCGTCCGTTCTTATTCGACTCAGTTACCGTCGTGACTAAAATCAGAGCGGCCGCACCGCCATCTACAAAATCGGAAGCATTTAAAAAGGAACTTGATGAGGTTCTATATTTCAGCAGAAATCCAAGCAGAGAACGGGTGAGAATTGTTCATGTATGGGGAGATGGAGTTGGAACCTACACCCCACCGGGGCACTGGAATGCCATTGCTGCAGAGAATATGATCCCTTTAAATCTGAGTGAGGTACGTTGGGCAAGAAATCTGGCGCTTTTAAATATGTCATTAATGGACGCTGCGATCGTTTGCTGGGATGCAAAATTCACCTATTTCAGTCCAAGACCTTCTCAGGTAAATCCGGAAATCAAGACCCTTACTGGTCTACCGAACTTCCCGTCCTATGTTTCAGGGCATTCAACCTTTAGTGGTGCAGCAGCAACAATTTTGGCGCACCTCATACCGGAAAAAGCAATTTTGTTTAATTCAATGGCTTTAGAAGCTTCAAATTCCCGTCTTTATGGAGCAATCCATTACAGAAGTGACTGTGAAGTTGGATTAGAGATGGGTAAAAAAGTAGGAAACTATGCGATTCAGCGAGCATTGGCAGATGGTGCAAACTGATTGATCAAAAGACTCAGAATAAGAGCAGGCTGTCTTGTTAAGACAGCCTGCTCTTAATAATATCTAAATTTATCTGGATTAAATTCCTGCACTTGAATTGTTCTTTTCGTGAAGATGCATTGCAGTATATGCATTGACGATTCCGCCTGAAACAAAAATCTCACTAAATAATAACTTTAGCTTTCGCCATCCTCTTTAATCTTTAATTCTGATCAACAATTGCAATATAATTCATCGTAATACCCATCATCTGGAATGAATTAAGCCTGATTGGTTTTCATCAATTCCTTCCCTTTCTGCTGATTTAATAAACGTTGAGTCAATTCTTCAATTTTATTTTTTTTATAAACCATACTGTTTAATAAATAAGACACTGTGCCCTCAAGCGTATCAATATTGGCAAAAACAGCTGATTTCATACGGACTTGTTTGTTTCCATTTTTGCTTTTCATTTTGAACAATCCCTTCTGAAATATATGGAATACATAATAAGTTGAAATACATTCAAATAGCAATTGAAAACAGATAAATCTCAAGCTTATAAATTATTCTGTTTAATAGTATAACGCCAGGAGCCTCCTAAATTTGGCTGATCAAAATAAAATCAATTGTATTGGTATATAAATTGTACTACCTCTCCGGGAAAAACCTGATATGGAAGACAAAAACGGACTTGAACCAGCATTCTTTTGTGTGCCGGATATTACGGGTTTTACAAAATTCATCGCTACTGCCGATATAAACTTTACTAAAAACCTTATTCCGGCACTGCTTCGCAAACTTATAGATGCAAATATTCTAAAAATGAAGATCGGAGAAATAGAAGGGGATGCCATATTTTTCTACAAAACCGGCAGACTGCCTTCGGTAAGTAAGGTTGCAGAACAATGCAAGATAATTTATCAGACATTTACCGATTTTGTAAGTTCAGTAGAACAATCTGACCCGGATAATTATAATTTATACCTGGCAGATAACCAGCTGGGACTGAAAATAATAATCCATTATGGCCATATCAGCACTGCAAATATTAAAGGCCGTATTAAATTACTTGGAACGGATGTAATTATTGCCCATAAACTGCTTAAGAATGCCATTGTAGATTACAACTATATTCTTTTAACAGATAAATACTTGTCCAAAATAAAGGACAGGCAAAACCTTGAGCAATGGTTCCATTGGGAGAAACTTCGCACAGGCATGGAAGTTTATGAATTTATGGGCGAAGTGGAATATCGTTACATTACACTTGACGATATGAGTTTTATACCAGAAGTCACAAATGCCCAAGAATTAACATCTAATAAGAAAACATCATAATAACTACGAATCCTACGGCACACATCACCATTCCAAACATAAATATATTATAAGACCAGCTCAGGTATCTGTATTTTTTAACCAGCACAGTACCCAGATAGTATATATCTACAGACATACTATTATACAAGTCATTCTTCTCGTTCTTGAGTTCTTCTATACGGTCAACGAATTCCTTCAATTTTAACTGAGCAAAATTTCCAAAGAATAAAATACTGCTATCTTTTTTATTTAGTTCAAATTTTTCTTTATTAGTAACATTTGGCCTTGCTGATAAAATGGCGAAAACTACTGTAAGCAAACTGGTTAAGAGCAGGAAAGCCATCGGAAAAACAAATCTTACACTACTTAACTCACTCTGTGTTGAAAAAGTAAATCCTGTGCCAAAAAGTGTTATCACAATGGAAATAATGATCGTATTAATACTAATCATCATATTCGCCTTATTATCCGCTATTGATGTCAGATTGATATGATAATCATAGACAGAACGGTAAAGGGTTTCAATTCCTCTTCCTTCTTTTACTGGTTTTGCCTGAGTCTTTTCTGCCTCTTTAAGTAATCTGGACTGCTTCTCCTTTATTTTATTACGCTGTTGTATGATATTCTCTAATCTCTGCTCATTATATTTTAATACGGCATCCTCCGTTTTAAAATTAGTTTCAATAAGGAATTTTAGCTGAATTTCCGCCCATTCGTCTTCTGTATAGGTTTTATTGAGGATACGTTCCCACTCTATCTGTAACAATTCGGCGCGGAGGTTAAAATTCTTACTACCCAAACTAACATAATCAGCATCGTGAAGAATTTCCTGCATTGAGCCGTCAGGAACTGTCTGGAATTTAGTTGATAAAATCAGATCCTCAATCTCTCTTATACTATCGTCCGGATAGTTTCCATGTAGATAAGCTTTCATAAATTTGACGCTTTCTTCTTCATGTCCATCATAAGTATTTACATATCCGGTGTCATGAAACCATGCTGCAAGCATCAGCACCTCATAATCACGACTTGTCATGTTATATGACTTGGAAAGCCTTTTACATGCTTTTACGGTCGTCTCAGTATGATTAAAATTATGATAAACATAATCATTTGGAAGTTTATCCCTGAAAAGGGTGAAAACATACTCTTCAGCGTCTTTAACAACAGTATTGTTCTTCATGTGTCGTAGTTTAATTTTTCGGGTTATGTAACTCTAATGAACTTAAGCTGATTTGTGATATCATTTTAAGTTCATTCTGGTTTCTAAAAAATCAAATAAATAATTATCAACAAGAAAAAACTATGCCATCATATGTTAATAAAAAAAATCCTGCTCAGTTTGGTATGATTATAGCAAATAATCAATACTTAACTTTTAAAAAATGTTCAGACTTTTTACCCTTATTATGGCATTAGCCATAATTTCATGCAACAACCCTATTAAAGACAAAATAGTAGGTGGAGATAAATCTAATGATAAAGTTATAACACCAAAAGAAAGTACAGTACATGAACTTCCGGTAGAACTGAGTGAAATTTCAGGAATTACATTTCTGAACGATTCTGTATTAATAGCTATACAGGATGAAGAAGGAAAACTTTTTTATTACAATATAAATCAAAACAGGATCATCAAAAAACAAGCCTTTGCAGAGAAAGATGACTATGAAGACCTGGTAAAAGTAGGGAAGGACATCTACACAATTACCAGCAAAGGATTAATGCATCATATCCAGAATTTCGAATCTTCAAAGCCGGTTATCAAATCATTTAAGACAACATTTTCTTCAAAAAATGATATTGAAGGACTGGCCTATGACGCAAAGAACCATCGTTTACTTATTGCTCCAAAAGATGCGGGACTGGATGAGGACAAAACAACTAAAGAAATATATGGTCTTGACCTCAAAACAATGACCCTGCAGTCAAAGCCAGTTTATACCATTCATCTGGCTGAAATAGAGGCACAGTTCGAGGGTGATGCTTTGGAAGAAAGTTCAAAGAAGTTCCTAAAAGCACTGGGAAATCACAATATGAACAAGGTTTTTCGTTCATCTGCACTTGCAATCAATGAAACAAGCGGAGAAACATATATTCTTTCAGCTATTAACGGGCTTATACTTGTTCTAACTCCTGAAGGCGTCCTCAAAAAGCTTATTCAATTTTCCGGTCCCGAATATAAGCAACCTGAAGGAATTGCTTTTTCACCCAATGGTAAGCTTTACATTTCCAATGAAGGAGGTAAATCAGGAATCGGGAATATCATTGAGCTTGAATATGAGAACTAAGTATCTAATTGTTACCCTAGTTCTGGCAGGTACAATCCTTTTGAATGGATGTACCAGCTTAAAACCGTTTTATGATAAAACGCAAAGGGGATGGGAAACTGCAAACAGCCCTGACACTTTAAAGCTAAAATATTCTGTTTTCCTTATCGGGGATGGTGGTATCCCTGAAAAGGACAGACAGGAACCTGTGTTAAAGCTTTTACAAACCCAGATATTTAACAAAGATACTACACGAATCAAATTTGTAACTGATACAGGAATAGTAAATAATTCTCATCCGGAAGATGTTGTGATCTTTCTTGGCGATAATATTTATGAGACCGGATTGCCTGAAGCTGACGCCCCTGATCGCGAAGAAAAAGAGCGAAGGATCAATGAGCAGATGAACGTTGTAAAGGATTTTAGAGGACGCAAAATATTTGTCCCGGGGAACCACGACTGGAATGAAAGCCGGATTGGTGGCCTGGCGGCTATAAACCGACAAGAGGAGTATATTGAACAATATCTTAATTCAGGTGATGTGTTAATGCCCAGCAATGGCTGTGGGGGACCGGTTGAAATCCAGTTAAATAATGACCTGATAGTTATTGCGATCGACTCTGAATGGTGGCTTACAAAGCATGACAAATCAATTGCGCCCGACAATGGTTGCAACACCTCAAGCCGGCTTGAAGTAATACAGCAAATTCAGGATATAATTTTGCGCAACAAGGGAAAGAATATCATTCTGGCACAGCACCATCCGCTGTTTAGCAATGGCCGCCACGGAGGCTATTACACACTTAAAGATTATCTGTTTCCTTTGACCCTTCTTCGAGACAATTATTATATTCCACTTCCTGTTATTGGTGCCATCTATCCGCTCATGCGACAGTATGGGGTATCAAGACAGGACCTGTCAAATAAAGATTATCAACAACTCAAAAGGGGACTTTTATCTATTTTGGAAGATGAGCAAAACATTGTAATTGCCAGCGGACATGAACATGCCTTGCAATTTAATAAGTATAAGGATATTAATCACATTATAAGTGGGGCAGGCTCAAAATCATCGTCCATGACAAAGGGGAATAATGCATTATTTACATATGGTGGAGGAGCAATGAAGGGCTTTGCCAGATTAAATTACTACAATAATGGTCAAGCATGGCTCGAATTCTGGGAACCGGTTGGAGATGGTTCTACTGGTAAAATAGTTTACAGGACACCGCTCTATGCGATACAGGTAAAAGCAGAAGAAAAAAGCGCGGAAGAAAAAATAATAAGCTATGCCGACAGCAGCAAAATAATTATTGCAGGCGACACCTTTAAAGCCGGAAAGTTTAAACGATACCTCTTTGGCGAACATTACAGGGATACCTGGGCAATTCCGATTAATGTGAAATATCTGGATATGAAGACATTCGGTGGGGGATTAACTCCCATCAAGCTTGGAGGTGGAAAGCAAACGACAAGTCTTCAATTACAGGGGGCAGATAAAAATTTGTACCAGTTTCGTACTGTAGCTAAAAATCCTGCTGCATTGTTGCCTGAAGGATTTCTAAAAACATTTGCCGAGGATCTGATACAGGATCAAATCTCGTCAGCTCATCCATACGGGGCCTTAATGATACCGGATATGGCAAAAGCTATTGGAATATATCATACAAACCCGGAATTGGTTTACATGCCATACTCCACCTTACTTGGTCCGTACATACAACAGGTTGGTGGTAAACTGGGTATTATTGAAGTCAGGCCGGATGAGGATCTTTCCGACTTCAATTCGTTCGGAAATGCGAAAAATGCTGTGGGAACCCCAAAAATGTACGAAAAATTGAGGAAAGACAACGATAATGAAATTGATCAGATCATGTTCCTCAAATCCAGGCTTTTTGACATTCTGATCGGCGACTGGGACAGGCATGAAGATCAGTGGAGATGGGGCGAATTCGAAAAAGAAAATGGAGTTCTTTACCGTCCAATCCCAAGAGACCGCGATCAGGCCTTCACTAAATTTGACGGATTGATTCCCGGAATGATTACCAAAGTATTGCCAGACATTCAATCGTTCGAAAGCAAAATAGGTGATCCAGCTGAGCTCTCTATTGCGGCCAGAAATCTTGATAGAAATCTGCTTAATGAATTATCTCTTGAAGACTGGCAAAGAATTACTATTCAGTTACAGGCAGATCTTACCGATGAAGTTATTGAAAAAGCAGTAAAAAAAATGCCTTCAGAAGTTTTTAAGGAAGCAGGTGCAGAAATAATATCCAAACTTAAATCCAGGCGCGGACAATTGCTTTCAGTTGCGAATGAATACTACAAAGTGCTGGCAAAGGAAGTAACTGTGATTGGTTCAGATAAAAAAGAGTTCTTTAAGATTGAACGGTTTGATAGCACAACCAGACTTACTATTCATAAGATCGATTCAAATGATCATGTAAGCCGCCCCTTATACTACCGAACGTTCCAGAATTCAGAAACCAATGAACTTAACCTGTTTGCTTTAAACGGACGTGATAGCATACTGATAACTGGTTCAACCGGGAACGGCGGTATTAAGGTACGTGTGGTTGGAGGAGAAAAAAATGATGCATTCATTGATAATGCAAGTAGCGGCAGGACATTTTTCTATGATCTTAAAACTGAAAACAACACAATAAAAACAGGGCCATACACCGCACTACGCCTGTCTGACGAAACCTATGCTAATGAATACAAAGAAAACACCTTTTACTATGATAAAAGCGGGATAATTCCCTCTTTGGATTATAATGCAGAGGATGGACTTTTTCTGGGAGGAGGATATGGAATGAAACATTACGGGTTTAGAAAGTTCCCCCATAGCTATGATCAGAGCCTGACAGGAAATTACGCACCCAAAACAGAAGCATACTCCTTACGCTATGATGCAAATTTTTATTCATTGTTTTCAAAAAACATGGATGTGGTTTTAAAGGCTCATCTTAATGCTCCGAAATATACTTCCAATTACTATGGAGAGGGTAATTCTACACTAAACATTGATAATCATATTGATTACTACAGGGTTCGAACCAAGAATCTGAGCATTTCAGCATTTCTTCAATACCGGTTTACTGAGGCATTCAAAATTGGAATTGGTCCGGGATACGAATTCTTCAGGGTTGAAAAGCCTGCCGACCGGTATGTCAGTACGTTTGCTTTCCCGGACAGGGATGACATTGAAGCACCCTCACGTTATGGAACAATACGCAGTTATGCTCACATCGATTTTGTAAACAATAAATTGTTTCCTACCTCTGGTGTTCGCTGGAAAAACGAAATTAATTTTTTCAATGAATTTGAAAACACTAAAAACCGATACATGCAATTAAAAACCGATTTGTCGTTTTATGCTACACCCAATTTTAATTTTCCGGTAACTGCTGCAATAAGAATCGGGGCGTCTGCAAATATCGGAGATTATAAATTTTTTCAGGCGAATTCATTAGGCAGCAATACAAATTTAAGAGGCTTCCGAAATAATCGCTTTTCTGGAAGATCATACCTTTATC
The DNA here is from genome assembly GCA_964356005.1 of uncultured Sphingobacterium sp. Taxonomy (GTDB): domain Bacteria; phylum Bacteroidota; class Bacteroidia; order Sphingobacteriales; family Sphingobacteriaceae; genus Daejeonella. Next base: position 12,466 of record CAYHGN010000082.1, read on the forward strand.
AAAACACCGAAGTACGGTTTAAAGTCGCCCATTTTCGAAACTATGTTTTTACAGGGGATATGGGACTATTTGGATTTTTCGACTCAGGCAGGGTATATTCTGACCTTCCTGATGGCAGTACATGGCATAAGGGATATGGCCCTGGAGTTTGGCTTAATCTGTATAACAAAATTTTGTTGTCAAGCGGATATGGCTTCTCAAAGGAAGGAAAGTATCTTACACTTAAAACCGGTCTGTCATTTTAAACTAATTAAAAAAAGTCATAAAAAAATGCACCATTTTTTGTGGTGCATTTTTTATTAATGCTATAATATCTTTCGATAATTTATTTTGACTTTACCCTTGCTGTAGAGTTTGTTTTCTCTGCCAGTAATAAAGCATTGTAAGCGTTCACAATTCCACCTGAAACAGAAATTTCACTCAGCAATACTTTTTTACTATCACCTTCTTCTTTGATTTTAACTTTCTGATCTACTTTTACAACAGAATTCATAATAATATCCTTTATCTGTATGGCAGTAAAGTGTGGGTAATGTGACCAGATCATTGCAGCAAGACCTGAAACAACCGGTGCAGCCATACTGGTACCATCATTCTCTTTGTAGGTTGAAGCAGGCATCGTAGAATTGATCTTAACACCCGGAGCAAATACATCTACAGTCTTACCACCATAATTAGAAAAAGAGGCAACTAGTTCTTCATCATTCTTCCAACCTGATGCTCCGACCTCTATCCATCCCTGAGCAGTTCCCATAGTTACACCCGTACTGTCATTAAACAATCTGTTTGGAAAATTATCCTCCTTTTCAGTATTCTTACCATCATTTCCTGCTGCATGTACCAATAGTACACCCTTAGAAATTGCATGTTTTACAGCCTCATCAACTACTTTTTTATCCCAGGCATAAGCCTTTCCGAAGCTCATATTGAGAATCTTCGCACCATTATCAACCGCATAGCGGATAGAATTAGCAACATCCTTATCACGCTCATCACCATCAGGGACCGTACGAATAGCCATAATTTTGACATTGTCGGATACTCCCTTAATACCCAAATCATTATTACGTATTGCCCCAACTATACCGGCAACATGAGTACCATGTTCTGCATCAGGTCCTGTAACATTATTATTTCCATAATAACGCTCATTGCTGTTGGCATAATCATCGCCAACTGAATCCATCCTTGGGTCATAATCAACATTCAGGTGGTATTTTACCTGTGTATCATAATACTTGATACCATCTTTAAGCTCATCATAGAATTTTTTGAAATCGCGCTTCTTCAATTCTGGTCTTATAAACTTAATCACTTGTGATTCTACATCATTTGCGGCCTTGTATTCACCAAAATCATCTGCAGTAGGGTTATCCTTACCCAGCTTAACCAGGATTTCATCCAGATATTTTTTGATCATAGTTGTGTTCTGAAGGCCGATTTGTGCAGATTGCAATTTAGCCATGTAATCAGTCACCAATTTTTTATAGGCCTGAAATTCCTTTCTTTCTTCTTCAGTAAAAGGGGTAGAATTCAATGCAGAGGCATATTTAGGCTGCAGTTTATTAATAAGACGGATAACTTCCATATTATCATAATGGATATTGGCTTTAGCAGAACCTATAAAATTCCAGCCGTGAATATCATCGATATAGCCATTTTTATCATCATCAATCCCATTACCAGGTATTTCTTTCTGGTTAATCCACAACACCTTTTTCAGGTCTTCATGTTCAGTATCAATTCCACCATCAATAACTGCAACTATAATTGGAGATGATCGTTTACCTTTCAGAATTTCAGCATAGGCCCTCTCGGTACTGATACCAAAAACACCATCATTTTTTAAGTCGAGGTTTTGCCAGTTTGCAACAGGGGATTCATCCTCATTATTTTGGGCAAATGAGATAATGGGTAATGCGAATAACGCGAGAGTATATAATATTTTATTTAATGTATTCATGTTTTAACTATAAATTAAATTCTATGTTGAAGATAACGAAATATTGTGCCTAATGTTATGGCTAGGTCAATCCGGCTAAAATAATACAAAATTCTTCCGGAATGAAGTATTCAAAAGATTATCTATTTAATTACGTAAAAAGTGCATGTATGGTGGGTCGGATAATAAAAAAAGACTTAAGCCTTCAAGGAATTTCGCTCAGAAGAAAATTCAAATACTTGCTATAAATAAGAGTATTCGATAAAAATGAATTAAGGGAGTTTAAAAGGGTATTTGAAAAGCAGGTTCTCTGTCCTATCGGTCCTGCTAGCCGATTCTGAATTCGTCAGAATGACAATTAAACGAATTAGATTAAATAGTTTTTACTACTTTCAGCATTTTACTAATCAGGGAATCGTCTATAAATGCCCAATACTTCCTTTGATCTCTTCCAGTCCAGGTATAATACGTATGAAAATCAAAAATATGGATATCGTCAATCTTTTGGTAAACAAGCTTTTTATTTGATTCTTTAGGGATGATAATTTGCTTAAATAAAACAACCTGACATTCATTTTCTTCAGTAGAATAATACTTTTTCAAGTCAGACAGATGTTTTAAAAGCATTTCGAAATCAACGTCTTCACAAACTCTGTGGTGATACAGGAGAATGTATTTTCCTTTACCCAGAAATGACTTTAATTTAACTGCTCTCCCAACAACCTTTTGCCAGTACTTCTGATTTTTAATAACATCCTGACTGGGAAATTCAATGCCATTTTTATGTAAATGATGGTAATTATTTTTTAAGATTAAATCAGTTTTAAGTCGGGGGACAGGTTTTCCGTTTAAGTCTCCATATTTGAGAAATTCGCCACTTACAAAATTCTCATAATTGTTTCTCTCCAGTTCCAAAATATACTCAATATTAGATCTGCAATGAGAAAACGGTGTTGTGAAAGATTTAAGTCCGTACCTGCTTAAAATATTATCGGTTAAGCAGTTCTCACCAAATGATAGGTATAATCTATTTGTTCTCTTTCTGTGAAAGATGTTTGATATTCCATGAAACAAATAGGATAGAAACATGAATTGTTATTAATTGGAGTTGGCAACAATTAATTTAATTATCAAACCTAACAAATTGTTGCTGAATTCGTCAGGATGACATTCAGTTTAGATTCTATTTACATTGCGGCAAAGCTGCCGCTGCGATCCCGTTTGGTTTATGAAGGCCATTACAGTGAAGTAAAGGAGCTATTGCAGGCTTTTTTGTTTGCAGACTTAACAAGGTACATATCAATGACTGAAGAATGCTACTATTTCTTAGAGTGTCGCTGGCCTTCCACTCAGTGGTGCTCGCCAATACGCTAAGAAGCACAGGTTAACAGTATATTTTCATTAGTGTCCGGTTAAAATTAATATTATAGTCAAATGTGCTATATATAAATTAAAATGGGAATTTATTAACGTTTTAAAAGCATGCCCACTGTTTTATCAAAATTATAGGATAGGCAAAATGAGGTTCCAGCTTTCGCTGGATCCGATTTTATCGGATGACATGCATTTTTTTAGTATTGG
>CAYHGN010000083.1:0-11925 GCA_964356005.1 uncultured Sphingobacterium sp.
GGCATTTACAAATGCTATATGGCAACCTTGCACCTCAGGGCTCTGTTGCCAAAATAAGCGGCAAAGAAGGTGAATCATTCACTGGTCCGGCACGTGTATTTGATGGCGAATTTGAATTGATCCATGGAATCGGCAGCGGCAAAGTAAAGGCTGGTGATGTTGTTGTCATCAGGAATGTTGGGCCTAAAGGGGCTCCGGGTATGCCCGAAATGCTTAAGCCAACCTCTGCAATCTTCGGAGCTGGCCTGGGTGCTTCAGTTGCATTAATTACAGATGGCCGCTTCTCTGGTGGAACACATGGTTTTGTAGTTGGACATATTACCCCGGAAGCTTTTGAAGGCGGAAATATTGGTCTTGTGAAGGATGAAGATATCATTCAGATTGATGCGAACAAAAACTCAATCGATGTGATGATCACAGCCGAAGAAATGGAACACAGGAGAAAATTATGGCAGCAGCCGGCACCTCCTGTTAAGAACGGAGTGTTATTTAAATATTTTAAACAGGTAAAGAACGCCAGCGAAGGTTGCGTTACCGATGAAGATTAATGAAATAATGAGATGAATCGATTCATCTCATCATTGATACAAACACATAAATAACTAATTATGGAAATTGAGCAGCAGGCATTGAGTAACCCTACAGGAGTTGAAACGATTGAAGTATCGGGTTCTGTAGCACTTCTCGAAGCATTGATCGCCGAAGGAACCGAAGTAATATTCGGATACCCTGGTGGGGCAATTATGCCGATCTATGATGCATTGTATGATTACAAAGAAAAATTAAACCATATTCTGGTAAGGCATGAGCAGGGCGGAATTCACGCTGGTCAGGGTTTTGCAAGAACTTCAGGTAAGGTGGGTGTGGTATTCGCAACCAGCGGCCCCGGTGCTACCAATCTGGTCACAGGTTTAGCTGATGCTATGATTGACAGTACTCCACTGGTTTGTATTACCGGACAGGTATTCGCACATCTTCTGGGCACTGATGCATTTCAGGAGACAGATGTAATCAATATCACCACCCCTGTTACAAAGTGGAACTACCAGGTCACTGATGCCACTGAAATCCCGGAGGTAATCAGTAAGGCTTTCTACATCGCGAGAAGTGGAAGACCAGGACCGGTATTAATCGATATTACGAAAAATGCTCAGATACAGAAATTTGATTATAGCGGTTATACCCCATGCAATCACATTCGAAGCTACCGTCCTAAACCACTCATCCGCAACGAATATATAGAACAGGCGGCAGCCCTGATTAATCAGGCCAAAAAGCCATTTGTATTGTGGGGACAGGGAGTAATTCTGGGTGAGGCTGAACAGGAATTCAAAGCATTCGTTGAAAAGAGTGGAATTCCCGCAGCATGGACTATTCTGGGAGCCGGGGCTATCCCAACAGATCACCCATTGAATGTGGGAATGCTTGGAATGCATGGAAATTACGGGCCTAATGTTCTGACCAATGAATGTGATGTAATGATTGCCATTGGAATGAGATTCGATGACCGGGTTACCGGCCGCCTTGATAAATATGCAAAACAGGCTAAGATCATACATCTGGATATTGACCCTTCTGAAATTGATAAAAACGTACAGACAACAGTTCCGGTATGGGGCGATTGTAAAGAAACCTTACCTGCCCTAACAGCACTTATTCAACAGAAAGAACATCCTGAATGGGTACAAAAATTCAGAGATTTCGAACAGAAAGAAATCGAAGCAGTAATTAATGATGAATTACGTCCGGCTTCCGGTGAACTGACTATGGGCGAAATCATTAATCAACTAAATGAGTTAACACATGGCGAGGCGATTATCGTTACCGACGTAGGCCAGCACCAGATGGTAGCCTGCAGGTATGCTAAATTGAATAAAACCAGAAGTAATGTAACCAGCGGTGGCCTTGGAACTATGGGATTTGCCTTACCAGCGGCCATAGGAGCAAAATTTGGTGCCCCGGAGCGTACAGTTGTTGCTGTAATCGGTGATGGTGGATTTCAAATGACCCTTCAGGAATTGGGTACAATTATGCAGAGCAACATCAATGTGAAGATCATGATTCTGAATAATAGATTTCTGGGGATGGTTAGACAATGGCAGGAGCTTTTTAATCAGCACCGCTATTCCTTCGTTGATATAGAAAGCCCTGATTTTGTTGCCCTCGCTGCAGCCTACCGCATTAAAGGAAAAAGTATTTCAGAGCGTGGGGAGATTTCCTCGTCTTTAAAAGAAATGCTTGAACACAAAGGTTCATTCCTGCTCGAAGTGATGGTTACCAAGGAGAATAATGTGTTTCCTATGGTACCACAGGGATGCAGTGTGAGCGAGATCAGATTGAAATAAAAAGCACCACCAACCTCCCCAAAGAGGAGGCTAAAGAAAATTATATGGATTCAAATAAAATTAATAGCACACCAGCCTCCCTCTCCTCAGGAGAGCCCGCCCGTGCCGGTACGGACGGGGGCCGGGCTGAGGCTAAACAGGAATTTACCATTACCGTTTACACAGAGAATCAGATTGGACTCCTTAACCGGATAGCGATCATCTTTACCCGTCGCAAAATAAATATCCACAGCCTTAACACCTCGCCTTCTGAGATCGAGAGTATTCACCGATTTAATATTGTGGTTCATGAAACAGAAGATGTAGTCAGAAAGCTTTCCAGGCAAATTGAAAAGCAGGTTGAAGTTCTGAAAGTATACTTCAACACCAACGATGATATTATCTGGCAGGAAATGGCTCTTTATAAAGTACCTACAGATATTATTGCAGAGAAAGCAAGTGTGGAACGTTTACTTCGTGAAAATGGTGCAAGGGCAGTCGTGATCCGCAAGGATTATACGGTATTTGAAACGACAGGCCACCGTGAAGAAACGGATGCCCTGATCAGAATCCTGCAACCATTCGGACTCATAGAGTTTGTACGCAGTGCACGTGTAGCCATTATCAAGAACAGTGATGGCTTTAACCGCAAACTACGTGAATTTGAAAAAGCAGAACCTGGTGAGGATGTTAATGAAAATGAATACCTGAATAAAGGTCAGCGGATATTCACAATGTAAGCCCAGTAATGTGATAAGTATTAATCAAAATCATAAAATAAAAAACAAAAAGTAAAAACAAAACAATATGGCAAAGATCAATTTCGGTGGAGTTACAGAAGAGGTAGTAACCCGCGAAGAATTCCCCTTAGACAAGGCTCGTGAAGTTCTGAAGGATGAAACTGTAGCAATTATCGGTTATGGTGTTCAGGGTCCCGGACAAGCATTAAACTTGCGCGACAATGGCATCAGAGTGATTATCGGACAGCGTAAAGATTCAAAAACCTGGGATAAAGCTGTTGCTGACGGATGGGTTCCGGGCGAAACTTTGTTTGAAATTGAAGAAGCTGCCGAAAAAGGTACAATCATTCAATACCTGTTATCAGATGCAGGACAGATTGCACTTTGGCCAACGATAAAAAAATACCTTACTCCCGGAAAAGCACTTTATTTTTCTCATGGATTTGGCATCACATACAAAGAGAAGACAGGTATTATCCCTCCTGCGGATGTTGATGTGATTCTGGTCGCTCCAAAAGGATCAGGTACATCATTACGCCGTCTGTTTTTAGCTGGAAAAGGTTTGAATTCATCATTCGCAATTCACCAGGATGCAACAGGAAAAGGAAGAACACGTGCAATTGCATTAGGAATTGGTGTCGGATCAGGATACCTGTTCGAAACTGATTTCCGTAAAGAAGTTTACTCTGATTTAACCGGTGAGCGTGGAACTTTGATGGGTGCAATCGCAGGCATTTTCGAAGCACAGTATAATACCCTTCGCAGAAACGGTCATTCACCTTCTGAGGCATTCAACGAAACTGTTGAAGAACTGACTCAAAGTCTGATGCCATTGGTAGCAGAAAATGGGATGGACTGGATGTATGCGAATTGCTCAACTACTGCACAACGTGGTGCTTTAGACTGGAAAGGACGTTTCCGGGATGCTACCCAGCCTGTATTTGATGAATTATATGAGAGTGTAGCATCAGGTAAAGAAGCTGAACGTACTATCAAATTGAACAGTCAGCCTGACTACCGTGTAAAACTTGAGGCAGAGCTTAAAACACTTCACGACAGCGAAATCTGGCAGGCAGGTCAGGCAGTAAGAAGTTTACGACCTGAAAATCAACCGGAGAAGTAATAAGTTATAAGTAATAAGTTATGAGTACTAAGTTGTAGGATATAAGTAAAATGCCGTAGTGCATAAACTTAAAACCTACAACTTATAACCTACAAACCATGGCAAATACCCTGTTTGATAAAATCTGGAATAAACATGTTGTCAGCAGAAATGCCGGGTTTCCCGACACTTTATATATTGATGCTCACCTCATTAATAAGGTAACGAGTGCCAGAGCTTTTGAAGGATTACGAAAACGTAATATCTCAGTTTTCAGACCAGCACAAACACTGATTCTGAAAGATCCCGCTTATAGCCAGCATTTGCCAGTATCAGATCTTTCGCGATTTCAACTTGATTTATATAACAGGAATTGTCTTGATTTCGGTTTAGAAAAGTTTGAACAGAATCTTATTGATGAAACAGAAACTTTGACTGCATTTCCGGGACAGACCCTGATTTTCGATCAGAATCATTCAGATGATTTGGGTGCTCTGGGAGTATTATCTATAAATATTAGTGAATTATTGGTAGAACAGGTGTTGGCAACCCAATGTCTGCTGATAAACAAGCCAAAGCGGATGAAGGTAGAAGTAAATGGAAAATTGGCAAAAGGACTTGGAGCAAAGGATATAAATCATTTCCTGCTATCAGAAATATCTGCAGCAGAAGCCAATGGATATTTTATTGAATATTCAGGAGATACTATTCTTGATTTGGATATGGAAGGCCGGATGTCTGTCTGCAATATGAGCAGGGAAATTGGGGCTCTTGGCGGACTCATTGCTCCTGATGAGACTACTTTCGAATACCTGCGCAACAATAGAATTATGCAGGAAAGTGAAAGTGCAGAAGAAACTCTTTCATATTGGCAAAGTCTGTATTCTGATGAGGCTTCGGTTTTTGACGAGGTTCTTGAATTTGATGCAGAAGATATCGGACATGGGCAATATGGTATTGGCCTTTCCAGGCTAATTCAGTCTACACCAGCAAAAGAAAGGTCAGAAATGATCACCCAGGATGGTTCAGCGATAATTACAGGTTATAACGACACTGATTATCTGTTAAACCATCTGGAAACAATTGAAAATTACGAAAGCACAATAATATATAAAGTTTTTGACGGGGCTTGATCCCCTTCATTTTAGATCAGAGCCACTGAATTCAGGCAGGAAATAGAGTAAAATGCTCTGTTAAATAAAAAAATATGTTACACGACCCAAACCGCATCTATATTTTTGACACCACCTTAAGGGATGGAGAACAAGTACCCGGATGTCAGTTATCTACCGTTGAAAAGATCGAAATAGGAAAAGCCCTTGAAAAACTTGGGGTAGATATTATTGAAGCCGGCTTCCCTATTTCAAGTCCGGGTGATTTTCAAAGTGTGGTTGAACTCTCAAAAGCAATTCGTGAGCCGGTAATTTGTGCGCTCACCCGTGCAAATAAAGGGGACATTGATTGCGCTGCTGAAGCCTTAAAGTTTGCAAAACGACCAAGGATCCACACTGGTATCGGTGCATCTGACAACCATATTAAATATAAATTCAACAGTACCAGAGAGGCAGTACTCGAACGTGCTATTGAGGCTGTAAAATATGCCAAAAGTTTTGTTGAAGATATTGAGTTCTATGCAGAAGATGCCGGTAGAGCTGATAATATATTCCTGGCCCAAATGGTCGAAGCTGTTATTGCTGCAGGAGCTACGGTGGTAAATATTCCGGACACGAACGGATATTGCCTGCCTGAACAATACGGCGAAAAGATCCGGTTCCTTAAAGAGAATGTTAAAAACATTGACCAGGCTATCATTTCAGTTCATTGCCATAATGATTTGGGACTGGCTACTGCCAATAGTATTGCAGGTATACAAAATGGTGCGCGACAGGTAGAATGTACAATCAATGGAATCGGTGAGCGTGCCGGGAATACGGCTTTAGAAGAAATTGTGATGATACTAAAGACTCACAAAAATCTTCATTTTACACATAAGGTAAATAGCAGGCATCTTTATGAGCTAAGCGGAATGGTAAGCAGGATGATGCGTATGCCTGTTCAGCCGAATAAAGCTATTGTTGGAAAGAATGCATTTGCACATAGTTCAGGGATTCATCAGGATGGTGTTTTAAAACACCGTGAGACTTATGAAATCATCAATCCGGAAGATGTGGGTATAGATCAGTCTGAGATTATCCTTACTGCACGCAGTGGAAGACATGCTTTAAACCATCATCTCGAGCGTTTGGGATATACTATTGAACGTATAGATCTGGATCAGGTTTATGATAAATTCCTGACCATGGCTGATGGCAAAAAAGAAATCAGGGATGATGATATTCTACTGTTAATGGGCGATAAGGCCGAGTCAAATTATAAAGACGGCCTTTCTATCAAGAGTTTGCAGGTAAGCTGCGGCGATCAGGCAAGTCCGGAGGCAACCATAAAATTATTTTACAAAGGTATTGTCCATGAAGCTACTTCAGCAGGAAACGGACCGGTAGATGCGACAATTAAAGCAATTGAAAAAATTATTGGCAAAAGCTTCAATATTAAAGAGTTTAATATACATGCGATACACAGTGGAAGCGATGATGTGAGTAAAGTGGATATGCTTGTAATAAATGAAGGCAAATCCTACAAAGGCTATGGTTTCAGTACAGATATCGTGCGTGCTTCTGCAAATGCTTATCTGGATGCACTGAATAAGTTTGTATAGAAGTTGTAAGTGGTAGGTTATAAGTAATAAGTTATAAGTGGTAGGCTATAAGTTTGAAATCGGTTAATATCTAAATACTAAATACTGAGTACTAAATACTAAGTACAAAGTACTAAATACTAAAATATATGAGCAATACATTGTTTGACAAAGTGTGGGATTCTCACGTGATTCGTAAGATTGAAGGTGGGCCTGATGTGTTATTTATTGACCGTCATATGGTTCATGAAGTTACAAGTCCGGTAGCTTTTCTTGGTCTTAAAAGCAGAGGACTAAAGGTACTTTATCCTGAACGCACATTTGCTACGGCAGATCACAATACCCCCACTATCAATCAGCATTTACCGGTGGCAGATCCTCTTTCAGCCAATCAGTTGAAAGCGCTAGAATCCAATTCAAAAGAACATGGAATCAGTTACTGGGGTTTAGGGCATCAGAAAAATGGTATCGTTCACGTTGTTGGCCCTGAATATGGGATCACACAACCGGGTGCAACCATTGTTTGTGGTGATTCACATACTTCAACTCATGGAGCGTTTGGTGCAATCGCTTTTGGCATCGGAACTTCTGAAGTTGAGATGGTGCTTACGACCCAGTGCATTATGCAGCCGAAGCCAAAGAAGATGAGAATAAACATCAATGGCAAGCTCGGTAAAGGGGTTACTCCAAAAGATGTAGCATTGTTTATCATATCACAACTAAGTACTTCTGGCGCTACAGGATATTTTGTTGAGTATGCGGGCGAAGTATTCGAAAACATGAGTATGGAAGGCCGTATGACTGTATGTAACCTGAGTATTGAAATGGGTGCACGTGGTGGTATGATTGCACCTGATGAAACTACCATCAATTACGTGAAAGGCCGCGAATTTAGTCCGAAAGGTGAAGCATGGGACAGAGCACTGGCTTATTATAAGAGTCTGAAAACAGATGCTGATGCAGTTTTTGATAAGGAATTTACTTATGATGGTTCTACCATTGAGCCAATGATTACCTACGGAACTAATCCGGGAATGGGTATGAGTATTTCGAACTCAATTCCTAAAGCAGGGGAAGTTGAAGGTGGGGCAGCAACATTTGCCAAATCATTAAACTATATGGGTTTCCAGGAAGGTGAAGCCATGATGGGAAAACCGGTTGATTATGTATTCATTGGCAGCTGTACCAATGGTAGAATTGAAGATTTCCGAGCTTTTGCTTCCATAGTAAAAGGAAGAAAGAAAGCAGAAAATGTTACTGCATGGCTTGTTCCAGGATCGCATATAGTTGAAAAACAAATTGAGCATGAAGGCTTGCTGGATATCTTCACTGAGGCTGGATTTACTCTGCGTCAACCGGGATGTTCTGCATGTCTGGCTATGAATGATGATAAAATCCCGCCTGGAAAATATGCTGTCAGTACTTCGAACAGGAATTTTGAAGGACGTCAGGGGCCCGGTTCCAGAACCATGCTGGCAAGTCCGCTCGTTGCAGCTGCTGCTGCAGTAACCGGAGTAGTAACTGATCCGAGAACTTTAATTCAATAACCAGCGAAATTTCGCATAATAGAGATAAAAAATGGCTTACGATAAATTCAACATAATAAGAAGTTCTGCAGTTCCATTGTCAATTGAAAACGTGGATACTGATCAGATCATTCCTGCCCGCTTCTTAAAAGCAACAGAACGTGTCGGATTCGGGGATAACCTTTTCCGCGATTGGAGATATAATACAGACGATAGTCCGAAAGCAGAATTCGTACTAAATAACCCAATTTACAGTGGTAAAATTCTGGTTGGTGGAAAGAACTTTGGTTCCGGATCCTCAAGGGAACATGCTGCATGGGCAATTTATGATTATGGATTCAGATGTGTAGTGTCCAGCTTTTTTGCAGATATTTTCAAAGGCAATTGCCTGAACATCGGGGTTTTACCGGTACAGGTTAGCCCTGAATTTGCCGATAAAATATTCCAGGCGATTGAAGCAGATCCAAAAGCAGAAATTGAAGTGAACCTACCGGAACAGACAATTAGTATTCTTTCTACAGGTGAAAAGGAATCATTTGATATCAGCTCATACAAAAAAAGCAATATGATCAACGGCTTTGATGACATTGATTATCTCGTAAATATCAAGCCGGAAATAGAACAATTTGCATCCAACCTCCCGATATAAACAAAACCATACTAATGGGAAAGAAGAAAATAGAGATAATGGATACAACACTCCGTGATGGTGAACAAACCTCTGGAGTGTCGTTTTCTATTTCGGAAAAACTTACAATCACTCAGCTTCTCCTTGAGGAACTCAGGGTTGACCGTGTAGAGGTGGCATCTGCTAGAGTTTCGGATGGTGAATTTGCTTCAGTGAAGGCCATTATGGATTGGGCAGATGCTCATGGTCATACTGACAGGATTGAAGTACTTTCATTCGTAGACCAGGGAGTTTCAATTGAATGGATGGCTAAGGCGGGAGTTAAAGTTCAAAACCTTCTGACCAAGGGGTCTTTAAATCATTTAATTCATCAACTGAAGAAGACACCGGAGCAACACTTTGCTGAAATTGCTGATATAGTTAACCTGGCTGCAAAACATGGAATTGCAAGTAATGTTTACCTCGAGGACTGGAGTAATGGCATGCGCAGTTCTCCTGAATATGTTTTTCAATATCTTGATTTTCTTTCAGGCCAAGCCATAAAAAGGGTTCTGCTACCCGATACCCTCGGAGTGCTGACACCCTCTGAAACCTTCGAATATATTTCGCAGATTAAAGCCAGATATCCTAACATTCATTTTGACTTTCATGCCCACAACGATTACGATCTTGCCAATGCCAATATTCTTGAAGCTATAAAAGCAGGAGCTGATGGTTTACATTTAACTGTTAACGGTATGGGTGAACGGGCAGGAAATGCCTGCATGGCCAGTGCTGTTGCAGCTATCAATGATTTTATGCCTGAAGTTGAAATCAATATTAATGAGGAAGCAATTTACACAGTAAGTAAATTGGTAGAAACTTTCTCAGGGATAAGAATTCCTTTAAACAAGCCAATCGTAGGTGATAATGTGTTCACGCAAACTGCCGGTATTCATGCCGATGGAGATAGTAAAAATAACCTTTATTTTAACGATCTGCTTCCCGAGCGCTTTGGCAGAAAGCGTACTTATGCCTTAGGTAAAACATCCGGCAAGGCAAATATTGAGAAAAATCTTCAGGAATTAGGCCTTAAACTGAGTGATCAGGATCTGAAAAAAGTTACGCAACGTGTTATCGAACTCGGAGACATGAAAGAAACAGTAACCAAGGAAGACCTTCCGTATATCATTTCTGATGTCTTAAACAGTCCTTCAACTATAGATAAAGTAGTGATTGATTCCTATGTATTAACACATTCGAAAGGCTTAAGGCCTTCAGCAACAATTGCTGTGCGTATTAATGGGGAATTGTTTGAAGAAAATGCTCAGGGCGATGGGCAATTTGATGCTTTTATGAAAGCCCTTGGCAAGGTGTATGTTAAAAAAATGGCATGTCTTCCTAAGTTAATTGACTATGCGGTAAGAATTGCACCAGGCAGCAACACAGATGCCTTATGCGAAACAATTATTACCTGGGAAACACCCACTAAAAAATTCATCACCCGCGGACTTGATTCAGACCAAACCGTTTGTGCGATCAAAGCGACACAGAAAATGCTTAATATTATTTAGTGGTTAGTTGGTTGGTTGTTGGTTGTTAGTAAATTAATATTCACATGTACAATTATCATCATAGTAAAAATTTTACCATACTTAATACTTAATATTATTTGGTGGTTAGTTGGTTGGTTGTTACTGGTTAGTAATTGATATTAACAAGGATATTTATCCTCATTTAAAGTTTTTACCATACTTATAACCTACTACTTATAACTTATAACTTATAACCTATAACTTAATACTTATAACTTAAAAGATGAAATTAAATATCGCCCTTTTAGCCGGAGACGGGATAGGCCCTGAAGTAATTGATCAGGCAGTAAAAGTATGTAATGCCATTGCAAAGAAATTCAATCATGAAATCAATTGGACATCTGCATTAACAGGGGCATGTGCTATTGATGCTGTTGGCGAACCTTATCCTGATTCAACACATGAGGTTTGTATGGCTGCTGATGCAATCTTGTTTGGTGCAATAGGTGATCCTAAATATGACAATGATCCTAAAGCTCCTGTTCGTCCGGAGCAGGGCTTACTGAAGATGCGTAAGAAACTGGGTTTGTTCGCAAATGTGCGCCCAACTTATACTTTCCCTTCATTAATTGACAACTCTCCCTTGAAAAGAGAACGCATTGAAGGAACAGATTTGATTATTCTTCGTGAATTGACAGGTGGAATTTACTTTGGTGAGCGCGGTAGAAAAGACAATGGAAATACCGCATTTGATACCTGTACTTATACCAGAGCTGAGATTATCCGCCTCGCGAAACTGGGATTTGAGATGGCGATGAAGCGCTCAAAGAAATTATGCTGCGTGGATAAAGCGAACGTTCTTGAAAGTTCACGTTTATGGCGGGAAACTGTTCAGGATATGGAAAAAGATTATCCGGAGGTTACTGTAAGTTATGAATTTGTAGATGCAGTGGCCATGCGCCTTGTTCAATGGCCAAGCTCTTATGATGTAATAATCACTGAAAACCTTTTCGGTGATATTCTAACAGATGAGGCATCGGTTATTTCCGGATCAATGGGATTAATGCCATCTTCATCAATGGGCTTACATACGTCCTTATTTGAGCCTATACATGGCTCATACCCTCAGGCTGCAGGAAAAGATATTGCCAATCCTTTGGCGACTGTCCTTTCTGCCGCAATGATGTTCGAAGATGCATTCGGATTAAAAGATGAAGCAGAACTGATTAGGGAAGTGGTAAATAAATCACTCGCTGAAGGTATAGTAACTGAGGATATTTCGGGTAAAAATAAAGCGTATAAGACTAGTGAGGTTGGAGACTATCTAAGTACTAGGATTAAAGGATTATAGGATGGTAGGATTAGGATTATAGGATGGTAGGATTAGGATTATAGG
>CAYHGN010000083.1:12025-15787 GCA_964356005.1 uncultured Sphingobacterium sp.
AATCCTAAAATCCTATAATCCTATAATCCTATAATCCTATAATCCTAGTCAAACTCCAGATAACGGTTTATAATCACCTGCACCCTATCCCCCTTCTCATAACTCCCCGGTTTCTGATTAATAGCAATCAACTCAATCCCATTTCTCTCCAGCAATAGGTCCTCATAGAACCCTTTAAAAAATACCTCTTTAACCAAATAGCTTCTACTGCTCCAGCCACTTTTAAGCTGTACCCATTCGGGATAAATCATCACCGTATTCATTTTAGTTCTTATGCCTAAAACCCTCGCCTCTTCAGCAGGAAGTACAAAGGCATTTCCTAATAGTTTTGCGGTATAAATATGCGAAGGATTAGCATAAATATCTTCCGGCCTTCCCGATTCAATAAGTTTGCCATCCTTCAGAATAATCATTTTATTGGCAAGGGTTAGTCCATCCACCGGGTCATGTGAAACAAGGATAATAGTGATACCCAAATGATCACATAAATGCTTTAAATCTGCCCGGAATTGAGTTTTTAGCAAGGCGTCCAGCTGACTGAAAGGCTCATCCAGAAGCAGCACTTCGGGCTCAGTAATAATTGCCCGGGCCAGAGCTACACGCTGATGCTCTCCACCGCTCAGTTCCACAATTTTCTTATCAGCAAGATGTTCAATGCCAAGAAGTTTCATAATATCAGTTGCTTTCTGCTTCTTACCCTTTAAATCTTCATTAGAAAGCATGCTTTCAATATTTTCATACACCCTGGCATAAAGATTCAGATTAAAATCCTGGCTCAGCATTTTCATTGAACTATGTCCGGGAATCAATTTTTCATGTGGACCCTCCAGGTGCAGACCCTTGAAAAATACCTCTCCTGAATCCGGAGCAAGCAGTCCGTAGATAATTTTTAGCAAAGTACTTTTTCCACTTCCACTTTCACCCACAATGGCTACAAAATCCCCACTATTAATTGAAAAATCTATTTCGCTAACCCCCGCTCTGGTATCTTCAGCATAGTGCAGGCTTACTTTTACAAGGGAAATAAGAGTATTTGACATGGAACCAAATATATAAAAAAAGCCCCGCCTCTTATTCTAAAAACAGAGGCAGGGCGTCCGGTACAATGGTTTTTTAGAATCCAAACATCAATCCGAAGGAGAGATTTTTAAAGTCTTTAGGACCCTGCCCATCAGCAAAGACATCATTGCCATAATATTTTGCATAAACTCCCATTCCACCATAACCAATTCGTGCAAAGGCTCCGTAACGGAATGGGTTAAAATTATAATCATCCTTAAATTTATCCTTGCCATTTGCATCACTAACCTGCTTTACTTTACCATTCAGAAGGAATCCAATTTCCGGACCGAAGACAAAATTTAATTTATCACCTTTCTTATCATCATTTGTACGTAACTGGAATGATAGCGGGATACGCAGGTACTGGCTTGAGAATCGATTCTTCTTATAGTCAACAGCATCTGTAACATAAGTTAAGCTTGACTTATCTTTTTGAAAAGTAATGTTTTGCTTCAGGCGCATGTGATTCCAGTCGAGCCCAGCCCCGGCATAGATCTTAAAGTGGCTGTTGAAACGATAGCCCATCTGGAAGAATTCAAAACCAAAATTGCTGCTTTTCCAGGTCTCACGCTCAAGAAAAGAATTAGCAGGCGATAGGGTGTAACTTCCCTTATCGGTATAGGTGCTCAAACCAATATCAAAACGAGCTGCTATGAACTGAAAAGTGACTTTTGAAGCCGGCTTTGAATCATTATCTGTACTATCTTTCGTATCGCCTTCACCAATCCTGATGGTAATACTTCTCTTTTCACTCTTAACAGTATCACGTGTAACAACCAGGACTGTATCTTTTTTATCCTGTGCGAATCCACCTCCCGCAAGCATTGACAAGAGGGAGTAAACTAGTAATCTTTTCATTTTTGTAATTATAAATGGGTTAATCTATTTTTTGCTTTTAAATTTTACTAATCCTAAATTGATACCTGAAACCTCAGATCCTTCATCGCTATCCTTGAATTCGATGAGTTTATCTTCACGTTTATCAACCTTTGCAATTACAAAGTTTACCAGGCTTCCTATGCTTCTGATCTTCCTCTGACCTCTGACCTCTGATTCATCCGGGTCAATTTCATCTTCAGAAAAATCAGCTTTAGCCATCATATCCGGTTGAGTCACATCCAGTGCAGACTGATCTCCTGAATATCTGTTTGGCACCTTAACTGCTTTCTTTGGCTGAACCTGATTGAACTTTTTAACAGGTTCTGATGCGATTAAAACAGGCTCTGGTGCGGGTACTTTAACTTCCGGCTCAGAAACAGGAGTCTTCTGAACTAAGGAGTACTCGCTCGATTTTACTTCAGAAGCATTTACCAGGTTAAAATCAGGAAGATCCGTTTTTTCTATTTGAGTACCATTAAACGGCTCTATGATAGAACCGGATGGTTCATTTAGCTCAGGACGCGAGGAATTATCCTCAATATTCTGAGCTATTTCAGTACTTCCCTGCAGCCTGATCACTTCCTGCGGACGGAAATACAACAAGCCGGCAGATATCAAAACTACAATACTGGCAGCAGCCATCCAGAATGAAGGAAAAGCTGATTTCCTCCTTTTCTGATCCATAGTACCGGTAATTTTTTCCCAAACTGCAGCCGAAGGCTCGATCTCGAGATCTCCAAAACGCTGCTGGAATAATTTATCCAGTTCTTTATCCGATATGGGATGCATAATTTAAGCCCTCCATTTTAATTATTTTATCTTTTAATATTGCTCTGGCCCTCGACAATTGTGATTTGGAAGCGCCTTCAGATATTCCTAATTCCTTTGCAATTTCTTTATGTGAATACCCTTCGATCGCATACATGTTGAAAACAATACGATAACCATTTGAAAGTTGCTGAACCAGCCTCATTAAATCATTCAATTCAAGCTTACCCATGTCAAAAGTTGATTGTGGCTGATCGTATACCTCATCAATATCCACTACATTTAAACTTCTCAGATTCTTACGATAAGTTTCGATAGCCGTATTAACCATAATTCTTCTGATCCACCCCTCAAATGAGCCATCACTTCTGAACTCAGTAACTTTTTGAAATACTTTAACAAAACCCATTTGCAGAATATCCTCAGCCTCAAAAGTGTCTTTCGCATATCGCATACATACGCCCATCATTTTGGAAGCGAGTGCTTTGTAAAGGTTCTCCTGTGCTTTTCGATCACCCTTTTTGCACCCATCCAGCAAACTATCTATTGTAAATGTCCGGTCCAAATTCATATGCTTTAAAGGTAAGATGATTGGAAGTACCATTTAGTTGCATCATGAAGAAAAAAAAATGCAAAAATTTTAATTTTAAGGAAAGTTCCCATGGATGACGAGCTAATGGTTCATTGAGGTAAAATGTGAAGATGTGAGAGGAATTGGGGTAAATGGTGCGGTGATAATTAAAGAGGTTGGCAACAAATGTTTGTATAATTTTTTGGAAAGCAATGCCTCTACCCATCGCTTTGTTCAGCCCGGCTCTTTGCTTTAGTTTTTGCCATGAAAATTATTACAACATTCTTAAATCTACAGGCAAAAAGCTATCGCTTCGATCCGGTTTAGGTGGGCTATATAATGCTGCTATTGTTGGTTGTTGAAAAGCGTTAAAATGAATGGAAGCTTTCTAATCGGATATGTATCTAGCGTTAGGGTACGATTCCAGCGAAGGCTGTAATCTCCCTTTCCCCTACTCCTGATTTGTCATTCCCACGAAAGTG
>CAYHGN010000084.1:0-7412 GCA_964356005.1 uncultured Sphingobacterium sp.
TCTAACAATAACAATTGCTAATAAATAGTCTTTGATAGACCAAAGGGAATCTCCTAAACCCCCAACAACGCTTGTCATTCCCACGAAAGTGGGAACCTCCACCAGCACCTCTTGGAAAGTCAGATGAGCGAATGCTGGAATCTCCTAAACCCCCAATAACGCTTGTCAACCGATTTTACCGGTTCTCGCGAAAGCGAGAACCTACTATAACCCAGCTTCTAATTTCTTATCAGCTGAGGATGGAATCTCCTTACCCCCCCCCTAAGAACGCTTGTCATTCTCGCGAAAGCGAGAACTAAATACAGGAAAATTGACCTGTGGTTGGTGTTATCACCAACCACTTGCTAGGTATATGCGCCCTGGCCTTATTGGTTGGTAACACCAACCATAGGTATTTGGTTGGGAAAACACCAACCACAGGAAAACACCCGACAAAGGAAAATTTCCGCTAATCCCAATCTAACATTCCCCTAATAATATGTATTTTTGGAAAATTTTGATTTCGCTGAATGACCAAAAAAACTTTCACTGCCCTTGAAGGCAAATATTGTAATTCACTAAATACATATTCCAGATTTTTGACGCGTGAGGTAACGATTGGACATATTCCGATGGGTGCTCAGAATCCGATTAGAATCCAGAGTATGACCACCACAGATACCATGGATACCATTGGTACTGTCGAACAATCTATCCGCATGGTTGATGCAGGATGTGAATATGTGCGTATTACTGCTCCAAGTGTGAAGGAGGCGAAAAATCTGGCAAATATTAAAAAGGAATTGAAATTTAGAGGTTATGATGTACCTCTTATAGCAGATATACATTTTACACCAAACGCTGCTGAAGAAGCTGCCCGGATCGTTGAAAAAGTACGTATCAACCCCGGTAATTATGCTGATAAAAAGCGTTTTGAAAATTTTGAATATACTGATGCTGAATATCAGGCAGAACTTGAAAGGATATATAGGAAATTTGCTCCTCTGGTAAAGGTGTGTAAAGAATACGGGACTGCGATGAGGATAGGAACCAATCATGGCTCACTTTCAGACCGTATCATGAGCCATTATGGAGATACTCCTAGGGGCATGGTCGAGTCGGCCATGGAATTCATGCGGATATGCGAGGATTTGAACTATTATAACCTTGTAATTTCGATGAAATCGAGCAATCCTCAGGTCATGGTGCAGGCATATCGCCTGCTTGTAGAAACCATGGTGAATGAGGGAATGAATTATCCCCTTCACCTTGGTGTAACTGAAGCGGGTGATGGAGAAGATGGCCGGATCAAATCTGCGGTAGGAATTGGTGCTTTGCTTGAGGACGGACTGGGAGATACCATTCGCGTGTCCCTGACTGAAGACCCTGAGTTTGAAGCTCCGGTTGCAATCGCTCTGGCTGATAGATATAAGTGGAGAGAGAGTAAACAGTTGCCTGTTACCAGTTATCAGTTATCAGGGGAATCCAGCCCGGCAACAGACAACAGAGAACAGACAACAGGCAACAGACAACAGGTAACAGATAACAGACAACAGGTAACAGATAACATACAACAGTTAACTCATAATCCGTATGAATACCAAAAACGCCATTCTACCGAACTCAATACCTTCATTGGAGGACATCAGGTTCCACGGGTTGTAATTGATATTTCGAAGAAGAATCTTAAAGATCCGGCAGTTTTGTCGGAAGTAGGATATCTGTATTCTACCCTTCTTGATAAGTATAATATGGCAGAACAGTCCACCGATTTTGTTTATCTCGCTGATGAACTGCCATCTTTTAATTTCCCGGGAAATCTGAAACAACTTTATAATTATTCAACCTGGAAAGGGCTTCAAAATAAGAGCAATTGCCATCCTTATTATTCTCTGAATGAATATGTTAAGGCTGATGTTCGTGATACTGCACTGAACCTAATTGCAATCTCAGGTTCAGATATTGGTTCAGATATTTTCAATGAGCTTCCTCTGGATAATACGCTTGTTTTTGTGCTTGAAACTCAGTCAATCTGCGGACTGCAAGATCAGCGTCAGGCATTTTTCAAATTGGTGGAAATGGGGCTTGAAATGCCAGTGATAATTAAGCGGTCTTATCAGATATCAGATATCAGGTATCAGGCATCAGGTGAAACCAATCCTACGGAGGAAAACTCTAAGTTATCAACTACAAACTCTCCAACAACCAACAACCAACAACCAACAACCAATAAAGAGAACTTTCAATTATATTCCGCTACTGATCTGGGTGGATTAATGCTGGATGGTTTTGGAGATGGAATTTGGGCAGATGCGCCTGATATTTCTGCTAAAACCATACTTTCAACTTCCTTTGGAATTCTGCAGGCTACCCGATCAAGAATTTCAAAAACTGAGTATATTTCCTGTCCGAGTTGCGGAAGAACCCTTTTCGATCTTCAAATCACCACCCAAATGATACGAAGCCGTACGGAGCATCTCAAAGGACTTAAGATAGGAATCATGGGATGTATCGTAAACGGTCCCGGAGAAATGGCAGATGCTGATTATGGATACGTGGGCACTGGCCCCGGAAAGATTACACTTTACCGCGGCAAAGAGGTGGTCAAGAAGAATGTGAACACAGAAAATGCACTGGATGAATTGATAGGGATCATAAGGGAAGATGATAACTGGCTGGAGCCAGAGCATGACTAAAATAAATAATGCAATGATCATTTTGATCATCATGCTGAATCTTGGCTTCGACCAAATCTCAAAAACCATTGTCAGAAATGATTCGCTTACGGCCATACAATTAGTATTATCGGTAATTGGTTTATCCTTTTAAGGTCGAAAATACCGGGGCATTTTTAAGTGCAGGGAGTGCTTTGCCATTCCTAATCCGTATAATTCTTCTTTCGGTGTTCCCCTTATTTTTCTTGTTTATGGTCTATTTATGGTTCTCCTCATCAAAAATATGGCCAATCTGAAGATTTTAGGCTGGTGTTTTGTTATAGGCGGTGGAACCGATAATCTTTACTACAGAATTATTTATGGTTCTGTTACTGATTTCCTGCATCTTGATATGGTCTTGTTTCAGACTGGGATTTTCAATCTTGCAGATGTTTCAATTTTGTCCGGCATGATAATTATATTAATCGCAATTT
Organism: uncultured Sphingobacterium sp.; assembly: GCA_964356005.1. Taxonomy (GTDB): domain Bacteria; phylum Bacteroidota; class Bacteroidia; order Sphingobacteriales; family Sphingobacteriaceae; genus Daejeonella. Next base: position 3,128 of record CAYHGN010000084.1, read on the forward strand.
ATTTAAAAAGGAAAAATGCCTGACATTCCGAACAATATGAATTCGTAGTTTTAGTCTTTGTTTCCAGAGTTTTTCAGTGATGAGATTTATTTATAATCTTTCTAAACGTGTGTGTTTACAAAGGTGTGACATATTGAAAATCGCTTATAGTTTACATTTGTATTGGTTTTTTATTTAGGATTAGCAAATTGAAGTATTTAAAAGTTATTGCCTTTACTCACAAGTACGTCGACCTCAAAGATTTAGGTAAGTTTGTTATCTGTAATGAGTGTTTGGAAAGTAGCCTCGAAAGTGTCAAAGCAAAGTTTGATATACCTGAGATATTTTACCTGGGTACATGCAATCGTGTAGAATTTGTATTTACGGCTGATAAAAACCTTGATGCTCATTTTGTAAAGGATTTTATTCAGACACTTAACCTTCCGGTTTCTGAAGATCAGGTTGATACATTTGTGAAACAGGTAGTCGTATATGAAGATGTGGAAGCCCTCAATCATTTACTCAGAATTTCATGTTCACTTGAGAGTCTTGTTGTTGGTGAGAAGGAGATTCTTGCTCAACTACGCAAGGCTTATGAAACTTGTCGTTTATCCGGGTTTACAGGAGATTACTTACGATTAATCATGAGTCGGGTTGTGAAAACAGCAAAAGAGGTTTACACTCATACCGGAATTGCGCGTAAGCCAATTTCAGTGGTTTCTTTGGCCTATCGTAAACTCCGTGAGCTTAAAATGTGTACCAATGCGAGAATTCTGATCGTTGGGGCAGGAGAAACCAACCGTAACATTTCCAAATACCTTAAGAAACATAAATACTCAAACTTTGCGGTCTTTAACCGAAGTGTTGAGAATGCTGAAATACTTGCTGCAGAATTGGGTGGTAAGGCATTTGGTCTTGAAGACCTAAAAACCTATAAAGGCGGCTTCGATGCGATAATTACCTGTACCAGTGCTACCGAGCCAATCATTACCAATGAAATATACCAGTCGCTATTAAATGGTGATAAGTCAAGAAAAGTAATAGTTGATTTGGCTGTTCCAAATGATACCAGTCCCGAAGTGCACGAAAAAAATCCTGTTACATTTATTGAGGTCCATAGTCTGCAGGAAGTAGCAAATAGCAATTTGAAAGAAAGATATGATGAGCTTGTTAATGCAGAGCGTATCATTGATCAGAATATTGAAGAGTTTAAGCCTGTCTTAAAGCAGCGTCGGGTAGAAATTGCCATGCGGGAAGTTCCGCAACGGATCAAGGAAATTAAGGAAAATGCAATGACCAAGGTCTTTGCTAATGAGATCGAAGGGATGGATGATAATTCCCGTGAGGTATTAGCCCGCGTAATGAATTATATGGAGAAAAAATACATCAGTGTTCCTATGGTTATGGCCAAGGAGATTCTGATAAAAAATAGCTGATTTTCAGTTGATCCCAATCATTTTGGTTATTTTTAGCATTCGGAAAAATAATCCGGAATAAATTTAAAATCATGTCTTATCACTTATCCGAGGATAACAAAAAACCAACAATTATTATTGGAACACGCGGAAGTGAACTTGCATTATGGCAGGCGAATTTTATTAAGGGTCGCCTGGCAGAAATTGGGATAGATTCGGAACTGAAAATTATTAAAACTCAGGGTGATAAAATATTGAATCTCAGTTTTGATAAGCTTGAAGGCAAGGGTTTTTTTACGAAGGAACTTGAAGAGGAACTTCTGAAAGGAACAATTGATCTGGCAGTTCATTCGCACAAAGATCTTCCAACTACAAATCCAGAGGGTTTGATTATTGCTGCTGTCTCGGAGCGTGAAGATCCTGCAGAGTTATTGGTAATATTAAAGGATTGCGTTGATATTCAGCAAAAACTTGCTGTTAAGTTTGGTGGTATGGTTGGGACCTCCTCAAACCGACGCAAATCTCAGTTATTAGCTGTAAGGCCGGATTTCGAAATTGAAGATCTTAGGGGGAATGTTCAAACCCGCCTGCAAAAATTGCGTGATGAGAATTATGATGCAATTATGCTTGCCAAAGCAGGTGTAGTCAGGCTGGGTTACGATCTCAGTGAAGAATTCCATGTAGAAGAATTGGAGCCAACTGAACTAATCCCTGCACCAGCCCAGGGAGTTTTAGCAGTGCAGATACGCGAAAGTGATACAGCCCTTTTTGATTTGCTGCAGCCCCTTAATAATCCGGTGGTTGCCGAACAAATTGGTGTGGAACGTAAGGTTCTGAATATGTTTGAGGGAGGGTGTCAATTGCCTTTGGGATGTTATTGCCGCAAGGATGGTTCATTGTTTCAGGTATGGACAGCAAAGGCATCAAACGGAACAGATTTTCCTGACCGCCTATTTATGCAATCTAAAACAATCAAAGGACTTGCAGAAAAAATTGTAGCTAAATTTGCACCCGACCGTATATTTCCGGCTAATGTATTCATCACCCGTGAACTTTCAGAAAGCAGTTATTTGAGGAACGCACTTAAAAAGCATCAGATAGAAATCGAAGACAGGTCTCTCATTAGAACTTTCCCATCAATTAACAACCTCGATCCTTTTATTCTGAGAAATATTGACTGGGTGTTCTTTAGTAGTAAAAATGCTATTGAATACTTCTTTAAACTTGACCCTCAGCTTCCCAAAAAGGTTAAATTCGGGGTATTGGGCAGGGGATCTGAAGATGTACTCCGACTTCATGGAAAAGCAGCTGATTTTAATGGTGAGGAAGATGGAATTGATACTAAAGATATTGCGACAGAATTTGCAAAGTTGGCTAAGGGAAGTAATGTGCTGTTCCCGAGTGCAAAGGGCTCCCTAAAGACTATACAAAAGGCATTGTCAAGCGATACTAAAATAATTGAACTGACTGTTTATGAAACAGTTAGTGAGGAAAATGTAGCCCAATCCTATGCTGAAGTACTGATCTTTACCAGCCCATCAAATGTGGATTCTTATTTTGCAGAGAATTTATTAGAGCCAGATCAGCAGGTTATCTGTATTGGAAAAACAACCGGCCAGAAGTTCGATGAAATGGGTGTGAAATACACATTGCCTTTTTCACCTGATGAAATGGGCTTAGCTGAAGCTGTATTTGCACTGGATTATTAAATCTGGTTGAACATATTTTAAAATCAAAGGATCAAATGTTAATCCGTCCAAGAAGATTAAGGAAATCACCCATTCTGCGCGAAATGGTTGCAGAAACCAGGCTGTCAAAGGATATGTTTATCTATCCGTATTTTGTGGTGCCGGGTAAAAATGTAGTGCATGGTATTGACGCTATGCCCGGAGTTAGTCATTTTTCTGTGGATACACTGCTGAAGGACGTCGAAAAATCACTTTCACTCGGAATAAATAAGGTATTGCTGTTTGGAGTAGGAGAAGAAAAAACAGAGGATGCAAGCTCATCTTATGATAAACACTCGGTGGTTGCAAATGCAGTCCGGGAATTGAAAAGAGAATTTTCAGATGATCTCTATGTGGTTACGGATGTCTGTACCTGTGCCTACACCACGCATGGGCATTGCGGTATTCTTCAGCATGATTATATTCAGAACGATAGGACCGTTGATATATTGGCAAAAATGGCATTGAGCCATGCTCAGGCCGGTGCTGATATGGTTGCACCTTCTGATATGATGGATGGTAGGATCCTTGGTATCCGTGAAAAGCTGGACCAAAATGGTCTGGAAAATACAGCAATAATGAGTTACAGTATAAAGTTTGCTTCTGCTTATTATGGACCATTCAGGGAAGCAGCCGATTCGGCACCAGGCAAAGGCGATAGAAAGGCATATCAGATGGATTTCCGAAACCCTCGTGAAACGATGCGGGAGTCTGCTCTGGACGAGCAGGAAGGTGCTGATATTCTGATGGTTAAGCCTGCATTGGCCTACCTTGATGTGATTAAGAGCCTGAGAGAGAGTACAAACCTTCCGGTGGCATGTTATAATGTTTCAGGAGAATACTCCATGGTGAAGGCCGCAGGAGCCAAAGGCTGGATCGATGAGCAGAAAGTGATCATGGAAAATATGTATGCATTCAGCAGGGCCGGAGCAAATATTATTATTACTTATCATGCGAGGGAGATAATGGAGAAGGGCTGGATTTGAATTGAGAGTGGAGAGTGGAGAGTTAGTATTGAGTATTGAGTACATAGTATTGAGATATATGAAGCTAAGTTTGACATTTAGTACTAAATCTCAGACAACAGGCAACAGACAACAGACAACAAATTAGTATTGAGTATTGAGTACATAGTATTGAGATATATGAAGCTAAGTTTGACAT
>CAYHGN010000084.1:7512-15748 GCA_964356005.1 uncultured Sphingobacterium sp.
TTAGTACTAAATCTCAGACAGACAACAGATAACAGACAACAGATAACAGAATTGATTAGTTTGACATTAAGTACTAAGTACTAACATTCTCAACTCTCAATTCTCAACTCTCAATTAAAAAATAATGTTAGGATCGCTAAAAAAGATGTTTTCAGGGTCGGATGAAGAGAGTCCGGTAAATACAGTAGGGAAGCCGGATATATCCAGAGCGAAGTCTGCCGAGTTGTACGAAAAATCTAAAACCTATTTTCCCGGGGGAGTAAACTCACCTGTAAGAGCTTTTAAATCGGTTCATGGAACACCATTATTTATCCAAAAGGGTGATGGTTGTAATATATGGGATGCCGATGGAAATCAGTTCATTGACTTTTGTGCTTCATGGGGTCCACTGATTCTTGGGCATAATCATTCTGCAGTTCGTGAAAAAGTGATTGAGGTAATGCAAAACGGTATGAGTTTTGGTGCGCCTACAGCACTTGAAAATCAATTGGCCGAGCTCATCCTGAAGAACAATAAGTACATCCGTAAAATTCGCTTTACCAGTTCAGGAACAGAAGCTGTAATGTCGGCGATCCGCCTTGCCCGCGGCTATACCAAACGTGATAAGATCATCAAGTTTGAGGGTTGTTATCATGGGCATTCTGATTCATTGCTGGTTAAGGCAGGCTCCGGACTGGTAACATTTGGTGAAACCTCATCTGCAGGAATTCCACAGGCTTTTGCTGATGAAACCATTGTTGTTCCATTGAATAATGAACAGGCTGTTAATGAGGCTTTTGAGCAATTTGAAGGACAGATCGCTGCGGTGATCATTGAACCAGTTCCCGCCAATAATGGCTTGCTGCTTCAGACCAAAGAATTTCTTGAATTTTTAAGGAGGATATGTTCAAAGAATAAATCACTCCTGATTTTCGACGAGGTCATCTCCGGCTTCCGTATTGGTTTTGAAGGAGCAGCAGGTTTTTATGGCATACAGCCGGATATCATCACCTATGGTAAAATAATTGGTGGCGGTTTACCGGTCGGTATGTATGGTTCATCAGTTGAAATAATGGAAATGATATCTCCGGATGGTCCTGTATATCAGGCAGGTACGCTTTCTGGAAATCCTGTCGCAATGGCTGCCGGCATTGCTCAGCTGACTGAACTTGCAAAATCTAATTTTTATAAAGATTTGAACAATAAGACTCAGGATTTTACTGAGTCAATCCAGCGTTTTGCCACAGCAAGAAATTATAAGTTCAGGGTATTTACTATTGGTTCGATTTTCTGGTTCGCTTTTACAGATCAGGAAAAAATCAGTACTGCAGAAGATATTGATGCTTCAAGCATGGAGAAATTCAAGATCATGCACCGGGAATTGCTGAACCGGGGTATTTATTTCGGACCATCGGGCTATGAAGTCGGATTTGTATCGTCTGTCCACTCCAAAGTAGATCTCGAAAAAGCAAAACGGGCTATTTTTGAGAGTCTCGACATCGTATTCAGAGGAGCAAGAGCATGAAAGAAATGAGAAGGCCAATGGTGATATTTTATTGTCTGATCATTTACGCCATCTTTCAGTTGATTTGGTGGGGCAGATTATTGCTAATTGCCAATCCTAACAGTAAAGGTATGGTGCTGGGTGAAACCGCCGTTTTCCTTTTCATTTTTTTTGTTGGGGCATATTATTTGCAAAAGGCAATAGATCAGGACAGAAAGCTGCATCATCGGCAAAAAAACTTCCTGTTATCGGTTACTCATGAGCTTAAATCTCCATTAGCATCCATTAAGCTGTACCTGCAAACAATTCTGAAACGCGAACTTGATCCTGCGCAGCAAAAATCATTTTTAACCAATTCATTAAAGGATATTGAGCGTTTGGATGATCTTGTTGAGAATATGCTTTTGGCTACAAAGCTTGAGAGTAATTTATACACATTTCCTAAAGAGAATTTTAATCTTTCTGAACTGGTCAATTCTGTAGCAGGCAGACTTCAGGTTCACACCTGCAGTTCGCAAATTATCAAACTTTCTGTACAGCAGGGGATTTCTATCGCAGGGGATAAATTTGCTCTAACCTCAGTTGTTACAAACCTGATTGAGAATGCGGTGAAGTATTCCCCTCCATGCGCTGAAGTACAGGTTAATCTGCGGCGTAGTGGCAGCCAGATTCAATTTATTGTGGCCGATTCGGGCATAGGTATTAATGATCAGGAAAAATCACGTATTTTTGAAAAGTTTTACAGGGTAGGAAGCGAAGATACACGCAAAACAAAGGGTACCGGGCTTGGATTATTCATAGTAAAACAGGTTCTTGATAAGCATCAAGCCTCAATAAAAGTAAAAAATAACCAGCCTTCGGGAACTATTTTCGAAGTAACATTTAACGCAAATGCCAACTAAACAAAGAATTCTACTCGTAGAAGATGAAGAACATCTTCTTGAAGCTATCAAACTTAATCTGGAACTTGAAGGATACAAAGTATCGACAGCAACCGATGGTAAAAAGGCACTTAAAATTTTCAAGGAAGAACGATTCAATCTGATCATTCTTGATGTAATGATTCCGGAGATTGATGGATTTCAGGTTGCCGAGACAATCAGGCTTGAAAATACGGAAGTACCAATCATGTTCCTGACTGCAAAGAATACCAGTGAAGATCGTGTTCTGGGATTGAAAAAGGGTGCAGATGACTATCTGACTAAACCATTTAACCTTGAGGAATTGATTCTCAGGGTAGGAATCCTGGTTAAACGGAGTCTTAAAGGCGATCAGCTAAAGGAATTGAATTCCTACAAGATTGGTGATAAAACGATATACTTCAATTCATTTGAATTAAAGACTGACGATGGTACCGTAACTCCACTAACCAAGAAGGAAACCATGCTGTTAAAACTTTTGATCGAGCGTCGGAATGAGGCTGTATCAAGAGAGCAGATTCTGGAAACCGTTTGGAATTATGATGTTTATCCATCCACAAGGACAATCGACAATTTCATCCTGACTTTTCGTAAATATTTCGAACCTGATCAGAAAAATCCAACCTATTTTCATTCTATCAGGGGAGTTGGATATAAATTTACTGATAAGCACTAAGAAATGTTAACTAAGAAGGCCCGATTGTGGGTTATCGGGATTGCAGTGATTCTGTTAGGCTGGACCATCAGCAAACAGGTTTATGAAATAGCTGCAGTTATCGGCCTTGGGATTGGTCTCCTTATTTGGGGTTATTTTCGTGAAGGGACTGTTGTGATGGCCGCCCGGGAGTTCCACGCAAAAAACTATGATGCTGCTGAAGAATTGCTTAAAGAAATCGAGGATCCTGACCGCCTTGGAAGACATCGTCGCGGTTTTTATGAGTTCATTTATGGAAATGTAGAGCTTCATCGCCGTAATTATGAAGAAGCCGAGAAGCATTTTCAAATTGCGACAAAATTTCCTTTACGTAACCAGAATGATAAGGCTATTGTGCTGGTTCATCTGGCCAATATCAATCTGCGTAAGAAAGACTATGAGCGTGCAGCTGCGTATGTTGATCGGGCCAAAACATTTAAAATCAGTTCCCGGATAAGAAATATTATAGAAAAAATCGAATCAGAAATTAAAAAAGCATAGTGAGCGAGAAAAATATTCAAGAAAGCCTGTTCCTAAGGGCAGCATTTTCAAAAAGTACAGAACGGCCTCCGGTATGGATGATGCGTCAGGCCGGTCGATTTATGCCTGAATACTGGGAAATAAAAAATAAATACTCCTTTCTGGAGATGTGTAAAACACCTGAGCTTGCTGCTGATGTAACCATGCTGCCTGTTGATCTGTTGGGTATCGATGCCGCAATTCTGTTTTCAGATATTCTGGTAACCGCTGAGGCAATGGGAGGGGATCTGAGTTTTACCCAGGGTGTTGGCCCTAAATTTGCAAATCCGGTGCGCAGTCAGGCTGATGTAGAAAATCTTCTGACTGATGTAGATGATAAACTGCAATATGTGGCGGATGCAATTAAAGTTATTCAGCAAAGACTGGATGGAAAGATTCCACTGATCGGTTTTGCCGGTGCACCATTCACAGTAATGAGCTATCTGGTAGAAGGCGGATCATCAAAGGATTTTAAGCTGACCAAGCTGATGCTTCACAATCATCCCGAGCTTGCCCATAAATTGCTTGCGAAGATTGCCAAAGTAACCGTTGATTACCTTAATCTTCAGATCGCTGCCGGTGTCAATGCCGTTCAGTTGTTTGACAGCTGGGCACTGGCATTATGCTGGGATGATTATCAGGAATTTTCACACCGATACAATAAACAAATCATTGAAGGTCTGAACAGAAAGGATATTCCTGTTATATCTTTCTGTAAAGGCAGTTCTGTTTTTGCTCCGATTATGGCTGAAGCAAAGCCGGATGTGGTTTCGATTGATTGGAACGCCGACCTGCTGGATATCAAAAGGAAACTTCCTGCAGGGATGGCCGTTCAGGGAAATCTGGATCCGCATATTCTTTATGCCGAAAAGCATGTGATCAAAGAACGGATACATCGTTTATTCGAGCGCATGCGCGGTGAGGATGGCTTTATCTTTAACTTAGGGCATGGAATTATGCCTGATATTCCTTTTGATAATGTGAAGTATGCGGTGGAGGTAGTTAAGGAGTTTAGGTATTAGGTTTGAGGTACGAGGTCTGATGTCTGAGGTCGGAGGTATGAGGTCAGAAGTCTGAGGTCAGAAGTGCTGGTACCATAATACTACAAAGGAGTAATAGGGATTTTAGTTTTTAGTTTAAGTATTATATAATTAATGAATTAGCTTTTAGCTTTCAGCTTTCTGCTTCAATCAATAGACTATGGTATACTTGTATTTAAAAGCCATTCATATCATCTTCATGGTCAGCTGGATGGCGGGGCTCTTTTACATTGTACGTCTGTTTATTTATCATGTTGAGGCGAATGAAAGGCCTGAGCAGGAACGAATAACACTTCAGAAGCAGTTTGAGATCATGCAGCATAAGCTATGGTATATCATAACTACCCCTGCAATGGTACTTTCTGTACTGGCCGGGATTGGGATGATCTGGCTTAATCCTGAGTTATTAAGCATGAACTGGATGCTGGTTAAGCTGGCTTTTGTGCTGGGTCTGCTGATTTATCATTTTATCTGTCAGAACATTATTAACAAGCTGAAACAGGGTGTTTTCAGCTGGACTTCCACCCAATTGAGGTTCTGGAATGAATTGGCTACGATCTTCCTGGTTGCAATTGTTTTTACTGTGATCTTGAAAAGTGCTGCCGATTGGATCTATGGGTTAACCGGACTGGTAGTCTTCAGTGCGGTTATCATGGCTGCAGTTAAGATCTACAAGTATTATCGGTTGAAAGGTAAATAATCCTTTTCTGTCATCCTCTGATCCAATTTATTTCTGAGCAATCAGAAAACATTGTGTAGCACATTGTATCTTCCTCTCGTCTTAGTTTAAATACATGTTTATGAAACTTTCGCTGAAAATTATATTAATCTTAATGGTATTCACATCTGTAAGCTGTGATAAAGAAGAGAGACTACAGTCAAAGCTGGAAGGTTCATGGGAATTATGGCATATATAGGGTGGTTACAGACCGGCAAATTCTCCTGTTGATTATGAACCCGGAAATGGTAATATCCTGAAATTTGATGGAAATAAATTTCAGCAAAAATACGGAACTAACCCTGCTATAAATGGCACCTACACCATTATTAAGGAAGAAACTATTGTAAACGGGGATAATCTGTCTTATAAGTTAGATTTTCAAAGTGATCAGAATTTAATTGATCCTTTCTTTAAAATTTCCGGAAGTAAATTAAGGCTATATTATGGACATATTGCAGCGGATGGGTTTGTGAGCACCTATGAGAAGCAACAAGAATGAAGTGCATCACCTGATTTTAATGTGAGTCTGAAATGACCTTTTCCGCTTTGCGAAGGCGGGGATTTTCAGCACTAGGGGCAAGAAATTTCAGATGGGTAGTAGCACTAACCAATTGGCTGTTTTCTTTCTTTAATTTGGCTTTAGGATATTTTCAATAGTTACAGGCTTTGGTGTAGTCGTTTTGATGGGTAAGAACGGCTACAATATCCAAGACAGAAAACCACCACTTCGCGCTTTCTTTGTCCCAAACCAAGGATAGTGAGGGTTTCATTCAATAGTAATGATTGTCTTTCGTTTAATAGCCAGCCAAACCATTAATACCAAATACCAGATAGCTACAAAAGGTCCAAAATCAATAGACCCAATTTCGCTTGGAGGCTCTGGGAAATAAGTTAAATTGAAGCCTAACAATAGAATTGAAAAAACCATTCCAAGTATACTAAAGACTTTATTCATTTTTGGGTGGTTAAACATTACCAGAGTAAAGAAGAAAGTTCCAATGGAAATGAAGATATCCCAAGCCAAATCCATTCCTAACTGTACTGAGTTTACTTCTTTAAATATCCACCTCAATTGTTCTTCTGAAACACTACCTCGATCAGCCACTTTATATTGTTGATGAAATTCTTGAATAGTGAGTTGGACAACAAGCATCATGGTAAGTATGGCAGTAGCAACGGTATTGAAAAGTACTGCAATCCTTAGGTTTATTGAATCTTTCCAATGCTTTAATACAAAAAAAAGTCCAACAGAAGACAACATAAATAAGGGACCAAAAGCAAAGGCAAATAATAAAGATATTTTATCAGGGAATGGTGCAAAGGCAGCAAGAAAATACGAAATGAATGCAGAAATTCCGCAATAAACTGTTAATCTGTTCCACTGTTTAATAGAAATGGTTTGCATAAAAACTATAAGATTAAAGTGAAAAATTTATTTATAAGATATCGGTTTTCAATTTTTATAATTGTGCCTAACGGTTGCAGGCAACTGTAGTGCGGTTTTCGGAGCCGATACACTTTCACCCTTGACAAAAGTAAGTTGGAAGGAGATACTTTCCAAACCTAAAAACCAGCATCACAATTGCCTGCTGTTACAGGCTGCCGCTTTATCACAGGATTGAAAGACTAACTTTTCTACCAAGTCCAGTCTCGAAAATTTTGAATAGAGTAGATAGTTGAATATCTGCCTTCCCATTTTCAAGTCTTGATATATAGCTTTTCTTTGTTCCAATTTTTTCAGCTAGCTGTTCTTGTGTTATGTTAGCTTCTTTCCTAGCTTCCTTTAACATTTCACTAATTACAAAATTGTTGGCCTTTGTTTCATACTCATCGCGAACCGGAGTTCCCAATTTACCATATTTAACATCTAGAAGTTCATCAAATGTCCTTACGTTTCTAATTAATTCCTTTTTCATTTGTTTGTGTTTTTAAATTCAAAATATTCCTTTTTCAACCTTTCTGCTTTTTCTATTTCCTTCTTTGGAGTTTTCTGTGTCTTCTTTTGAAAACCATTGAAAAGGACGACAATATTTCTCTCGTCAAAGCAGGAAAAGATTCGGTAAATATTGGAACCAAGTTCAATTCTGATTTCAAATAGACCATTCGAATCTTCCATATGATCAAAGAATTTCTTTGGAACCCTTTCCAATTGTCTTATAAGCCGAAAGACATATTCTATTTTCTCCTGAACTTTAGTTGTCTGTTCAAGATAGAAGTCGGCAAAATGACTTCCATGAAATATTATTTTTCTACCTACGAAATTCAAGATTCAAAGTTAACGATAAAGTCAACTTATTCAAAGGGGAATTTTAAAAAAGTTATTGGGTTTGTGTGTGCCTTGAATGGTAAATATAGGATAAAATCCTAAACGATAGAGGGTTAAAGTCCCTTATGTGCCAGGGTAACGCATGGAAGCATTAGTAAGCCGCAAGGTGGTTTATCGTGAGATATGCACTGAAGTAAGCGGGACTACAAATGTCTGTACTGAAGAACAGAAACTGGATAAGAGGCATACCTGAGCGGATGAGATGGCACACCATATCGAAGTCCAAAGACTACAAAAGCTCATTTATGTAGATTCAGCAGGAGTAGACCGAAGGGTATTTGCCTTACCGAGGGAGGTCTTGAAAGCTACGGGTTAGCTATATCAAGAAGTCAGCCGAGGTCATAGTAGTTACAAGTAACGAGCTGCAAATAGATACTGCGGAGGACTCACAAAAGTAATGAAGCCCGCCCGGATGACCGGTCGGACGGGGACTGAACGTTAAGATGTTCCAAATGCCGTAAGGATTCGCCAATGGTGAAAGCCTTACGATAAGCGGAACAGAGAAAACAAATGTTAGAAAAGATGATTGAAAA
>CAYHGN010000085.1:0-15620 GCA_964356005.1 uncultured Sphingobacterium sp.
ATGTATCCAAGTACACCCGAAAGTAAAATCCTGATCAATGATGGGAAAGGCAATTTTACGGATGGAACTGATGCAATTGCTCCTGAAATAAAATATGCCGGAATGGTTAGCGATGCCGTTTGGGTTGATGTCAATCAGGATAAGATAAATGATCTGATCGTTGTAGGTGAATGGATGCCAATCCGCATATTCCTCAATCAGAAGGGTAAATTGAAAGACCATTCAACAGAATTTATCAAATTTGGATCATCCGGATGGTGGAATACCATTCATTCAGATGATATGGACGGTGATGGGGACAAAGACCTTGTCATAGGAAATTTGGGGCTAAATGCACAGTTTAAAGCCAGTGAAAAGGAACCCATGAGTATTTATTATAAAGATTTCGACGAGAACGGCTCTGTAGACCCTATATTCTGTTATTATATAGGTGGCGTTTCTTACCCTGCAGCCTCAAAGGATGACCTTACGGATCAGCTTCCAAGTCTCAAGAATAAATTTCTTGAATATCACAAGTATGCAAATGCTACGATAAATGATTTGTTTACTGCTGATCAGTTGAAAGATGCGAAAATGCTTAAAGCGGAGATCCTTGAATCAGTTTATTTAGAAAATACCGGTAAGGGATTTAATTTAAAGCGACTTCCAGTTGAAGCTCAATATGCACCGGTGTATGCCATAGCATCTTCTGATGTTGATAAAGATGGTAAAAAAGATCTCATTTTTGCGGGGAATAATTCCTGGACCAGAATTAAATTCGGTCATTTCACTTCCAGTAACGGAACGCTGCTTTCCGGAAATGGTAAGGGAGAATTTACCTATGTTCCTCAATGGAAAAGCGGACTTAACATCAGAGGGAATGTGAGAAGTCTCAAAATGTTCTCTACAGGAAAAAATTCCGGGGATCAATTTATTTTCGGAATAAATAATGCCCCTGTCAAAACAGTAAAGAATTAATTTAATAATAAATCCGGATTTAATTTGAGTGCGGGTATTTTTCATATCCAATCTCTTCTCTCCCGGAATCTAAAATCTTTGGACTGAAATGAATATTTTAACAATGAACAAAAAAGTGCTTGTTATTTTATTAGCTGGAATAGGTACATTAATTTTTATCTCTTTCAAATCTAATCTACCTGTTCAGGAGGAACCCTGGAAAGCCCCTGCTTCAGCAGATACAATCAAAAGCCCTTACCCATTCACACCACAGGTAATTAGAGAGGGTGAAAAATTGTATACCATGCTTTGTGTTTCCTGTCACGGACTTAATGGTCTTGGCGATGGACAACCCGGCAGGTATAAAATACCGCCTGCAAACTTCCATAGTAAACAGGTTAGTAATCAAAGTGATGGTGCCTTGTTTTGGAAACTAACTCATGGGAAGGGTAATATGCCGGCTTATGGTGTTGCTTTCAATGAAGAAAAGAGATGGCAATTGATTGCCTATATCCGTCAATTCGCCAGGCAGGATTTGAATGCTACTGTTTCAAAGCCGGTTTTACCTCTTAAAAACTATCGGTTTGATAAGAGTTTGTCAATACGTTATTTTCCATTACCTCTTAAGGTTAGTAACGTGTACAGTTCAGAAGTACAGCTTTTTATGGTTGATACAGTGGTTAAGGACCTTGTAAGACCATGGAGCATTGTTTTTATGCCCGACAATTCAGTCCTTATAGCAGAGCGTAGTGGTAAACTATTGAAAGTGAAAGATGGCAAAGTTCAGGCAAATCCAATAGGAGGGAATGTTCCAACAAGTTTGCGTGATGTTAAACTGCATCCCAACTTCGAAAAGAACAGGGTGATTTATTTCTCATATTTTATTGAGCCTACAACACCCGGAACCGGTTATACTGCATTGATGAGAGGAAAACTTATTGATGACAAACTGGTTGAAGAAAAGATGATCTATAAAGCAGGTCCGTTTAAACGTAATGGCGACTGGTTTGGAAGTAAGATCGGGTTCGATGACAAGGGATTCCTTTATTTTACTGTTGGGATTCACAGTGACAGAATGAATTCGCAAAGCCTTTCTGCTCCTGATGGAAAGACCATGAGGTTGCATGATGATGGGAGTATTCCAAAAGATAATCCGTTTTTAAGCAATCCGGGAGCTTTACCGGAGATATATTCATATGGACATCGTATGCATCAGGGCTTTCGTCGTGATCCTAAGACAGGTAGAATATTTTTTGTTGAATTTGGCGAACTTGCAGGGGATGAATTGAATATTTTAAAACGGGGAGCAAATTATGGCTGGCCTTTAGCAACATTCAGCCTTGAATATAATGGTTCTATAATTTCTGAAAGTCCATACCGTGAAGGAACAGAACCCCCAATACATCATTATGCTATCGCACCATCAGATCTTGATTTCGTCTATGGAACTCGTTATCCGGCATGGGATGGTAATATTTTTATTGGCGGACTCGCTACTAAGAAGCTATATCGTTTAGTAATGAAGGATGATAAATCTGTGCATGATGAAGCTATGCTGCATAATCTGGGTAGGATCAGAGATGTAAAATATGGTCCTGATCAGTTTCTTTATGTCCTGACTGAAGATACCGGTATATTAGTCAGATTAGTTCCACTGAGTAAGATTTGAGCTAAGTGTTTTTAATTTTTTCAAGCTGTAATCTAAATTGCCTTAACAATACAAAATAACGATATGAAACGTAGAAATTTAATCAAGGGATTAGCCTTACTTCCACTTACAGGTGGAGCAATTACCAGAGAATCTGTTTTAGCTGCAAGTCCGGGTTCTGGACTCAACTCATCCTTAAGTACTTCACTAACTGAAACAGGAAGTATCACTACGGAATCTTCATTTATGGCTGAAACGAATATTTTTCGCTCTATTGGTGTTGAACCCATTATTAACTGCCGTGGGGCTTATACAATTATTGGCGGATCACTGGAACTTCCTCCAGTCAGGGAAGCAATGGAAGCTGCTTCACAAAATTTTGTTCAATATGATGAATTGGCAGAAGGAATAGGCCAAAGACTTGCAGATCTTACTAAGTCTGAGTGGGGTATGGTTTCAGCCGGATGTGCTGCTGGTATGAAGCATGTTACCGCTGCTTGTGTTACCGGTGGTAGCCCTGAAAAGCTGATCAGAATTCCAAATTTAACCGGATTTGAAAAGAATGAGGTGATTATCCCTTTATACTCGCGCAATACTTATGATCATTCTATTCGGAATATAGGCGTAACTATTATTCATGTAGCAACACCTGAAGAACTGGAAAGAGCAATTAATCCAAAAACAGCAATGATTTATGTGAATGCTGTGAATGGTTCATTTACCGGACAGCCCTTTTCACTTGAAGTGATTGCCGCTATTGCAAAACCTAAGAATGTACCGGTTTTAATTGACGCTGCAGCCGAAAATCTGACAATTCCTTCAGTACATCTCAAGAGAGGTGCTGATGTGGTTGCATATAGTGGTGGAAAAGCTATGCGGGGACCACAATGTGCCGGCTTACTTCTCGGAAATAAAGAGATTTTAATGTCGGCATGGCAGGCAAGTTCCCCTCATCATGGTCCTGGTCGGGATAATAAAGTTGGGCGTGAAGAAATGATTGGAATGATGGCTGCTGTTGAAACCTGGATTAGACGAGATCATGATGCTGAATATAAGAGCTGGCTCAGCCGTCTGGATGTGATTGCCAAAAAGGCGCTAAGCATTCAGGGTGTAAGAACTAATGTAACCAATCCAACAGAGCTATCTAACAAACACCCAACCTTATGGATTAGCTGGGATCCTGCTAAATTCAATATTACCGGCTATGAATTAGCAGAAGAAATCAGTAGTTCCAAACCAAGAGTTGCTATTGGTTCTCGTGACGAAAGTGATGGATTCACTACCATTGATATAGTTTCAAGCCATATGAAGGAAGGAGAGGATCAAATTGTTGCTAACAGAATATTTGAGATACTTTCCAGAAAACACAGCCCTAAATCTGGGGTAATGTCTACTCCCCTAACAAATCTAAGCGGAAAATGGAATGTCAATGTAAGATATTTTAATAGTACAGTTAAGCACAGTTTTTCAATTCAGCAGGATGGAAACTGGATTAATGGTAGCCATAAAGGTGACTTTGATATTCGGGATATCAGCGGAACAATTGAGGGTAATCAGGTCAAATTGAGCAGTGTTTTAAAACTACCGGGAGATCAAATCACTTTTTACTTCTCTGGAACAGTTAGTGGCGATTCGCTTACAGGAGATATACATATGGGGGAATACCGCACAGCCAAATTTACGGCCAGCAAATCATTAGAAATGCCGGTTCGTAAGAAAGTTCTTGTACCTAAGGGCCCACCATTGGCAACTTAATATTATATTTTTTATTGTGTTAGGATTTTATATTTTTACTAAGGGATTTTAATCTAATAAATCTATAGAGTTCTATTCTATAAATAATAAAATAGAACTCTAAAAACTTAAATAATTGAAAATTTATTTGATATGAAAAAAATATTATTGGCTGTTATTATTGGCTTTTTGTTCAGTAGTTGCGCAAAGAAAGGTGATTATGAAGCTGTGTTTTCAAATCCGGAGCAATATTCTAAAACTGTAGGATTGTTGACTAAAGTTATAACTCACGATATTTTTACCCCTCCGGTTGCCAGTAGAATATATGCTTACAGTAGTATCGCAGCTTATGAGGTTATCGCAAGCCAGTCCAAAAACTATAAGCCGCTTAGTGGTAAACTTGAAGGACTCAAGGTTTCTGCATCAAATAAGCCTGTGAATAAGGAATTTTCAGCACTGCTGGCTTACATGTATGTTGGAAAGGAATTAACATTCTCGAAGGATTCTACCCAAAAGATTATAGATGATCATATTCAGCTGGCCAAAGATAGTGGTATGCCTGATGACATGATTAATAATTCTCAGGAGTATGCAACTGCAGTAAGTATTCAGGTTCTTGATTGGGCGAAGAAGGATAATTATAAGCAAACACGTTCAGGTGTAAAATACACGGTTAATAATGAGGAAGGCAGATGGGTTCCAACTCCGCCTGCATATATGCCTGCAATTGAGCCCAGTTGGATGAAGATTCGACCTGTATTGATTGATTCGGCAAGTCAGTTTTTCCCAAAAGCTCCTTCTAAATTCAGTAAGGATAAAGAAAGTGATTTTTATAAACTGGCAATCGAAGTTTATGAAACCGGTAAGAAATTAAGTGATGAACAAAAGGCAATTGCTGATTTTTGGGATTGTAATGGATTCAAGGTAAATGTTACAGGACACGTTATGTTTGCAACTAAAGCGATGACTCCTGGTGGGCATTGGATGGGTATTACCGGAATTGTTTGTACTAATCAGAAAGCAGACTTTGATAAAACCGTTTTTGCTTACACAGGAGTATCTATTGCTGTAATGGATGCTTTTATCGCCTGCTGGAGTGCAAAATTTACCTATGATCTGTTAAGACCTGAAACCTATATTAACAATTATATGGATAATGCCTGGAAGCCCTATCTTCAAACTCCGCCTTTCCCAGAATATACGAGTGGACACTCAATCATTTCCAGTGCTTCAGCTATGGTTTTAACCAAAATCTTTGGTGAAAATACACCCTTTGTAGATAATACAGAAAGAGCATGGGGTTGGCCTGATAGAAAGTTTGAAAATGTAAAGCAGGCTTCGAATGAGGCAGCTTTAAGCCGGCTTTATGGTGGAATTCACTTCCGCGAAGGTATGGAAGAAGGTATATATTCGGGCGAGAAAATTGGAGAACTTGTTTTTAGTAAATTAAATTAACCTCAATCCAGACTCTTTTTAAATCTTTCTCGTTATCATATGAATTTAAGTTCAGATAATTATTTAGATGTCTGCTTAAAGGAGTCTTTGTCACGATTTTGAACTTTAATTTTAAATCCGGGATTTTTTAAATAGAATTGCGGCATACAATGTCGTATGCTAAAGAATTAAGAGTACCAAAGAAATGAAAAGAATGTTAGTTTTGGGCCTTTGTGCCCTTTTTATGGCCTGCAGTAGTTCTTCTGAAAAATCTAATGATGCCGATACAATAGCTTCAGTAGAAATGGATACAGCTTCCTTAACGACTACAACAATTGATACTGCGATTGTGGTTCCTGCAACTCCCGATGCAACAGTTAAAACTTCTGAAAGTAAAGTTACTGTAGTAAAAGCAACAGAAAAAGCTGCTGAAAAGGAGATTAAGCCTGTAGAATCCATTAAACCTGCAGCAGTTGCTCAATCTGTGGATACTAAAAAAGGAGAGAGTCTGATTTCAAAATCAGATTGTTTTGCCTGTCACAAAGTAAATGAAAAATTATTGGGACCAAGCTATAAGGATGTTGCCAATAAGTATGGAAACACGAAAGCTAATATAGATTACCTTGTTACAAAGATTAAAGCCGGCGGAAGTGGAGTTTGGGGAGCTATCCCTATGTCGCCGCACCCTGCATTATCTGATGAAGATGCAGAGGCGATGGTTCAATATATTCTGAGCCTTAACTAAAAAGTTCATAAAGGTTTTGAGAATTTGTTCAATTCTCAAAACCTTTTCAATAAGTTTTAAGAGCTATTGCACTCTGTAACATTTTTCCTGTGTTATTGTACTCCTGTTAAGATAAGTTTAAATTGCATTATTAATTTAATTCTATCATAGGGGAAGCCTTATAAATTTTACTCATATTATTAATCCAATGTTAATTTGAATGTTATGAATAAGTTTGAAAATACTTCATCAATGAAACCATTTAGCATTACTTTTATGTTAATCTGTTCAGTATTATTCACAAATGCTCAGGATGCTAAAGCCCCTTTGTTTAAATCTTCTGCTTTAACAGCTTTAAATGGTTTTACCAGAGGAATTGAAGGTCCTGGTGTGAGCAGGTCCGGAATTCTATATGTCGTGAATTTCGGCAAACAAGGCACTATCGGCCAGGTTAATCCCGATGGATCAGCAAGCCTGTTTGTTGATTTACCTGAGGGTAGTATAGGTAACGGTATACGCTTTGACAGCAAAGGTAATATGCTCATTGCAGATTACACAAAACATAATATTTTGAAAGTTAACATGTTAACTAAGGAAATTTCAGTGTTTGCACATAATGCTACTATGAGTCAGCCAAATGATATTGCCATTGACAATAAAGACAGATTGTATGCAAGTGATCCTAATTGGGGGGCTGGCACAGGTAGAATCTGGCGGATTGATACCAATGGGAAAACTACAACACTTGATAATATGGGTACCGCAAATGGTATTGAAGTAAGCCCGGATAATAAATTATTGTATGTCAATGAATCAGTACAGCGCAAAGTATGGGTCTATGATCTTAACGCAAAAGGTGAAGTAAATAATAAACGATTATTTCACGAATTTCCAGATTTTGGTATGGATGGCATGCGTTGTGATGTAGATGGGAATTTATACATAACACGGCATGGAAAGGGAACTATTGCAAAATTATCGCCTTCCGGAAAGTTAATGACAGAAATTACCCTCCTTGGAAAACTACCAAGTAACATAGCATTTGGTGGCAAAGACGGATGTACTGCATATATAACCTTACAGGATAAGGGCAATGTTGAAAGCTTCCAGGTTGATAAACCGGGTCGCGAATGGCAAATGTCCAAAAAGAAATAAATATAAATTCAATTAGATAATATGAAGACAGAAAGAAGATCAGTATTAAAGAAATTATTTGCTTCCTTAGTAGGAGTAACCGGATTAGGTGTGGTGGCTAATGCTAAAGCAATTGAATCATCCTCTGAAAAAATAGTTGGAAATGTAACATCGGTTCAAAATGTTCCAATGTTTTCCGGACATGTAATTCATAATGGCTTAGTTTATATCGCAGGAAAAGGTGCCCATACAGCACCGTTCGAAATTAAGGCTCATACCGAGATTGTTCTAAAAGAACTGGAAAAGGAATTAATCAAGGCTGGTTCTTCTATGGAAAAGGTATTGAAAGTAACAGTGTATCTGAATGATATTGCAGATTATAAAGGCATGAATGAAGTTTACAAAGGTCGTTTTGGAAACAAACCTCCGGTACGTTCTACTCTTGCAGTGGCTAAAGGTGGTGTTCCAGGCGACTCCTTGGTTGAGATGGATGCTATCGCATATCTTTAATCATTCAAGATTATCAGCAGGGTTAATCCTGCGATTATCAAATTCATAATATTGCAGCCAATATCAATTTTCGAAATTTTATTGGTTGTAATAGTGTTGCCAAACGTCTGAATGATATTAAATTTTTAATTCGATGAAAAAATATAAATTTTATACTCTTTTGCTATTCTGTACGCTTAGTGTTATCATACTTTCTGCTTCAAGTAATTATCATTCTCGTAATTCTAAACAGATTGATTCAATGATTTTACAGGATACAGTAAAGCAGGTAGTATGGATCGCACCGGCATCAGCCGACTCTCTTAAAAATCCGCTTACAGTATCACAGGAATCTATTTCTAAAGGCGAAGAGTTGTACAATATGTATTGTTTTTCATGTCATGGAGATACAGGTTATGGAGATGGCCCGGCTGGAGGATCAATGGGGGTAAGGCCCGCCAATTTTCACGATCAACAGGTGATCAAGCAAAAAGATGGTTCATTATTTTGGAAATTGACAAACGGAAAGGGCAATATGCCTCCTTTTAAAGAAGCTTTGACCGAAGAGCAACGCTGGCAATTGATTGTCTTTCTTAGGGAATTAGGTAAAACAGAATAGTTAGAATGCAAATCAAGCAAGGCATATATGTAATTGGGCTTTTCAGTTTTTTGACAGCTCCTCCTATTTCCTACGCTCAAAATGATTCTAAAGCCAAAGAGACAAGCGCTACTTCTACAAGAGTAAGACCGGTAGTCCAGTCAACCCCCGTCCCTTTAAGGTCGGACATTTTAATCGAGAAGTTTGCCGACATACAAGCTAATGCCGTTCGTTTATTAGTTCATCCTGTTTCTGGTGATTTCTATTACACGACTTTTGAGGGTGGTGTATTTCATATCACCAAACAGAATGGTTCAATCATTTCGGAACAAATTCTGACCGTTAATGATCATGGGATAAACAAACTGCAGGGAGCTGTTTTTGCTGGTTCTGAACTATTTTTATGCGGAAACACAATTGAAAACAGTAACAGAGGGACCAGGGGCAGATTGGTACGGTTTTCAATTGTGCCAAAAAGTATTCCCAAAATGACCGTAGTATTCAATACTGAAGCATATGGATTGAATGCTACAACCTGGGATCATGGATGGAATGCACTGGTCATAAGTCCGGATGAGCAATATATTTTTATTACTTCTGGATCAAGAACCGGACATGGCGAAATTCAGGACGACAAAGGGGTCTATCCCAATGCCCGTGACAATGCATTAACCACCAAAATATTTCGCATCCCTGTCAAAGCAGAAAATCTGTTATTACCCAATGACACGAATAAATTAAAAGCAGATGCTTATTTGTATGCTGAAGGAATCCGCAATGCCTTTGATATGGCCTTCGATCCTGATAATAATTTATTTGCTGTTGTTAACTCTTCCGACTATGATCATTCTGAAGATATGTTTTGGGTGAGACAGGGACGGCATTATGGCTTTCCCTGGATCATGGGAGGTATTGAAAACCCGCAACAATATCCTGATTTCATGCCTGATCCGAAAAAGGATCCCTTTCTGCCGGCTAGCTCACACGGAATGCTGATGAAATATTTCCGAAATGATCCTGAATTCCCTAAAATACCCGAAGGAGTAAAGTTTAGTCCGGGAGTTCAGAACCTGGGTCAGGATGCCAATGAATACAGGGGTCATTCAGGTAAAATACTCGATGGGGATAACACTGGAGTAAGTATCAGTACCTTTACGGCTCACAGTTCCCCTCTAGGTCTTGTTTTTGACACCAAAGGAGTACTTTCTGATGAATTTAAGGGTGATGGTTTCGTGCTAAGAAACACAATTGGTACTAAATCCAGCCTAATGAAACCTTTTACAGATCAGGGTAGGGACCTGCTTCATCTCGAAATGTCATACGATAAGGGAAGTGATAATTATTTTGTAAAAACAACCCGGATTGTGGATTCATTCAATAATCCTACAGATGCTGTGTTGCTTGGAAATTCCTTATATATCATTGAATATGATGCCAAAGTGGGAAGTATCTGGAAGATTACCTTACCTGCAGATTCAAAAAAGGCCAAAAGATTAAGGAAGAAAAAATAATCGGAGTGCTTTTCTTTCCCAATCAAAGAAATGGGCTAATCTGATTATAATTTAAATAATTTTTGTTTATTTATAAATTAAATTGAAACTATGAGAGTTAAATTTTTATTATCATTTGTATTTGCTTGTGTAACTTCCCAAGCCTATTTGTCTGCACAAACAATTCCAAAAGAAGAACTTATATTTTTAACTTCTGAATGGAAAGGCGATCGTTTTCCTGATGGCCGTCCGAAAATTGCTGACGATCTTCTCGAAAGAGCAAAAAAAATTGGTCTTGACGATGCCTGGCAGGTATTAAAAGTATCCGGTTATCTCAATCAGTTTGAACATGGATGGAAAACCCTGAACGATGAAACAATTACAGGAAGGGTTGTAACTGCGATGTATATGCCTAACCGCCCCGACCTGGAAAAAAACATTAAAGCCAGAGGTGTAAAAGATGGTCGTGTTGGTAATACCAATACATGGCCTATTGCAGTATTAGGTAAGGGAGATGTTTATGTTGCTGATGCTTTTGGAAAAATCAATGGAGGTACGCTTATAGGAAGTACTCTTGGGACATCAATTTTTGCTAAATCAGGCAATGGGGTAATACTTAATGGAGCAGCGAGAGATGTGCCCGGTTTAGATGAGATAAAAGGCTTTAATGCCTTTGTTAGGGACTTCCATCCTAGTTTTATGGAAGAAATGCTTTTGATGGGCTTAAATACACCAATTCGTATAGGTGGTGCAATTGTAATGCCGGGAGATTTAGTAATTGCTGCTAAAATTGGAGTATTGTTTGTTCCGGCACACTTAGCTGAGCAGGTGATTTCGACTGCTGAATTTGTTGTTAGAAGAGATAAATATGCTTTTGAAGTAATCAAATCAGGTAAATATTCAGGTGGTCAGTTGGATAATGCCTGGACCGAAGAAATGAAATTGGATTTCCTGAAATGGATGGAAAGACACCCTGAAGAAGGAAAAATGACAAAAGCAGAGCTTGATGTAATCATGAGCAAGCGAACCTGGTAATTTTTTAAGATTATAAAACTATTCATTTAAACTAAATTTTCAAATTTTGAAACAGCTAAACCTCCATTCAGCAGCCTTTGGAATTGCCGCTCTGTTATTTTTGATTTCCCTGGGTCTTATTTTTGCCGGAAATATAGAAGGTGCCGGTCCCTTGATTATCTTTTTCTTTCTATCCCTGGCGATAGGTTTTAGAGGTTATGATAACTTAAAAGGATTTTCATACACCACTTTGATCTTTGCTGCAGTGGTTATGGCATTATATTATCCCATGTATTTTAAGACGATTGGAGATTTTAAACTGACTGGTTTAATTACACCCTTGATCCAGATCATTATGTTTGGTATGGGAACTTCAATGAGCGCTAAAGATTTTGCTGCAGTAATTAAAACGCCCCGAGGTGTGTTTGTAGGTATCTTTGCTCAATTTCTAATTATGCCAGGAATGGGTTATTTTTTAGCCTCAATGACAAACTTCCCGCCAGAAATAGCTGCCGGTATAGTATTGATTGGATGTTCTCCAAGTGGTTTAGCCTCGAATGTGATGTCATATCTGGCTAAGGCTAATTTAGCACTTTCTTTAACAATTACTTCCATTGCAACACTTCTTGCACCTGTCTTAACTCCATTACTAATGAAGTTATTGGCGGGTGAGTTAGTTGAAATTGATATGTTTGGTATGATGTGGGACATTGCAAAAATGATTATTATCCCGATTGGGGCTGGTTTATTGTTTAATAAACTCTTATCCGGTAAGGCAAAATGGCTGGATGATGCAATGCCAATTGTTTCAATGACAGGAATTGCATTAATTATCGTGGTAATTACTGCTGCCGGACGAGATAGCCTGCTTAAAATTGGAGGTGTTCTTATTCTGGTTGTGTTGATACATAATGTATTTGGATATTTCCTTGGGTACTGGTTTGCGCGCCTGTTCAAAATGCCTGAACGCGATGCACGTACTGTTGCTATTGAAGTTGGTATGCAAAATGGCGGACTTGCTTCAGGTATTGCAAATAGCCTGGGTAAAATTGCAACAATGGGTTTGGCACCGGCAGTATTCGGACCATTGATGAATATCACAGGCTCTATGCTTGCTTCTTACTGGCACAGAAAAACTCCTGAGGGATATGTTGAACCTGAAATTGAAGGAGAGGTTAGATCTCATTAAAATCTTATAGATATGAAGAAAATTGAATTGTTTTTTGCTTTAATGATGTTTGTTGTAACAAACATTTATTCACAGTCACAGTCTGAACAAGCTGTTGCAACTGCGGTCATTGCGCTACATAGTAATGTAGTAAACCCTGAGCGGAAAGCATTAGACATGCTGGTCTCAGATGCATTGTCCTATGGTCATTCAGCTGGAAAGGTTGAGAATAAGGAGCAGTTTATAGACTTTTTATTTAATGGCCCATTTAAGTTTACTTCGATCAATACCACCGATCAAATAATTCGGGTCAGTGGAAAAAATGCTGTTGTGAGACATATCTTTATTGGAAAAGCCACTAATGCCGGTGTTCCAACAGATATCAAAATTGGAAATCTGATGGTATGGAGAAAAGAAGGAGGAGACTGGAGATTGCTGGCAAGACAGGCGTTCAGATTATAATTTGGCCGGGTTTATTTTCCCGCCAATCTCTAAAAGTGCGCATCATCACCTTGCGCACTTTTTTTATTTAGTAAAAATCCAAATATGCAAATTACTAAAATGTTAAAACCTGATAGCTTAATCTTTGATCTCGATGGCACCTTATGGGATGCACTCGATACTTATCTTGAATCATGGAATGAAGGCGCCAAGATTGAAAACCTGAACCGGGTTTTTACACGGGATGACTTGCATTATGTAATGGGTTGGGAGCGATCCAAAGTATTAGGCCATTTTTTCCCTGAAATGGATGAGGAAGGTCGGGAACGGGTTTACAGAACAATTAACGAATGCAGGCTAAGACTTATGCCTGAACGGGGAGGAGTGATGTATGAAGGGGTACGGGAAGGTCTTATTCAACTCAGCAAGAAGTATAAATTATTCATTGTAAGTAATTGCCCTGAAAATCTGATTATTGAATTTTTGAAATGGGCAGATCTTGAAGAATATGTAACAGATGAGATGGCCCACGGTGTAAACTCTATGCCCAAACATTATAATATTAAGCTTCTGGTTGATAAGTATAACTTGAAGTCACCGGTTTATATCGGAGATACATTAGGCGATGGATTAGAGACCAGAAAAGCCGGACTACCTTTTGTGCTACTCACTTATGGTTTTGGGACTACTGAAGATTTTGATCTAAAGTTTGATGATTTTATCACATTTACTGAGTATTTCATGAATCTGGAAGATTGAAAGACCATATTTATTCATTAAATATGTAAAATGATTATTTTTTTTTGAAATATAGTTTTAATCGATTAGATAAATCCAAAGGCTATGAAAAAGGTGCTTAAAATCATTCTGCTTGTTCTTGTATTGCTATCAACCATGTTTTTTCTTTTTGTACCTCAATACATTGACCGCTCAAAGAATAAATCCACAATAAATGGACCATTTGAAAAGATATCCTGGTACGATTCCATTCCATTTATAGCTGATTTGCATTGTGACGCATTGCTTTGGAATCGCGATTTAGTTAAGGAACATACTTACGGGCATGTTGATCTTCCGCGAATGCAAAAAGCCAATATGGCTTTTCAGGTTTTTACAATCGTGAGTAAGGTACCCTCCGGAATAAATATTGAACAGAATGATGATCGTTCAGACCAGATCGGCCTGTTGAGTTTTGCCCAGTTACAGCCTCCGGCAAACTGGTTCAGTGTTAAGAAAAGAGCACTTTATCAGGCAAAGACACTACATGATTTTGCTGAAAAATCTGAAGGAAAATTCAGAGTTATAAAGAGCAAAGCTGATATGAAGCTATTCCTTTTTGACAGGGCTGTTGACCGGTCTTTAAGTTCGGGGATGTTGGGTCTTGAAGGAGCACATTGTCTGGAGAATGATCTTGCCAATCTGGATGAGTTTTATAAGGTCGGTATCCGTTACATCGGACTCACACACTTTTTTGACAATGAATGGGCAGGTTCTGCCCATGGGATGAAGAAAGGCGGACTTACACCGAAAGGCATTCAGCTGCTTAAGAGAATGGAAGAGATGGGTATTGCAGTTGATCTTGCCCATTCCTCGCAAAATACCATTGATGATGTATTTAAACATTTTAGGGGAGCGATATTAGTCTCACACACAGGTGTCAGAGGTATGTGTGATAATCAGCGCAATTTGTCTGATGAGCAATTAGTCAAGATCGGGGAACGCAATGGTTTGGTTGGTGTTGGGCTTTGGGAAACAGCCGTTTGCGGTACTGATGCAGCTTCAACTGCAAAAACGATTAAATATGTTGCTGATAAGATCGGCGTTGAAAAGGTTGCCTTAGGCTCAGATTGGGATGGAGCTTATGAAATGCATTTTGATGTGACCGGTACTCCATTGATTGTTACAGAACTGCTGAAACTTGGTTTCTCGAGGGATGAAATTGAAAAAATAATGGGTGGAAATATCAGGGGTTTTTTTCTTAGGAATTTGCCTGAGTAATTAACCCCGATATTTCCATTATTTATCTTCTGGTTATTTTAAATTTTAATTTCCAGTCTCCATTTCGCTTTCAATGTTAAGCTTGAACTCATCTTTCGTAATATACTGGGGCGTATAAGTTCCACCTGAATTGATTACGTTTTTGTAAAATGAACGCATATGATTCCGGCTTCCCTTTGCAAGAATATCAAATACGTATCTAATATCTTGATTATCAATATTTAGCATAGCCGATTTTATATCATATAGATCCAGATCTTCTATGGTGGCACCAACTACATAGGCATTTATTGTGCTTTTATTACCTTCGAAAATCAATTGATTATAGATTGCCTGTAAATTGGTGTTTTTAAAGATACCAACCGTGTTTGCACCAACAGGATCCGGTAGATTATACTTAGTAAGCAGACTTAAGACCAATGACATGTGAGAATTTTCACTTTTAGAAATGTTGTCGAAGATTTTTACACCCCATTTATTGTAAAGTGTGATATATACATCCATTTCCAATTTCTCTTCCTCCCTCAAGAATGCAAGACTATTTAGCTCTTCCACACTTAAGCTTTCCTTAGGCAAAATAGTTATCTGTCACTGTACATTAAGAGTGTTATTATTTTCAGGGTTGTTACCATTACCGACAGTTGTTTTATCTTTTTTACATGAGCCTGTTGTAAAAATTATCACTGCCAGAACCAGTCCTAATCCTGTGTTTTTGAATAGATTTTTTATTGTGAAATTTTTAAAGGTTTAATTTTATAATCACTGTTGTCCGGTTAAAATAAAATTTTAGATAAAATAGCCATTCACATCCT
>CAYHGN010000086.1:0-2306 GCA_964356005.1 uncultured Sphingobacterium sp.
TTGAGTAGTGAGTATTGAGTATTGAGTATTGAGTATTGAGTATTGAGTATTGAGATTTAATTTTGGTTTAGCTGAAATGGATTGATTATTGGAAAATAAATTCTGACAGCAAAATATTCCAGATCATTTTCCCAACATCGGGAAAATGGTTGAAATTGGTTCAGGTACTCATAAAGAACTTAACGATTTAATACTCTACCGACTATGCTAATCTGTTGAAAACTTTGACTACTCTTTTAGGACTTTTTCGGAATTTATATTATATTTTTGACACGAATAGTCAAAATGTTTTTATTCAAAATGGACAGCTTAGGAGAAACGATTCGAAAACTACGGGAAGAAAAGGAATTGCCCTTGCGAACAGTGGCAGCGTATCTCGACATAGACCAGGCAATTTTGAGCAAAATAGAAAGAGGGCAACGTACTGCAAGCCGTGAACTGGTTGTAAAACTTGCGGTGTATTTTAAGTTTAAAGAAAGTGATTTACTGATTTCCTGGCTTTCGGACAAGTTAGTGTATGAAGTGGCAGATGAACAAGTGGCTTTGAAAGCCTTGCAGGTAGCCGAAGAAAAAGTAAAATACCGTCTGAACCATGATAAATCTGATTTAGGGATTAGCGTGATGAAGATACCTGATAAAAGGAAGTAGCCATTTTCCGCTAATAGAGAGAATTATAATCAAAAATAATCATAATAATCATTCAATCACATAAATCATAGTTCTGACAATATGCCAACACTCCATTTCAAAGGAAAAACTTTTGTGCAAAACCACCATTTGGCGGTGAAGTATCACCAATTGGTGCCGAAAAAGGAATTGAGCCTGACTGATCCCGCATTGGGTGGGATTTCCTTGCACGATAACCTGATTATACAGGGCGACAACCTGAAAGCGTTGAAGGCATTACTTCCAACTTATGCAGGGAAAGTAAAATGTATTTACATAGACCCGCCATATAATACGGGGAATGAGGGTTGGGTTTATAATGACAATGTAAACAGCCCTATGATTAAGGAATGGTTAGGAAAAACTGTTGACAAAGACGATTTAACTAGGCATGATAAATGGCTCTGTATGATGATGCCAAGGTTAAAACTGTTGAAAGAGTTAATGAGAAGTGACGGAGCAATTTTTATATCAATAGATGATAATGAGCTTGCAAATCTTACTGCGATTTGTAATGAAATATTTGGCGAACCGAATTTTATCGCTACTCTGCCCCGAATTACCAAGAAGGCTGGAAAAACAACTGGTAGTATTGCAAAAAATAACGATTATGTATTGGTTTATAAGGGATACGATAATCTTGAGTTAGAAGCAAATGTTGTTGATTTGGATGATTATGATGAGGAAGATGAATTTGTAAAGGAAAGAGGTAAATACAAATTATCACAAACACTGGATTATGGTTCGATTCAGTATAGCGGCTCTTTAGATTATGAAATAAAATTAGGCAATGATATTTTTAGACCCGGCAGTGTTTCAAAGAAAGAAATGTTAGAACGTATTGAAAGAAATCCCAAAAGTGACTTTTGCTGGCGTTGGAGCAAAGATTTATTTTATTTTGGATTGAAGAACGGATTTGTAGTTGTAAAAGAATCAAAAAATGGCAAAAGAATTTATACTAAGACTTATGCAAACGCAACAATAAAAAAGAACAGTAATGGTTACTTGGTTGAAATTGTCGAGAGAACAAAAAAAGTAACTACACTTGAATTTATTGAAAATCAATATTCAAATGATAATTCAAGAAAAGAAATCGAAAGCTTATTTGGTAAAAAAGAATTTGAATATTCTAAACCATCTTCCTTAGTAAAGAAGATTGCATTTCTTGCAACAGATAAGGATTCAATAATATTAGATTCATTCGCCGGTTCAGGCACAACTGCCCATGCTGTTTTAGATTTAAATAATGAAGATGGAGGCAACCGAAAATTTATTTTGGTAGAGCAGGAAGATTACGCCAATACTATTACAGCCGAAAGAGTTCGCAGAGTAATTAAAGGTGTAAAAACTGCCAAAAGTGAATTGCTCAAAAAAGGAACAGGCGGTTCTTTCAGTTATTTTGAATTGGGCGACACTATCGAAATGGAGAGTTTGCTGAAAGGCAAGAATCTTCCTTCGTTTACCGAGTTTGCACGATATTTATTTTACACCGCCACAGGCGAAGAATTCAATGAAAAAGCTGTTGATCCCGGAGCATGTTCGGGACAGGTACCAAAACCGGCATTCATTGGCGAAAGTAAAAACTACGAAGCCTATTTGTTTTACAAAGCAGACATTGACTGGTTAAAGAAAAATGCTTT
>CAYHGN010000086.1:2406-15509 GCA_964356005.1 uncultured Sphingobacterium sp.
TTGAACAATTATTTGATGAAATGGTTAAACGTAAACAAGAAGAGTTTGCAGAATTCAAAAATATAATTGCTGATTTTGAAATAAAAAAAACGCTTGGGCTAGATTACGATTTAACGGTAGCAACAACACCATTAAAAAATTTATGAAACTAAAGCACTATCAGGAAAAGGTTTTAAAAGAACTCAAAGAGTATCTAACTTC
Organism: uncultured Sphingobacterium sp.; assembly: GCA_964356005.1. Lineage (GTDB taxonomy): Bacteria > Bacteroidota > Bacteroidia > Sphingobacteriales > Sphingobacteriaceae > Daejeonella. Next base: position 2,608 of record CAYHGN010000086.1, read on the forward strand.
TCTTTCAGAATTCAATGCCAAATACGAAAAGGCTTTGGAGTTTGATGCTGATATGGCCAGGGATTATAACTTTCCCAAAAGAGCATACGAACAAGCTACTGGCAGAGCAATTTATCATTCTAAAACCAATGGTTTACAAGAACCATTACCCGATATTTATTTGAAAGTGCCAACGGGTGGCGGTAAAACTTTATTGGCTTGTCATGCTATTGACAATATTCAAAAGACATTTCTAAAAAAACAAACTGGTTTGGTGTTGTGGATTGTTCCGTCAACACAAATTTATCGTCAAACCATTTCAGCACTCAAAAACAGAGAACATCCATACCGGCAGATTTTAGATATTTCAAGCGGTGGCAGAACACTAATCAAAGAGAAAAACGAAATGTTCAATCGTTTGGATATTGACGAACATTTGGTTGTGCTGATGTTGATGTTGCCTTCGGCAAACCGTCAAAACAAAGAAACATTAAAGGTTTTCAGAGACCAAAGTGGATTCACTGACTTTTTTCCGAGAGAAGATGATTTTGAAGGTCATAAAAAGCTAAAAGAACTCATTCCGAATTTGGATTGCTTCACTACTGAAATGGAAGTGTTCGGAACGCAAATAAAAACCTCACTTGGCAATACGCTAAAAGTTTTGCGTCCACTTGTTGTAATCGATGAAGGACACAGAGCCTACGGAGAATTGGCAAGAAATACGGTAAGAAATTTTAATCCTTCGTTTATACTTGAACTTTCGGCAACACCACCACCCAACAGCAACGAGTTGGTAAAAATCACAGGCCGGGAATTGCATGAAGAAGAAATGATCAAGTTAGACATTCACTTAACCAACAAAACAAGTTTAGATTGGCAAGATACTTTATTGGCAAGCCTTGAAAAACGCAACGATTTAGAAAAGAAAGCCAAAGAATATGAAGGAAATACAGGTGAATATATCCGTCCGATTTGCTTAATTCAAGTTGAAAGAACAGGAAAGGACCAAAGAGATAAAAAATTCATTCACGCTGAAGACGCCAAAGAATATTTAATCAAAAAATGCAATGTCCCTGAAAATCATATTGCTATAAAATCTAGCGAGAAAGACGACATTGAAGGCATAGACCTTTTTGCCAAAGATTGCGAAATACGTTACATCATTACCAAACAAGCCTTGCAAGAAGGTTGGGATTGTTCTTTTGCTTATGTGCTTACAGTGCTTACCAACCCATCATCTGCAACAGGAATTACCCAGTTGGTCGGTCGAATTTTAAGACAACCATTTGCACGTAAAACCAAAATCAATGATTTGGACGAGTGCTATGTTTACACCTTTCGACAAAATGCAAGTATCTTGGTAAAAGACATTAAATCAGGTTTGGAAGATGAAGGTTTAGGCGACATTGCGGGAAGAATTGTAAGTGATGATGCAGGAATGGACACAGGCAGTTTAAAAGACCGTGAAATGCAATATCGTTCGGGCTTTAAAAAGTTTGAAGGGAAAATATATCTACCGAAATTCGTCATTCAGGAAAAAGAAAGTTGGCGGGATATGAATTTTGAAATTGATATTCTCAGCGAAATAGATTGGGAAAGTATCAACATTGACGAACTCAAAAATCTTTCCTTACAGAACAAAATAAACAAGGAACAGGAAATTGTTTTAGGGCTTAGCAATGAAGAAAAAGACTTGCTAAAAGCAAGTTATGGAGCTGAAAAATCAGGCACTTTAGAAATTGATGAAGTATTTCTGACAAGACAAATTACAGACATTGTTCCCAATCCATGGCAATGTTATCAACTTGGAGAGAAAGCTATAAAAATGCTTTTGAAAAAATATGACTATGAAACAGTTGCAACTAATTTCGTTTTTGTAATTGAAGAACTCAAAAAGATTTTAGAGAAAGAGAGAAATCGCTTATCAGAGCAGGTATTCAGAAAAATGGTTGCCGGCAAAAAATTATGCTTCTTCCTCATTACAGAGAAAGGAGGTTTTGAATTGCCATCAAGAATAAAGGTAAAGAGCAACAAACAGTTGGTGCGGAACGATAATACACCCATTCAAAAATCATTGTTCGACTATGTTCCCGAAGAAAACATCAACGACCTTGAAAAATCAGTTGCTATTTACCTTGACGAGCAGGAAAAACTATTGTGGTGGTATCGCAATATGAGCAGACAAGACTACCACATACAAGGTTGGAAACGAAATAAAATATATCCTGACTTCCTTGCAGTATCAACCTCCCCATCTCTTTTGGAGAAGGGGGCGGGGGATGAGGCTGATTACGGAACGGTGTATGTTTTAGAAACAAAAGGTATTCATCTTAAGAATGAGGACACCAAATACAAACAAGACGTATTTGCACTATGCAACGAATTGGGAGCAAAAAAGGCATGGAAGGAACTCTCTGACGAATTTCCAAACCACGACTTTGAATTTCAAGTTGTATTTGGAGACGAGTGGCAAAATAAAATTAACGAATTAATGGAATAAGTCAATATACAGGTTTAAGCACATATCACATCTCCACTGACAATTGAACCAAGAACCAGAAATCAAGACAATAACAATTCAAATGGCTAACCGTCAATCCCGACGTAGGAGGGATCTGTTGAGATTGAAGCCCATTTCTAAATAAGAATTTTTAATACCTACAATGGTTATCATTTAATTGACAACTGATTCTAATAGCTTTAAGATCCCTCCTGCGTCGTAGGGATGACGCTCGATGGGCACGGAGCTCTCCACTCTCAATTCTCCACTCTCAATTAAACCCCTATTTCCCGATCTTAATCAATTCTACTTCAAAAATCAGAGTGCTGTAAGGTGGAATATCCTTGCCTGCACCACGCTCACCGTAAGCAAGTGCATAAGGAATGTAGAATCGATATTTTGATCCTATTGGCATTTGTTGCAGGCCCTCTGTCCAGCCTGGAATAACCTGATTCAAAGTAAAGGAAGTAGGTTCACCACGGTCGTAAGAACTATCAAATTGCTGTCCGTTTGTAAGAGTTCCTTTATAGTGTACGGTTACTTCATCAGTAGCAAGCGGCTTGGCACCTGCGCCGGGTGCAAGCACTTCATATTGCAATCCGCTGGGAAGGCTTATAATTCCGGCTTTCTGCTTATTATCACTTAAAAACTTATTCGCTTCAGCAATGGATCCTTCAAATTTCCTTTTTTCAAGTACATTCAGAAGCCCATAGATCACTTCCTGTGATTTTTCAGGACTGAAAATAACATTTCCGCCTGAGAAGACATCACTCATTGCTTTAGAAACCAGAGCATAATTTAAATTAGTTACACCTCTGTTTTTCAAATCTCCAGCAATGCTTGCCCCAAAGGCATAGCTCGCTGAATCCAGTTGTGTCTTAAATAATGGAGCCGCAGCTGGTTTGGTCTGTGCTGAACTAAAAGTTGAAATAGCCGCCGCTGCGACAAGTAATATATAACGTTTCATTTGAGTGTTTTAAGGTTTTTTATTCCGCTTTGCGGTATGGGTTCATCTATTTTGATTTTAATTATTTTTAGATCCGTATTAGTACCGGGCCGCTAATATAGACAGCCTGAAGATAAATAAACAATATTCTATCTAATTTTTTGTTTCATGATTTAATACTAAATTGTGATAATGAAAGTTGACTATATCGCCCTTTCTATTCCCGTATTTTTTATCCTGATTACAGTTGAGCTTGGCTATGCATTATACAAAAAGCTTGATTTCTACCGGTTAAACGATTCACTTTCGAATTTAAGCCAGGGTATAGGATCTCAATTGGTGGGGATATTTCTTAAAACAATTACTTTTTTTGGTTATCTATTTATCTATGAGCATTGGAGGTTCTATACATTTCCCAATACTTTATTGACCTGGATCTTGCTCTTTTTAGGCGTAGATTTTTTTTATTACTGGTTCCATCGCAAAAGTCATCAGATAAACGCCTTATGGGCTGCCCATATTGTTCACCACCAGTCTGAAGAGTATAATTTAACAGTGGCTTTAAGGCAATCATGGTTTCAGGCGGGATTTGCATGGGTTTTTTACCTGCCGCTTGCTTTTGCTGGTTTTGAACCGATCATGTTCCTTACAGTAAGTGCATTTAATACCATTTATCAGTTCTGGATACATACTCGGGCAATCGGCAGAATGGGGCCTCTGGAATGGTTTTTAAATACCCCTTCACATCACAGGGTTCATCATGGTTCAAATCCAAAATATATTGATAAGAATCATGCGGGTACTTTAATTATCTGGGATAGAATGTTTGGAACCTTTCAAAATGAAGAGGAGGAGGTAGTTTATGGTATTACCAAGCCTCTGGCAAGTTGGAATCCGGTTTGGGCAAACTTTCATTATTGGGCAGATTTATATTCCAGCTCAAAAAGGGCTCAGGGTTTTATCGACAAATTTAAGGTTTTCATCAAAGCCCCGGGATGGTTCCCTGATTATATGGGTGGAATTCAATACCCCAAAGAAATTGAGGTTAGTACTTATGTTAAATATAGTCCGGATTACGATAAGCGATACAAAAAATATATTCTGAGTACATTTCTATTTACCTTGAGCCTTTCAAGCCTCCTTATTTTTATCAATTCAGAATTAAGTCCTTTACAACTGATAGCCTGTAGTCTGCTGTCAATTCTAAGTCTTACTTCCTGTGGTATTTTGATGGAGCAGCGGAATTGGTCTGGCTGGTTTGAAAATGTCAGGATTTTATTCTGGAGTTTGGTTCCTTTAACATTCTATGGAAACACTTTTTTTTCAAATCTGATTATTATTAACACCATTGTAGCATTGCTTTCATTCGCCTGGTTCAATCACCTTAAACGGAATTAAAATGTTTAAACAACACAGAACGTTCTCACTTATCTTTTTGCTGATCATGATTCTGAATCTCATGGTTCAGTCTGCTTTTTTTGAAGGATACAGCATTTTAATCAAGCCATTGATTTGTTTATCACTTGCTTTCTATTTGTACAAAGAAAGCAATATGAAGGCTGGTTTTAACAGGCTGGTTTTTGCCGGACTTATTTTCTCACTTGTAGGGGATGTTCTGCTTCTGTACGCAGGTTCTGATGTCTATCTATTTTTATACGGTTTAGTCTCATTTTTAATGGCACATATTGTATACTCATCGGCATTTTTTCGTGATTTTAAGAACAATCCGCAGGAATCAAAAGTTTACGGACATTTGATGCTCTTCCTGATGGGAGTGTTTTCAATGAGCTATTATTCATGGATCAGGGATTATCTGAATAACTTCAAAATTCCTGTACTCGCGTATATTTTCGTGATCTCAATCATGGCAATTCTCGCAGCTTACCGTTACAGAAGGGTAAATTTATTGAGTTTCAGATTGATCTGTCTGGGAGCAGTATTCTTTGTAATCTCTGATTCAGCCCTTGCCTTTAAGAAGTTTGTAGAACCTTATTCTTTTGCCGGAATCCTCATTATTTCGACTTATATGATCGCTCAATATTTGATCACAATAGGTACCATCGAACGTAAAGTAGTGGAAAAACCTCAGTCTCAGAAAGAAGTTTAGAGCACAAATTATTTGTTTTTGGATAATTGATTTCAGTTCAATAATTAATCTATATTCGGTAAATTAATTCGACCAACGTTCAAGAAAGCCAATTGATAAATTTTTAACCAAATATTTCTTATAAAAATGATCAGAGGCATTGGATTTAAATTATTAGGGGTACTTCAATTCCTGTTTCTAAATTTTTCAATCGCTCAGATAAAAAATGAGATTGGTGCTGAACAAATTGCTGTATATAATGCTGCATCAGTTTATTTTCAATCTTTAGGTGAGCAATCCGGTATTTACAGAGGGACAGAATATACCGGATACCCATACAAATTAAAATCAGGTCATCAGTTTTTTGAATCTGCAGACATTAGTTATGGTTCTGTTTACTATGATGGGGTGCTTTATGAAACTGTCCCAATGAGATATGATATCATTAAAGATCAGGTGGTTGTACGTTATGTTGATCAGGTTTCCGGGATTAGTCTTCACAATGAGAAAATAGATTATTTCTCAGTCCATAATCATCATTTTATCCACTTTAAGAAAGATATTCTGAATTCACCTACTATACCCCCGGGATTTTATGACCGTGTTTATAATGGTGGAATTGTAGTGCTTGTTAATCGCTCTAAGGGCACTTTAAAGGAGGTATCGATTGAAGGAAACTTTATAACGATCCTCAAACAAAGGAATAACTTTTTTCTTCAAAAGGGAGGAATTTACTATTCAGTTGAGAGCCTGGGTTCAGTTTTAAAAGTATTAGGTACTAATCATAAAGAAGTTCTGGATGATTTGAAAAGAAGTAAAATAAAATTCAGGAAGAATCCTGAAAATGCAATTGTGCATATGGTGCGATATTATGATCAGTTAGGAACAGTCAAATGAAGAAAGCCTGGATTCTTTTTGTCTGTCTATTCTTAGTTGTGTTGCATGTTGACGCTCAGGTCAAGCCTGCACAAATTACTGTCGATTTTAAGGATGCAAGAATTCAGGACTTTGTAAAAGAGATAGAATCTAAAGCTAATTTTTATTTTTATTATAATCCTGCGGAGTTTGATAGTGTAAGAGTTACGCTAAGTGCTAAAAATGAATCTGTTTCTTCTATTCTAAGATCTGCTTTCAGAAATACAAGTTTCAGTTATACTATTGATCCTCAAAATAATGTATTTCTAAGCAGGGGAGTTGAGATACTGGCAAGCCTTCCTTATGGATTATTTGAGAATGAAAAGGACTCTTTAAGCTGGCAGTTGCAAAAGGAGCCGGAACTTATTGCAGAACTAAGCGGCACTGCAGAGCAGAGTAATCTGACTTCTACTCTTGAAAATAAGCAAATTCAGATCGGAAACAGGACCGCTCAGATCAGACCCGGAAATGTTACTCTGGTAGGCTACGTACGGGATGCTAAGACCGGTGTTCCTGAAATTGGGGCAGCTGTCTTCGTTGAGAATCCCAGAATCAGTACCTATACCAACCAGTTTGGCTATTATACACTTGTTATACCACGTGGGCCTCATATTCTCAATATTAAAGCACTGGGTATTCAGGATACCAAACGCAACTTAATGATTTATTCTGATGGGAAGCTGGATGTTGAGATCCAGACACAGGTTCTTTCGTTAAGAGAAGTCGTTATTTCTGCAGAAAAATCTGCCAATGTCAGGAATGTGCAGATGGGGGTTGAAAAACTAAGTATAAGTTCCATTAAACAGGTGCCCGTTGCCTTTGGGGAAGCGGATATTGTCAAGGTAATGCTGACACTTCCCGGTGTGAAATCAGTGGGCGAGGCAAGCAATGGATTTAATGTCAGAGGAGGGGCAGTTGATCAGAATCTGATTCTGTTTGATGATTTAACTATATACAATCCTTCTCATTTTTTCGGATTCTTTTCGGCATTTAATCCGGATGTAATCAAGGATGTGGAATTGTATAAAAGCAGTATTCCATCCCGCTATGGCGGACGTTTATCTTCTGTCCTTGATGTAAATAGCAGGGATGGTAACACCAAAAAGCTGAGCGGAACCGCAGGAATAGGACTTTTGACAGGCAGGTTGAATATTGAAGGTCCCATTATCAAAGACAAAACATCTTTTATTCTGGGTGGAAGAACAACTTACTCCAACTGGCTGCTTAAAATGTTGCCCGAAGATTCAGGATATAAAGATGCTAAGGCCTCTTTTTCCGATTTAAATTTGAGAATCAGCCATGAAATCAACAGTAAGAACAATTTATACTTATCAGGGTATTTGAGTGATGATAATTCCAATCTGGGTAGTGATACAACCTTCGCCTATGGCAATCAGAATTTATCATTGAAATGGAAACATATTTTCAGTAATAAATTAACAGGCGTATTTGTGGGAGGATTAAGCAGGTATCAATACAATAATAACAGTATTGCCAATCCTAGCATTGCATATAAAATGGCCTTTGATATTCAACAGGCGAATTTTAAGTCTGATTTTAATTATTATCTCAGTTCAAAACATACTCTTGATTTCGGGATCAGTACTATCCGGTATGACCTCAACCCCGGAACATTCCAACCCCTGGGCTCCCAATCACTTGTCAAATTAGATATCTTAGCTCCCGAACAGGCCTTTGAGAGTGCTATTTATTTAGGCGATCGTTTTGATCTTAGTTCAAATTTGTCATTAGATCTTGGTATTCGATATTCAATTTTTAATTACATGGGTCCGCAAAGTGTTAATTTATATGCTCCAAACCTTCCAAGATCGGAAAGTAATGTCATCGGAACAGCTTCCTATAAAAAGGGGGAAATGGCTAAAACTTACCATGGACCCGAACTTCGTATGTCTGCCCGATATCAGCTTAGTGAAGACTTATCAGTAAAAGCAAGTTATAACACCTTGAGGCAATATATACATCTTCTGACCAATACCACCGCTATTTCTCCGACTGATATCTGGAAACTGAGTGATCCGAATATCAGGCCTCAATACGGCGATCAAACCTCCCTGGGCTTTTACAAGAACTTTAAAGAAAATACTATTGAGACTTCCATTGAAGGCTATTTTAAGAATTTAAAGGACTATTTGGATTATAAAAGTGGCGCCAATTTAATTTTAAACCATCATATTGAGACTGATGTAATTAATACAAGGGGTAAAGCTTATGGTGTTGAATTCCTTATTAAGAAAGTAAGCGGAAAGTTAAATGGCTGGATGGGATATACCTATTCACGAACCTTGTTGAAAATAGATGACCCTAATGCCGGTCAGATTATCAACGGTGGGAATTACTATCCGGCTAATTATGACAAGCCACATGATTTCAGTCTGGTGGCTAATTACCGTTTCTCTCATCGTTTTAGTGCTTCTTTTAATACGGCTTACAGCACCGGAAGACCAATTACAGTTCCTATCGGTAAATATTTTTATGCCGGATCATTGCGGGCAAATTATTCAGACCGAAATGCGCTTCGTGCCCCTGATTATTTCCGGACTGATTTTTCTATAAATATTGATGGCAATCATAAGGTCAATCAACTTACACATAATTCATGGACTTTTGGGGTATACAATGTGACTGGCAGGGATAATGCTTATTCAACCTATTTTGTGTCTGAAAAGGGACGCATCAAAGGGTATCAGCTTTCAATTTTCGGATCGGCAATTCCATTTGTAAACTATAATATCAGGTTTTAATATGAAGACAAGGACTTTAAAACTAATTCTGTGCATTTCAGTTATGCTGTTTTCATTATCTTGTAAAAAGCCGTTTGAGCATGATGCAATCAGCGATTCTGCGACCTTGCTGGTAGTTGAAGGGACAATCAATCAAGGTGGTCAAACAAGTATACTTTTAAGCCGTACACTTAAACTTTCAGATAAGAGTGCTGTACAAATGGAGAAGGGAGCAAAGGTTCAGGTTGAAGGCAGCAATAATTCTATACTTGCTTTGACTGAAAGCTCTGCTGGCGTTTATACATTGCCAAGTACCACCTTCAATACGAATCTTCAATATCGTCTTAGAATTAAGACCATTGCCGGTAAGGAATACCTGTCAGACCTAATGTCGGTGCGTGCTACTCCAGCTATTGATAGTCTGAACTGGAGAAGAGAAAGGGATGGGGTAGGTCTTTATATTGATGCTCATGATAGCAATAACAATACAAAATATTATCAATGGGATTATTTAGAGACCTGGGAACAACGCTCGGTTGAATTTTCTGACTTCATTTACAAGAATGCCAGAGTTCAGGGCAGAGATCCCCTTGAATCAATTAAAATTTTTACCTGCTGGAAGAATGAAGCATCGACTAATATTCTGATCAACTCAACTGCGAAATTAAGTTCTGATGTAGTTGATGATTTTCAACTGGCTTTAATACCGAATCGTTCAGAGCGCTTGGGTTTTCGTTACAGTATTCTGGTCAAGCAATATGCAATTGGGAGAGAAGCTTATGAATATCTGACACTAATGAAAAGGAATTCTGAACAGCAGGGCTCACTTTTTGATAATCAACCTTCAGACATCGTTGGTAATATTAAATGTATCAGCAACCCGGCTGAACGGGTAATCGGATTTATAAATATTTCTCAGATCGTTGAAAAGCGGATTTTTATTAACAATAATCAGGTGCCTGCATGGAATTTTGATCTGACATGTGGCGCAATAGTCGTTAAGAATCATAAAGACAGTTTGGATGCTGCTTTCGTTACCGGCCAGACCCTGATTACAACCTACAATATAAGTGCTGCTGGTACTATAGAATCATATAATGGAAATACAGCAATATGCCTTGATTGCCGCACAAGAGGAGGCAGTACTGTTAAACCTTCATTTTGGTAATCACAATAAATAAACAGTCTTAAGCAATGCAGAAATCAGTAAAAACAGTTAAGCAAAACCTCTTCAAAACGTTGGGGATGCTTTTACTGGTAGTGTGTTTTTCTGATTCATTTTCCCAATCGTTAAGCCAGGATTCAATTACAAGGCGGTTTGGCCAGTACTCAGAGCATAACCTTCAGGAAAAAATTTATGTTCATACCGACAGGGAGCTTTATCTGGCTGGTGAAATACTCTGGTTTAAATTATACAATGTCAATACAGCTTCCAATAAATCAATTGAATTCAGCAAAGTTGCATACATTGAGATCATTGATAAAAATCTAAAACCTGTTTTGCAAGCTAAAATTGCAATTGATAAAGGGTCTGGTAATGGATCTTTTTATTTACCGGTATCGCTATCCGGTGGCAATTATCAGTTAAGAGCCTACACAAGCTGGATGAAAAATTTCAGTCCCGATTTTTATTTTGAAAGGAATATCAGAATTGTAAATACTCTGACAAAACCACAGAAGAAACAAGCCCTGAATGAAGAACTGAATTATGATATTCAATTCTTTCCTGAAGGAGGGAATATGGTGGAGTCTTTGCCTGCAAAGCTCGCTTTTCGTGCAATTGATAATCAGGGCAAGGGAATAGATTTTCGGGGCACTCTTGTTGATGAAAATAATAATGCACTGCTGAACTTTAAGCCATTGAAATTTGGCATTGGCTCTTTTTCTTTTACTCCAGAAAATGGTAAAACCTACAGAGTGCTGATTGAAATTCCCGGATCGAAAACAATAGTTAAGGAATTACCATCCGCTAAAACCGGTTATGTATTGCAACTTGAAAATGCATCTTCGGATAGGATTAAGGTTAAAATACATACAAATGAAGACTTATCAAATCAGCAGCTGATTTTGTTTGTGCACACAAGGCAGTATAAAAAGTTCAGTGAAAGTGTCTCAATGAATGGGGGTAAGGCAGAGATTTTGATTGATCGGAATAAACTTTCTGAAGGAATATCACAGTTTACCCTATTCCATACTTCAGGCAAAGCGCTTGCTGAACGATTGTATTTTATCCGACCTGCCAGTCAATTAAATCTGGATATCAAAGCCTATAAATCAGCTTATTCAACCCGAAATAAAGTAAGTCTGGACTTATCTTCAAAAGATGAAACGGGCCTTCATATTGATGCGGATGCCTCTGTTTCAGTATTTGCATCAAGTGCCCAGGGTTCGGGCGAAGCTGATATTTTCAATTATTTATGGTTGAAATCAGATTTAAAAGGCAATATAGAATCACCGGGCTATTATCTTAAAAACAAGGATGCGGTAGCCGATGAAGCGCTTGATAACCTGATGCTGACTCATGGTTGGAGAAGATTTTTATGGCAAAATGTGATTAGCGGGAATAAGCCGGTATTTGGCTTCATACCTGAAATCGACGGACATATTATTCATGGAAAAATTGTTGACACCAGAACTCAGCGGCCTGCAAATAGTATTCTTGCCTATTTATCATTGCCAGGAAAAAAACTGCATCTCTATGGTGCAAGGAGTAATAGCTCTGGACTTATTAATTTTCATACCCGTAATATTTATGGTCAATCAGAACTCGTAGCACAAACGGATACCCAACAGGATTCAACCTATAAAATTGAAATTCTAAGTCCGTTTTCAAAAGAATATTCAAGCACAAAACCTTATGAATTAATTCTTGATGAGAGTCTTCGAAATCATTTGTTCAGTCAAAGTTTGGGGAGTCAGGTTCAGAATGTGTATTCATCAAATAAATTAAGGACATTTTATCCTGCCTTGACTGACAGTAGTGCATTTTATCTGAAGCCTGATAAGACTTATCTACTGGATAATTTTGTGCGATTCAATACGATGGAAGAAGTGTTGAGAGAGTATGTTGCAGAGGTGCCGGTAACGCGTCAGAGAGATGATTTTTCCGTTTGGGTTACAGTCAGACCCCATCTTATAAATATCCCCAAAAGTGTTAAACCGCTCATAATTTTGGATGGGGTTCCAATTTTTGATTCAGGTAATAAGATCATAAAATACGATCCAAAAAAGGTGCGTTCACTTGATGTTGTGGCTCAAAAATATTTTCTTGGTGCCTTGAATTTTGAAGGTATATTGAATTTTACAACCTACAAAGGTGATTTGCCTGATTTCCAGTTGGATAACAGGGCTACAATCACTAAATATGAGGGTTTACAACTAAAAAGAGAATTTTATTCACCTGTTTATGAGACTGCTGCACAAACTGAAAGCAGACTACCTGATTTCAGAAATTTATTGTATTGGTCGCCTGATATTAAGTTCAATGCTGACGGTAAAAAAACCATCAGTTTCTATACTTCTGATCAGGAGAATAATTATACAATTATGCTGCAGGGGATTAGTTCTTCGGGAAAAGCTGGTTCTGCGAGTTTGAATATTCAGGTTAAGAAATAGTTAGACAACATTTACTAATGGATCAGCGACCCTGAAGGTGGTCGTATGTTTATAGAAACGAAATAAAAAGCTCGTTTCCCGACCCTGAAGGTGGTCGTATGTAATTAATATTATCACTTA
>CAYHGN010000087.1:0-15487 GCA_964356005.1 uncultured Sphingobacterium sp.
GACTACTTTTTAAAACATAAAAAATGGCCGGAATTTCTTCCGACCATGACTGGGAGAAATCCCGTCCTTTTTTTGTTTAAAAAAATTGAAATCGCAACTTCTGGGTGCATCGATTTCAAAGAGAGTAATTTATTTTTAAAATAATTGATTGATATAGAGCGTATTCTTAAGGTCAGTTAGTCATTACTGGTTTTTTATCCATATATCTATTTACCTTAATGGAATTAGAAATTAGCACTGAGCAATAATTTAGCATGAACGAAGTCGAAAAACTCTCTGATTTTAAAAAGCAAATAGAACGGATTGCATCAATACAGCACCTGATACCTGCATTTGTGGTAATCAATGATCTTCATGGTATGGTTAAGTGGATGTCAAAAATGGGCCTGAAAAAGTTTGATGTCACGCTGGATGATCTTCTGAACAGCTCAGTTGAAAATTTTTATTCCCGATATTTTAATGAATCCGATGCTAAGGATTACGTTCCAAAAATCAATGGTTTGCTTGAAAGAAATAATGATGAAGAGATTATTACCAGTTTTCAGCAGGTGAGATATGGTGAACATCTCGATTGGACCTGGCATATGAGCAGTACACGAATTTTCTCCCGGGATGAGCAAAACAGGCCAAAATATACCATTACGATGTCTTTTCCGATTGATGCCATGCACCATATGGTCAATAAGGCAGGCAAACTTATTGATGAAAATAATTTTCTCCGGCTGAATTATAATCGTTATTGCAAACTGAGTAAAAGAGAGCGGGAAGTATTAAAATTGATGGCTTTTGGAAAATCATCATCCGAAACTGCGAATGAGCTTTTTATTTCATTAGGAACAGTCGATACACATCGAAAGAATATCAGAAAGAAGCTGGAAACAAAATCCTATTTTGAGTTATGTCAGTATGCGCGTTCTTTTGACCTGATTTAAGCCCCGACAGTTTTTTATAGATTAAAGCATGAATTTATTTAGGAATGCAGATATAGATATGTTATTTAGATCCAATTACTGATTTAAAACGTGTTTAGATTACGTAAACTAATACTATAAAAATATAAAAGATGGAAAATCATTATTACAATGCCAGGGATCTCGGTAAATTCGGTGATATCGCTGAATACCAGAAAGAATTGGCCGATAAGTTCTTTTCTTATTATGGAGAGGTATTTAAGGACAGCCATTTAACGGCAAAAGAAAAATCACTGATCGCATTAGCAGTTGCGCATGCCGTCCAATGCCCATATTGCATTGATGCTTATAGTAGTGATGCCTTTGAAAAGGGCTATAGCGAAGCACAGATGATGGAAGCGGTCCATGTAGCCTCAGCAATAAAAGGTGGTGCGGTTCTTGTTCATGGAGTACAGATGATGAACAAGGTTAAAGAAATTGGAATGTAATACCTGATTATGATCAAATCATTAAAAGTATTGCATCATCCTTTGGCGGATTCGGAAAATCAGCTCGAGGTACTTCAGACTTCCCTTGGGAGTTTTCATCCAACCTTTAATGAAAAACTTGAGCAAAATGGAATTAATCCATTGCGGTCCTCTGGTATTAATATCATGCAGTTGAATCTAGGGAAAATGTGCAACCAAACTTGCAAACATTGTCACGTTGATGCAGGGCCTGACAGAAAGGAAATAATGAAGCGTTCAACGATGCAATTATGCCTCGATGTACTTAAAAACTCTGATATTGATGTTGTTGATCTGACCGGTGGTGCTCCTGAACTGAATCCAGATTTTCGCTGGTTTGTAGAGCAACTAAAGAATCTTGGAAAACATGTTATGGTAAGATGTAATCTGACGATCATTCTTGCTAATAAACGTTTCCATGATTTGCCGGATTTCTTTAAAATGCATAAGGTGGAAGTAGTGTCCTCTCTTCCCGGTTTTACTCAGGATCGTACCGACAGACAACGTGGCGATGGCGTATTTGAAGTATCTATCAAAGCCCTACAAATGCTTAATATGGTTGGTTACGGACAGGAGGGAAGTGGATTGGTTCTGAACCTGGTTTACAATCCTGCAGGTGCTTTTCTTCCCCCATCACAGGTAGCACTTGAGAAAGAATACAAAATGGAACTCGCTTCAAGATATGGAATTAAGTTTAATCAGCTTTTTGCGATAACCAATATGCCCATCAACCGCTATCTCGATTATTTATTGAGTTCCGGGAATTACAGCAGGTATATGGATAAACTGATATCAGCTTTTAATCCAGCATCAGTTCAGAATCTCATGTGCCGCAATACACTTTCAGTGGGCTGGGATGGCTATTTGTATGATTGCGATTTTAATCAGATGCTTGACCTTAAAGTAAGCGTTTCAGGTAGCCAGCATATCTCAGATTTTGATTTTGAGATCCTCAAGAACAGAAATATTGTTGTTAAGCAACATTGTTTTGGATGTACTGCAGGCGAAGGATCCAGTTGTGGAGGAAGCCTTACAATTTAAATGAACATGCATAGCACCACCGCTTTAGTGATTTTTGTTAGAAACCCAATCTCTGGGCAGGTAAAAACACGTCTGGCAAAGGATATAGGTGATGAAAGAGCACTTGAAATTTATCTTCAATTACTTCAGCATACTCTTGAAATTACGAGAGGCCTAAGTTTCAGGAAGTTTATTTACTATGCGGATGAAGTCAGTGATTATGACCTTTGGAGCGTTCCCGGCTATACTAAAAGAAAGCAAAATGGAAATGATCTCGGAGAGCGAATGCATAATTCTTTCAAAGAGCTTTTTGATCAGGGTTTTACCCGGATTATCATTATTGGGAGTGATTGTTTTCAGTTAAAAACTGAAAATCTGGAGGAGGCGGTTGCTTTACTGGAATCTAATGCAGCTGTTATTGGTCCTGCAAGTGATGGGGGCTATTATTTGCTTGGATTGACTAAATTTTACCCTGATTTATTTATCAACAAGCCATGGAGCACGGATCAGGTTTTTGAAAAAACAATCAAAGATCTCATTAATCAGGGTATTTCTTATGCCTTACTCGAAGAGCTCAGTGATATTGATGACGTTACAGACCTTAAGGAAAATGGAATTTCAATTTAGAAACAGGGTGGGTACTCATCAGAAGCTCAATTTATTTAAGGTGAGTTCACTATAAAAGCTTGCTTGGAATAAGCTTAAATTGATTAATTTCTCTTTTTTAGAAAGCAAGTTCTGTGCCTCTTCGGTCCTGCCAGCCCCGTGCTCTGCCCTAGTTTTTTGCATCAAATTTAATAGATATCATAAATTCAGTATCGCAAAAAAGCTTGAGCTGTCACCCGGGTTTACTTTGCAGGGGTGGTGGTCCTTTTGCCGGACTGACTGTCCCGATGAAATACAGCACCGGGTAAAATAAACCTTGCCGGAGGAGGTATCTTTCGGCTATTGGAAATTCCCTGTGGTTGGTGTTATCACAAACCAATGATATGATCGTACTTGGTACGGTGAGAACACCGACCAGAGGGGAATTTGAAATAAAACGCGATTTCTTGTCGAAAATACTCCGAAGGAAAGGGCTGAACTAGCCTATAACAAACAGGTATTGCTTTCCAAAACGAAATAATAAAGTACATGAGCCTTTTCGAATTATAAGCTTATTATTTTACCTTTCTATATATGGAATTCAGGTTATTTAAATAATTTAGCTGAATGCCTAAAAAGAAATCAATACCTGAAGAAAAAGACAATTTTCATCACAGGAACAGACACAGGCATCGATATAATTTCCCGGAACTGATCATAGCATGTCCTGAACTGGCACATTATGTTTCATTGAACCAATTTCAGGATCTTTCTGTTGATTTTACAGATCCAAAAGCAGTTAAAGCATTGAATAAAGCACTGTTAAATCAGTTTTATAATATTGGATTATGGGATATTCCAGATGGCTTTCTATGCCCGCCAATACCCGGAAGAGCAGATTACATTCATTACGCTGCTGATTTGTTGATCGGAGAAGATGGCAAACTTCCAAAAGGTAAACATATTAAGGTTTTGGATATAGGAGTTGGAGCCAATTGTATTTATCCCTTGATCGGCCATTATGAATATGGATGGACCTTTGTAGGATCAGAGATCGATCAGCTTGCCAGCCGTTCCGCAACAAATATTATTGAAGCCAACGGGCTTTCAAAATTCATCAGTATCCGAAGGCAGCGTTCTTCAGATCAGATATTTACCGACATAATTCACACGGGAGAAAAATTTAGTTTAAGTATTTGTAATCCTCCTTTTCATTCTTCAATGAAAGAAGCCGCAGAAGGGACCGCGCGAAAATGGAAAAATTTGGGTAAAGATAAAAAGGAGGGAATCGACCTTAATTTTGGCGGTAAAAACGCGGAATTGTGGTGCGAGGGCGGGGAGGAGCGTTTTCTTTTGCGGATGATCGAAGAGAGTGCCCGTTTTGCCCAATCGGTTTTGTGGTTTACTTCTCTAGTTTCAAAAAAAGAAACTCTGGCAGCATGTTATAAGGCTTTGGAAAGATTGGGTGTAAAAGAGGTCATAACAATTGATATGAAACAGGGACAGAAGTCGAGCAGGATCCTGGGCTGGACTTTCATTGAGGTATAAATCATATTATTTATTGTTCAATCATTTATCAGATCAGGCATTACCATATCAAGACTTGATAATTCTCTACCTATCTCTTTAATCCCTGTTAATATCTTTGAGACCTGTTTTGCTGAGGGCTTTCTGTGCCCATTTACATACAAAGAGAGAACAGTTGGATTAATGCCGATCCTTTCACTCAAAGCTTTTGCATTTATCACATTATAAAACTCAAAGAATTGGGGTATATCAACCTGAATTATAACATCATCTGCGGTAACTGCTTTTAAGCCCTGATGTTCATTATGTAAATTTAACGCCTCAATTATATTTGATTTTAATTCTGTAAAATTTTTCCCGGTTGTGCCCACAGGATAGGTTTCGAAATCTAGGGCGAATGCTGAAAATCCGGTTGAAGTCTTTTCAACGATGAATAGGATCTTTGTTGCCATAAGTTTGCCAGTACCTGGCTAATTGTATGCTTTACATCTTGTAAATGCATAGATTTTAGTCCCGATCGCCGGGATGTGCGTCTACTTTTCACAGTAAGCAGAGACTGTTTATGTAATTCTTTTTTTTTATCGAAACTTATCTAAGCCCAGCCTGTTTTTTAATTTTCTCAGCTAAGCCTTTACCCATTTCATCTGATCCGTGATCGGGAAATGTAATAATTATGCCAGGTTTATCCGGTTGTGATAAAATCTTATGGCTTCCTTTGCCTTCCCTAACAATAATCCACCCAGCTTTCTTTAATAATCTTAGTAATTCTGAACATTTCATATTCTCGAATTTGATGAAAGGATTAGATTTAGATCATTGCGTAAATGTAAATAATTGTTTACATAAATGCAAAGTATTGTTTGCATTTTATTTTACATTTCAACATTTATATGCATAGTCTCATGTCATAACTACTTTGACTAACTCATCGGAATATTGAGGACGCTAAAATAAAATAGCAATTTACCTGGGACGATAAAAGCGTAAATTTATTGAAACTTTATCCGTCAATTAGTGAATGACATAACACTATGGTTTTACCGTCTTACTACCTCGATGATGCAACCTCAGCCTTAGTAACAGCATCCGAATTATTCCCCCAGCTTTTGCGGATATAGGTCAATACCTCAGCTATCTGTTCATCATTCAGAAAACTGCCATGCGCAGGCATAGTTTCGCTGTATGGAATGCCTTTAACTGTTATTGGTCCGGATAAACCATTCAATACAATTCTGATCAGCCTGCTTTTGTCGCCGTTTACCCATTCTGATCCTTCAAGAGGGGGAAAGCGGGCTCCGTCTCCTTTACCATCTTTCTGATGGCAGGTGCCACAGTACATGGTATAAACAGCTGATGCAACAACAGGTTTACCCAGTTCAAGATTATCTTTTATCGGATCAGGATCTTTGATATTGCTGGCAGTCTTCTTCCTAATGGCCATTTTGGCTAATTGGGTAGTCCCAAATTTAGATTTATCACCTTTAAACATCACCCGCCAGATTTTCCCTTTTTCTGTTTCACTGATATAAAGTGAACCATCTGGTCCTTCGGCAATACCCATTGGGCGGTACCCGGCTGAATTGGCAGTTACGACAGGATCTGTCTGGATAAAACCATCAGCAAAAACTTCCCATGGACCGGTTACCACACCTTTTGCAATTGGAACAAAGGCCACAAAATAGCCACCCTGAGGGTATGGCTGGCGGATCGTTGAACCATGAAGAACCACAAATGCCCCATTTTTGTATCGGGCCGGAAGCTGATTTCCTTTATAGAATAAGAGATCATTTGGGGCAAAATGTCCTGGAAAACCTACCAGAGGCTTCGCTAATTTTGCTCCGTTGCCTTCTTTGATCTTATCCCCACCATATTCAGGGTTTAAAAGTTTCTTTCCTTTTATCTGATCATAATAATAATAGGGCCATCCTCCATCAATTCCCTGATCTACCTTGAATAACTCATCAGCAGGTAATACCGCACTCTCCCAGGGAGAAAATAGTTTTGGCCAGAGCATATGCAGATAATCCCTGCCATGGACTACTGCAAAGAGAGAATTTGTGGTTTTATCCCAGTCCATTCCAATCACACTCCGCATTCCATCAGCATATTTCAGACCCTGAGATTGAACCTGATTTAGTTTATTTTCATCAAATTTCCAGATACCACCATGGTCAATCAGATACGGGCAACCTTCACCGGGAATTTTGGCATCCGGTTTACCTTGACCTTTGGAGCCCGGAGTTCCGTCAGCACAGACATCAGAACCTGCTCCCCAGCCTACGAACATGTATCCTTTGCCGTCAAAAGCAATGGATTTTCCCTGATGGATATGAGCCGGGGGATTATCAATTACGATTGTGTCGATTTTTTTCTCAGGCAGGAGCTGTCCGGGAATCAGTTTCTGCCGAAAAACCATCAGATTTGAGCTGAAATAAAGATACCCATTGTGGATTTTCATCGCAGTTCCGAACGGACCACTTTCATATTTTGAGAAATGGGTAATGATATCTGCTTTACCATCATTATCAGTATCGCGCAAAGCCACATTTCCATATCCCTCAGAGCGGGCATGAAAGCGTGTTTTGACATAAATATCGCCGTTGCTATTTACCGAAAGTTGTCTGGCACTTCCTTTCAAACTATCAACCACTGCCAGCGCTTCAAAGCCATCAGGTAAATAGAGTCCGGCATTATTCGGATCAGCCTGAGGTAAATTGGGCATGCTGTAATGCGTAAAGCCATATACAGTCAAAATAGCAAAAAGTATTGCAGCACTATAAACCAGAGACTTTTTTCGATTGATTGAAATTTTCATCACGGTATTTAAGATCTATCTAAAAAATTAATTCCCTGATCGTCTGACCGCTGTAACTTCCTCTCGACTTATTGCATCCGAATTATTCCCCCAGCTTTTGCGGATATAGGTTAGAACCTCAGCTACCTGATCATCATTCAGGAAGCTGCCATGTGCTGGCATGGCTTCACTGTATGGCAATCCTTTAACAGTAATCGGACCAGATAGACCCTTGAGAACTACATTAATTAGTGTGGTCTTATCACCATTTACCCATTCGGATTCATTTAATGGAGGGAATCGACCGCCATCACCTTTTCCATCACGCTGATGACAAGCACCGCAATACATGGTATAAACTGCTGATGCAACCACAGGTTTACCGCGGTCAAGATCATCCTTTATCGGATCAGGATCTTTAATATTGCTTGCAGTCTTCTTCCGGATCACCATTTTTGCCAATTGGGCAGTGCCAAATTTCGTTTTATCACCTTTAAACATGACCCTCCAGATCTTTCCTTTCTCCGTCTCGCTGATATACAATGAACCATCTGGTCCTTCTGTAATTCCCATTGGGCGGTAGCCTGCAGAATTTGCCGTCAAAACCGGATCGGTTTGGATAAATCCGTCTGCAAAAACCTCCCACGGACCGGTAACTACACCATTTGTCATTGGAACGAATGCCACAAAATATCCTCCCTGAGGGTAAGGCTGGCGAATTGTAGAACCATGCAAAACAACAAATGCACCTCTTTTATACCTTGCGGGTAGCTGGTTGCCCTTGTAAAAAAGTATATCATTTGGAGCAAAATGACCCGGGAAACCCATAACAGGTTTGGTTAGTTTAGCACCATTCCCTTCTTTGATCTTATCGCCACCATATTCAGGGTTTAAATATTTTTTGCCACGGATATGGTCATAGTAGTAGTAGGGCCAGCCACCATCAATTCCCTGATGGACTTTAAACAACTCTTCAGATGGCAGAACAGCACTTTCCCATGGAGAATACATTCCCGGCCAAAGCATTCTGAAATTATCCCTTCCATGAACTACCGCATAAAGGGAGTTACTGGCCTTATCCCAGTCCATTCCAACGATACTGCGCATGCCTGTGGCATATCTTAAACCCTGTTCCTGTTTTTGGTTCAGTTTATTCTCATCAAATTTCCAGATTCCCCCATGGTCGATTAACTGTGGACAACCTTCACCCGGAATTACAGCATCCGGTTTTCCGGCGCCCATTGATCCCGGACGACCATTGGTACATACATCAGAACCTGCACCCCAACCCACATACATGTATCCTTTTCCGTCAAATGCCAGAGGCTTGGTTTGATGGGAATGGCTTGGTGGGTTATCGATCACTATCGTATCTATCTTACTGTCAGGTACTAACTGACCCGGTTTCAGTTTCTGACGGTAAACAATCAGGTTGGAACTATAGTAGAGATATCCATTATGTATTTTCATTGCAGTGCCATACTGCCCGCTTTCATATTTGTTGAAATGAGTGATGATATCAGCCTTGCCATCACCATCCGTATCTCTCAAAGCCACATTACCATAACCTTCAGTAAGTGCATGGAGACGGGTTTTCACATAAATATCACCATTGCTGTTTACTGCCAGATGTCTGGCGTCACCCTTCAGGCTATCAACCACTGCCAGAGCTTCAAAACCATCCGGAAGAACCAGACCAGCATTATTCGGATCAGCAGGAGGTAATTTGGGAGTTTGGTAAAGCGTAAATCCATAAACTATGAAAAACACCGCTAAAAGTGCCAGAACATAAAGTTTTGACATTTTTTGTCTGCGAAAGGATTGTAGAATTTTATTCATTGTAAATTATTTATGATACATCAGGAAAGAGCAGGAAATCCGCCAATACAAGTCTATTGAAAAGAAATTGTATTGGAGGTTTCTATCTTATTTTTTACAATTTAGTTGGTTAGTATTTGGTTGTTAGTTGGTTAGTAAATGATCCTAATTATAAAATGCTTTGGAGTAGTCATTATCCTTGAATATAAAATTCAAATGAACCAGAATTTATTTTTGATCTTTAATTCTCAAACCTAGACTGTCATCCCGATGCAGGAGGGATCTCTTGCCTATTAAAACCAATTTTCATCTGTAAGATGCTTATTAATAGTCAATATCCTTGAGTATATAATTTCAAAGGAACAAGGATTCTGTCTTGATTCTTGATATTGACATATTAGCAAGCGACTTACGAATTTAATTTGCAAGATGCCTAGGTAAATTCGTAAGTCTGAATACCAACTTTCAAATGAACCAGGATATAGTCTTGATTCTTGGCTCTTGGCTCTTTTCAGTAGTTAGTTGTCAGTTGTTGGTTGTTAGCAATGTATCGTAACTGTCAAATGATTTAATAATAGTTAAAATACTTGAGCATAAATTTAATATGAACCAGGATTTAGTCTTGGTTCTTGGTTCTTGATTCTTGATACTTGGTTCTTGATACTACTTTATAAAGTTACCGTACAAACTATTCACTCCAGCCCTCAGAACATCATTAATCCCTTTTGTATAAGTAGGATTACAACCATTGGTAATCACTACAATTCCGAATTTCTCTTTGGGATGGAAAAACATTGCGCTGTATAATCCGTAAGCCGAACCGGTATGTCCAACCATCTTTTTCCCGGGTATCAGATCATCGAGGTTTGTCAGGGCGAGGGCATAACCTTCTTCATCAGCAACCTTAGTCTGCATTAGTTTTGCACTCTTCTTCGACATAATTCTCTTGCCTTTATATTTACCCATATTCATATGCATACTCATATATTTTGCAAGGTCGCTGGCCGAGATCTTCATGCCACCGGTTGGAGAGAAAATGGGGGTGGTATAGCCCATTACATAATTTCTTATTTCCTCACGTCTTGGATTATATGCAGCAGGAGAGGGTTTAAATGTCTTTGTTGAGGCATCATACTCATGCAAGGTCGCAAATCGATTTGCATCCAGTGAGTCGACATTGTAACCGGCATAAAGTCCGAGTGGATTTAAAATATGATTTTTTACATAATTGTCGAACCGTTCACCACTTAGTTTTTCGATTACAGTACCCACCATATTGTAATTCAAATTACAATATTTGTACCCTGCTCCAGGAGCATAATCGCTGTAGCATTTGGCCCAATCCGGGTTTTTAGAAGGATTAATTGCATCCAGAGTAAAATAACCCTGACTATCATTTATACTCGATGTGTGCGACAGGATCATTCTCAATGTGATTACCTTGTCCGGAAATTTTGGATTCCTGATTTTGAAATCTACCAGATCACTAAAATCATCATCCAGTGAAAGCTTTCCGGCTTCCCTTAACTGCATAATAGAAGTTGCTGAGAATGACTTGGATATGGATGCAATCCGGAAGATATCTGTATCCGAAAGCGGAGCTTTTGTCCCGATATCTTTCATACCAAAAGAATTGCTATAAATAATATCGCCTTTTTTTACGACGGCAACAGAAAGACCTACCACGTCCAGTTTTTTCATTATTTCATGCAAATCTGCTTCAGCTTTTTCATTTTGAGCGAAAACTGATACTGAACTGTAGAGCAGGAAAATGAGGGAGAATATTTTTGCGGAAAATGCTTTGATCATGGTTTCAATTTTTAATAAATCTATAAATATTTTCTAAGCTGTTGGGCTTTATTGTATAACATTCCTCATGGCTCTCATATTCTTTGAAAATTTATAATTACAGATCTCATGATTTTCAAAATTTCTGGAAAATGGAAATCCTTTCGGGAGCGTTCCCAGAAATCGGGACTGTTCCCGAAGTATTTTTTACCGAAAGCTTAGCACAAAGTTTATATCTTAACAATACTTTTACTTTAGTGATCTGTACAAAAAAAATTATACAATTTATAACAATAAGTGTTCAAAAGGATAGAGTCTCACCATCTTAATTAATGATGGGCATTTTATTAAGATTTTAATTAATTATGAGTCCAACGATAGATACCATAGTCATCTTTGTTTTTTCAGCATTCGTATTATGCATAGGGCTGGTTTTCGCAAGAACAGGGATTAATTTAAAATCATTTTTTGCAGGTGGAGAGTCAGTTCCATGGTTTATCGGGGGATTATCTCTCTTTATGAGTTTTTTCTCGGCTGGTACATTTGTAGCTTGGGGTTCAATAGCTTATAAATATGGATGGGTTGCCATTACCATCCAATGGACCATGTGTATTGGAGCCTTGATCAGTGGTTTATACCTTGCTCCATTATGGAAATCAACCGGAAACCTTACCGCGGCAGAGTTTATCAAAGAGCGCCTCGGTTCTCAGGTGCAAAAGACCTATATCTATATTTTTATGCTGGTTTCTTTATTTATTAAGGGAACTGTTCTGTATCCTGTAGCGAAGCTTGTCAGTGCTTCATTGGGTTATCCATTGATGCCCTCAACTATTGTTCTGGGCTTATTTATGATCGCTTATACGGCCGTTGGCGGACTTTGGGCGGTTATGGTTACTGATATTCTTCAGTTTGTAATTTTAACTGCAGCTGTGCTGATTATTCTGCCACTATCGTTTGATGCTGCGGGCGGACTATCAAAGTTTCAGGCGAATGCGCAAGAAGGATTTTTTGACCTGATCAATGGTGAATTTACATTGGTATTCATCATTGCCTTTACATTATACCATATTTTTTATATCGGCGGTAACTGGACATTTGTTCAGCGTTATACCAGTGTTAAAGACAGTAAATCAGCCCAAAAAGTAGCATACCTTTTTGCCGGTTTGTACCTGATCAGTCCGGTATTATGGATGTTGCCACCCATGATTTACAAGACCATTAATCCTTCTTTAAGCGGTTTAGATACGGAAAATGCCTATTTAATGATTTGTCAATTGGTTCTTCCTCCAGGATTATTGGGTTTAATGCTTACCGGAATGTATTTCTCAACATCAGCGTCTGCTAACACAACTTTAAACGTTGTTTCAGCAGTTTTTACAAATGATATTTATAAAGGTAGGATCAACCCTGCGGCAAGCGACAGGAAATTAATGCGGGTTGCACGGCTATCATCCTGGCTAATTGGCCTCGGAATGATCGCAATTGCACTAATGGTGCCTTACATCGGTGGTTTAGTCAATGTTACAATCAGCGTTGGTGCTATTACCGGTGGTCCGATTTTAGCTCCTCCGCTTTGGGCATTATTCTCAAAAAGGCTGAGCGGGAAGGCCACTTTGGCCATTACTTATGTTAGTTTGGGTATC
Organism: uncultured Sphingobacterium sp.; assembly: GCA_964356005.1. GTDB lineage: Bacteria > Bacteroidota > Bacteroidia > Sphingobacteriales > Sphingobacteriaceae > Daejeonella. The sequence goes on from CAYHGN010000087.1 coordinate 12,593, forward strand.
AATCTGATTTTTAAAATGATTTTACCCTTCCTGATCGATTTCAAGCTTAGCCGGGCAGAAGAAATGCTGGTTGGGGTTGGAGTACCTCTGGTACTTCTTATCGCCAATGAAATCAGGGCATATTATGTTAATTATTTAAGTCCGCAATACCAGGAATTTGAAGCTCAAAAAAGCTCAAGAAAGGCTCAGCAGGCAAATTTAACAAAGGAAGAAATCAGTGAATCATTACAACAGAATAAATTTGGTTTGAAAATAACTGCATTTGCACTTGCATTTACAGCCTTTCTCTTATTGATACTGGGTTTAATTACCGGAGATAATTTTGGACTTTTGGCATCGATAGCGGCGTTAATTTTTGTTCTCGCAATCATTCCATGGAGGGCTTCAAAAAGGATCGTAAACTATTCCAAAAATTAGTTTGTTTATTGATATTTTATAATTTATGATTAAAAGCGAGTTTTCTTCTTTTGGACGTTCAGTTAATGAACGCTCATTAAATGCTGATCTGGTTTTCGTTGGGGGAGGTATTGCAGGAACCTGTGGAGCCATTGCTGCTGCAAGAGAGGGTTTAAAAGTTATTCTGGTGCAGGACAGGCCGGTACTTGGTGGAAACGCTTCGAGTGAGGTGAGATTATGGATCTTAGGAGCTACCTCCAGCATGGGAAACAATAACCGCTGGTCGCGGGAAAGCGGGGTATTGAGTGAGATCCTGATTGAAAATATGTACCGTAATCCGGATGGAAATGCAATTATTCTGGATACCATTTTGCTGGAAAAAGTAAATGAGGAGCCAAATCTAACCCTTCTCTTAAATACTGCGGTGTATGAAGTTGTAAAATCTGCACCAGAGGTGATCAGTCAGGTAATTGGCTTCTGCAGCCAGAATTCAACCCGCTATATTTTATCAGCACCTTTTTTCTGTGATGCATCAGGTGATGGGATAGTGGCTTTTCAGGCCGGTGCGGCATTCAGGATGGGAGCGGAGTCAAAGGATGAATTTGACGAGGGATTTGCACCTGATAAGGAATACGGAGAACTATTAGGGCATTCTATTTACTTCTTTACCAAGAATGCAGGCAGACCAATTACGTTTACCGCTCCATCGTATGCCTTAAAAGATGTTTCTTCGATAGTAAAGTATCGTTCTTATGATATCAGTGATCATGGCTGCAAGCTCTGGTGGCTTGAATATGGTGGCAGACTGGATACCATTCATCAAACCGAAGAAATTAAATGGGAATTATGGAAAGTGATTTATGGGATATGGGATCATGTTAAAAACTCCGGTAAATATCCCGAAGCCGAGAACCTGACCCTGGAGTGGGTTGGACATATTCCGGGTAAACGGGAGAGCCGGCGCTTTGAAGGAGATTATATTCTGTCACAGAAGGATGTTGTGGAACAGCGGGAACATCCGGATGCTGTCTCTTATGGAGGCTGGTCATTGGACCTGCATCCCGCCGACGGGGTGTTCAGTGATAGGCCTGGCTGTAATCAATGGCATTCAAAGGGGGTATATCAGATACCACTCCGCTGCATGTACAGTAAAAACATTAAGAACCTCTGGTTAGCCGGCAGGATTATCAGTGCAAGTCATGTGGCATTTGGTTCGGCGAGGGTAATGGCTACGGTTTCGTATTCTGCACAGGTTCTGGGCCTAGCGACCCAATACTGCCTGAAAAACGGAATAACTCCTTCTGCACTGGCAAATTCGGATAAAATTCAGGAATTGAGGCAGGAATTAATGCAAAAAGGGCATTTTATTCCAGGACTCGAGCCCCAAAAGACAAATTTAGCCCATGAAACAGACCTTAGTGCAAGTTCTGAATTTAAACTTACTGAACTAATAGGGGATGGAAACTGGCAGAGGCTTGAATATTCTGCCGCTCAGTTATTGCCCGCTGCTCCGGGAGATCAGATAAAGATCAGCTTTGAGATTGATGCAGTGGAAAGAACAAATTTAACGCTGCAATTACGAGTAAGTGTCAGGGCGGTCAATTACACTCCTGAGGTGATACTTGAAAGCCGGGATATTGCTGTCCCGGCCGGAATGAGCACTTTAAACATTGATTTTGATCATTCCATCGGCGAAGAACAGTATGTTTTTGTCTGTATTCTTAAAAATGAGCTTGTTTCTGTTGAAACAAGTAATATGTTTCTAAGCGGGACTATGATGCTGATGAACCGTTACAATAAATCGGTGGCAACCAGTGGAGTTCAGATGCCACCGGATGGAATTGGAATTGACTCTTTTGAATTCTGGCTTCCTTCAAGGCGTCCGGCAGACCAAAATCTGGCATTTAAACTGTCTGCTGCACTCAAACCATTTAAAGTTTCAAACCTGATTAATGGGTTCTGCCGTCCAAGCAATGCTGCTAATGCCTGGGTGGCTGATATTAATGATAAGAATCCTTATGTGACCTTAAGCTGGGATGAATCAGTTCATATTAAACGGATTGTATTATTCTTCGATTCAGATTTTGACCATCCTTTAGAATCGACTCTAAGGGTTCACCCTGAGCGTGTGGTGCCTCATACAGTCAGAAACTACAAAATAATCGATGCTGAAGGCAAGCTGATCTTTGAAAAAGTAGGAAATTATCAGGCTGTTAATGAGATTATATTGGAAAAGGAAATAAGTACTTCTTCCATCATAATTTTCATGGAACATCCTTCAGGCAATGTTCCGGCAGCAATATTTGAGGTGCAGGTCTTTTAAGGGAGTTGAAATTCTAATCCCTGACATTCTCTAATCAGGCTTTTGACAGTTTTCGAGTGCTGAATATTATCAATAGCCTCCAGCTTTAGCTGGAGGTTTTTGATGGTATTTGGCGGGCTTTAGCCCAAAACCTAAGCGACCAGAACGGAACAAATACTGGTGCTTCAGCGCCGAAA
>CAYHGN010000088.1:0-15344 GCA_964356005.1 uncultured Sphingobacterium sp.
GCTTTAGCTCCGGGTATGGATCCGGTTTTCAAATCGGGCTTCAGCCCAAAACCCAAGTGACCAGAACGGAACAAATACTGGTGCTTCAGCGCCATATTACCGATAAATAATCCATGTATACCATTCCCGAAAACGAAAATACTCGTTTAACCCCAGCTAAAGCTGGAGCCTATTGAACGACCGTAATAGTGGCATGTCATAAATACTTTGACTAAAACTTTGGAATACAGGGACGCTAAAATAAAATGGCAGTTTACCTGTGATGATAAGATGGTGAAATTATTGAAACTCCATCCCTCAATTTATGAGTGAAATAACCCTAATATAATCAGCTATTTATATGTCTATTAGGAATTTTAGGGGCTTATTTGCATATTTAAAATGCAATAAATTTGTATGGTGACTAAACCGAAATCAAGAAAACGGCAATTTGACAAGCCCATGCCTATTAAGTGTTATAAATAAGTACTTTAGAATAAAAAAACAATCCGATGCACAGAAGAGATTTTGTAAAACTAGGCAGTATTATTGCCGCAACTGCCGTACAGTCTGATGTATATGGCGGAGAAATTCCACAAAAAGCAGCGGCGCTTGCAGGCAAAACTGTCGATTTTGTAAACGATGGGGTTCCATTGAGTCCGAAAGAGTATGGCGAGCTACTAATGAAACTGGCCGACGATGGAAAGATCAAAACCGACTTCTATTCAAACGGCGGAGTGGTAGAGGAACTTGAAAACAGATTTGCGAAACTGATGGGTAAGGAATCTTCGGTTTTCATGCCAACAGGAACCCTGGCTAACCACATGGCATTACGACGTTTGGCAGAAAATAATCGCAGAGTAATCTTGCAGGAACAAAGCCATATTTACCAAGATACAGGCGATGGCTGTCAGACCCTGAGTGCATTGAACCTCATTCCTCTCGGAATGAATACTACAGAAATGACCCTAACTGAAATTGAAGAGGTGGTTGGTAAAACAGCAAAAGGAAGGGTTGCCTTAAAAGTTGGAGTTATCTCTATTGAAAGTCCTGTGCGCAGGCAGCAGGACCAAATGTTTGCTTTCGAAAACATGAAATCCATTACGAACTACGCTAAAGCAAATGATATTAAAACCCATTTAGATGGGGCAAGGCTTTTTGTACAAGCAGCGCATACCGGAATTGATCCCGCAACATATGGAGCAATGTTCGATACCTCCTTCACTTCCATCTGCAAATGCTTCAATGCAGCGAGCGGGGCGGTTCTTGCAGGTTCAAAAGAATTTACTCATGACCTTTTCCATGAACGGAGAATGTTTGGTGCCGGAATTCCGGCAGTTTGGCCTTTTGCCGCAGTAGCCCTGCATTATGTTGATTCATGGATTGAGGAATATAAAAGTGCCTGGCAAAAGGCAGAGTATTTGTTTATCGAAATCCAGAAAGATGAACGCTTTAAAGTTGTGAAGTACAATAATGGCTCACACATTGTGCACCTCGACCTCAAAAACATCGATAAGAAACGTTTTTCGGAGGCGCTTGCCAAACGAAATATCCGCCTCTCTGCCCCCGATTCAACCGGCTTTAACTTAAAAGTGAACATCTCCATGAACAGAATGACTGAACAGGAAATTGCAGGTAGTTTTAAGGAAGTGATGAAGGAGGTGGGATAAAATCCGGACTGTAACTTGATTGGCCATGAGTAGCTATTCGACATGTTTCCGAAGGTCAAGTCGAATAAACAGATAATTCGGGTTTGAAACCCGCTTTGATCTATTCTATAGATTTGTCCGAAAATTGCCAATGGAATAGCTTAATGCTAAAAATCAGACTTTAAACACAAATTATTATCTTTGTTTATAACCTTTATACCATGACAAGGCAATTAATTATTGATCGGACTGTAAAAGCTATCAATCAGCTTCCAGAAGACAAAGCAGAAGAGATTTCTGATTTTGCTGACTTTGTTATAAAACGTTACGAAGAACAAAAGCTTACTGAAGAAATTCAACAACTGGCATTGGAAAGTCAGACGTTTGATTTTTTAAATAAAGAAGAAGATCTGTATTCTGAAGCGGATTTAAAGGAACTATACAATGGTCAAGGGTGATCTAGTACTGATTACATTCCCATTTACCGATTTATAAGACAGGCTCTGATCAAAACAGGCAAAATTGCCTCACTTGATAAAACGTTGGCCAAAGGGCTTTTAGGTAAATAGAATATACCTTGAACAACAAGCTGAGGTCTTTATCTCAGTTATCTTAACTCTCTGCCTTTGACCGTGTATTTGCAAAATATGCATATCCCAAAAATAAATTTATTTAAATTGAGGCTTTAGATGAACGCCACTTGTAAGCAATTGACTTAAATAAATAAAATGTATGAGGTTTGAAATAATCTTTAAAAATAAAAGAAAAACGAAAGCTGTAAATGCATGGTCAAAAATTTTGAATAATTGGATTAAAGTCCACAAAAAATATATGGAAGAATGCAAAGGTGATAATGCATACAATTACAATGAAAGGGCCTCATTAAGTATGCTTGCTGCCTCGATTTGGATATCAAAAGGAATTGCAATCGAAGAATATAGGTCAGAAAAAAGACATTTGGAAAAATTTTATTCTGGAAGAGTTGACCTCTGGTTTCAAATTGAAGACTTTTATTGTGTTGTTGAGTCAAAGCAAATAATGAAACGATTGGTCAAAAATAATATTGGAAGTATTACAGTAAAAATAAATAATAAACTTGAAGAAGCAAGATCAGATGTAATTGGTTCTATGCACAATGAAAAGAATGGATATGCTGTAGTTTTTTTCACTCCTAGCATACTTGTTAAAAAACCTATAGATTTCAATGATATACTTAATCAAGTCAAAAATACAGACTTTGACTTTATTGCTTATGTAAAAGGCAATGAGGAAAATCATTACGATAACCCTCAAAATCCAACAAGAATATTCCCGGCAGGATTCATAATTGGAAAACGAGTACTAGAAGATTAGATTTCCGTATACTTCGGCAACTGCTATTCGATTAAAGCTGCACCCGAATATTCATTCAACCTACTCAGCTTTTCGACAGTTTTCCGTAGATCATGTCGAATAAACAGATTATGCGGGTTTCTAACCCGCTAATACTTAGTAAAGGTTGGATTAATTTTCCGCAGGGAAAACCATGAGCTGACTCAGCGATTCATTCTCACCCATAATAATATAGTTTCCACCCTGTGAACTTGCCATCGATGCAATCTGGAATCCGCGCCAACTAATCCCCTGTTCCAATCCGGGAGTGATCATTTTGAACTCTGGATTACCGAGATCACGGAAGCCCTTTAGCGGATGATAACTAAAAAGGTGCGCATACCCGGGAGAGGCCCCGGCCACACCGTACAGCATTCCATTTTTTCCGGGGGTCATAGCCATAATGCGGGGCATCATAATGGGCTTGCCCAGGTTTACAATTGTTTGCTTAAGCGGATCAAGCCGAAACAATTGCCCGTCGGCAGCATTGCTGCCATAAATAGTGCCCTCAGGCATTTTGACCCAGGAATCTATGCGCCCCATTGCTTCCCTTCCCCATACAAAGGGCAGTTCATCTTTCAGAACTGAAAACGATTGGGTGGCCGGATCGAAACAAAACAGTTTATTGATAGCCCTGCTTCCATAAATACGGCCCCGCTGGTCGATAAGCAAGGCACGACCCAGGTAATCCTCCGGTTCCAGTGCAAAGGAATGATAGGTATCAAGATCCTTTTCAGACGGTGCTGTCTGATCGAATATCTGGGTTTTACCTGTTTTCAGGTTAAAGCTGAAGAATTTGCCTGAAGGATGTACAATTCCATAAAACTCGCTTTTATCCGGATTGAAGGTCATTGCAAAAATACCTTCGCCGGCCACAGGTTCGCCAAGGTCTTTCACAACAATCTGGCCCTGAAGGTTTAGCTGCAGTTCAATAATATGTCCACCCAAGCCTGTTCCAGGCTGAGGCATGGTACCAGCATAAAAAACGTTTCCGGATTTTGCCCCGGTAAATCCAGTTCCAATACTTAACTGTCCCTTTACAACTTCGTCCAGTTGTTTAACCGCAGTCAGTTTACGCTGCAAAAGAGAGCTGGTGAATAGCAGAGGCGTTAATCCTTTTTGTGCAGTTGTACCACCTAAGACAAAATCACCAGAAACAGTAAGAGAACTCATTGCGTTCCGATATATCGGCATCCTTAGTTCATCGGTGTTTTCAAGTGAGGCTTCTACAGCAAAACTGCCTGCGGGATTAAAGAATGTATATTGAGCGTTTGCAAGAACTGGAACGAAGAATAAAGCAATCAGGGAATATATAATTAGCTTGTACATATTATTTCACCTCCTTTTCAGGGTTAAATTTTATTAAAAAGGGCACACTGCCGTTTTCAGATCTGTCAGGTCTTTTACGACCGGCAAAGTACATATTGCCATCACTGTCCCGGATATCAGAGCCTGTCACTTCTGTTAAACGGCCGATAGGAAATTCTAAAAGAATGTTTGCCTTGCGTTGTTCAGGATCGAATTCAATCAGCACTGTTTTGTCTTTCTGCACATAATTGCCATGACCGCCAATTACATAATAGAGTTTACCATTCAGACCTACATTTAAATTGGGTACATATGGTTTCCATTCTTCCCCTTTGGCTGTTTCAAACACAGCACCTAAATCTTCCCATTTGCCGATCCCCGTTTCCTGGGGATAAAAAGCCACTAGTTTAGCACCATAGGTAACCAGGTAGATGGCTTTTTTATCGGGACTTTTTGCATAAGCGGTAATACCCGTTACGATTTTTCCACCGGGAGTGCCCGGAAAAGCGGGTAAACTTTGTTTTGCAAAAACCAGCTTGCCGGTAGATTTCTCATATTTTACCAGGCGTTGTCTCCAGTCTACATAATAACAGTTGCCCCACCAATCTGTAAACAGCACACGGGGCACATGGGTACTGCCCAGCCTGCCGGCATCGTGCAACAGGTTTTTTTGTGGATCGAACACAAGAAAATGTGCCTGCGGATAACTGATGCCATAGACAAGACCCGATTGAAGGTCCACTTCCACATCCTTGATGCTTTCATATTGCATCCCCATTCCTAAATTGGTAAGTTGCCTGGTTGTGGGGTTCCACTTCATAAAAAAGCCTCCGGCATAGCCATGCGGATGGTTCATCAGATACTCTTGTCTCGATTCGCCCCCATCGGTGGAGAAATATATTTCACCCCGGGGTCCGGCCACAATTTTGGAATGCATTTTTCCCTGCCATTGAAAAGGCCTAAGGAATCCCATTTCATTGAGGAAGCCATGTAACTGGATTTTGTTGCGCGCGGGGTCATATTCATAAAAGCCCACCTTATCAGCATGGTTCGTAACACCTATATAGACATTGTTATTGGCGGGATTATACCCAATTGAACCCCATGTGGAATGGGCTTCAGGAAAATCAGGGTAGTCAATAAAGCTAATATTCCGTTCCGAAATGGATTTATTCAGGGAAGTATCCTGATTTGAGTAAGCAAAAAGACTGGTAGCCTGAGCTATCATCATAGCCTGAGCTATCATCAGCATTATGAAACAAACAATACGCATTCGTTTAATCTTTAGTAATGAAACGTTTTCAAGATAAAGAAAAATTATTATTTTAAATTCTTTCAGCTGTTGGATATGTTTCCAAAGCTCATGTCGAATAAAATGATAATGTGGGTTTAAAACCCAATTGATTAAATTCCCGAATTACACTCCATATAAAACCTGACATGTGTTTAACAACCTCAGGTATTTCCAAAAAAGGTTTAAATTTATTTTGATTTAAGAAACCCTACAAATTCAAGATTTGCAAAAATTGAACATGAAAATACCGGCTTCATACATGCTAATTTTAGTCCTGGGCCTTGCTTTAGGCATTTTCATCAGCCAGAACGAAACGATATGGAATACGCTGAAAAAACCATTCTTAAATACCTTTACCCCCTTTGATGACACCCGCCAAAGTAATTGGGATGTCGATTTTAACGTCGTTGAAATACGATCCACACTTGATAATACTTTACAGAAAGCCTATTTCTTGAAATCTAAATCTTCTTCACCTAAGCCATTGGTAGTGAGTCTGCATAGCTGGAGTGGCAATTATGAGCAGAAAGATGAACTGGCAACGCTCTCTAAAACGAAAGACCTTAATTATATCCATCCCGATTTCAGAGGGGTGAACTGGACTAAAGATGCCTGCTGCAGCGATCTCGCACTGACCGATATCGATGATGCGATCGACTATGCTGTCAAAAATTCAAATGTAGATCTGTCCAGGATCTATGTTATCGGATCAAGCGGGGGTGGTTATGCTACTTTGGCAACTTTCATGAAATCAAAACATTTAATCAGACGCTTTTCTGCCTGGGTACCGATTTCAGATCTGCCTGCCTGGTATGCTCAAAGCAAAATCATGGGGACAAAATATGCAGAAAACATCCTGGATTGTACGGGTTCTAAAGACAGCCTCAACCTAAATATTGCGATTAATAAATCGCCGATCTACTGGAAAACTCCGGTAGAAAAATTGAACACATCAGAATTTCAAATCTATGCCGGAATTTATGATGGAATTCAGGGCAGTGTGCCTATCACTCATTCGATCAATTTTTACAATAAAGTATTAAAAGATAAACTGGTAAGTGATAGTTCCGTTTATGTAATTGATTCTGAGAAACTTAACTTACTGGAACACAGAAAAGCACTTGGCAATTTCGGAAGTATTGCCGGCAGAAGGGTATTTCTGAAAAAACAATCCGGCAATTTAGGCCTGACAATTTTTGAAGGAAATCATGAAATGCTAACTGAATATGCTTTTAATGATCTGATTAGAGAGTAGGATAATTGATTTCAAACTCATCTACAAAACGAGGTTTTTACATTTTTTACACAAATAACCATCAATATTCCAATATCTTCGATATTTGAAAATTAAACTAACCATAAAATCATGAATAAAATATCAATCCTGTTTACTGCAGTAATATGCAGTTTAATCACGCTGAATGCTGATGCTCAGCTTCGCATGCCACAAGCCAGCAGTTCCCAAACCCTCATACAGGAATTCGGACTTGGAAAAGTAACCGTTAAATATTCTCGCCCCAATATTAAGGGAAGAAGTATTTCAGCCGACCTTGCGCCACATGGAGAAGTATGGCGAACAGGCGCAAATGATGCTACAGTATTAACCTTTACTGATGCTGTAACGCTGGAGGGAAATACTGTTGCCCCTGGTGAATATGCATTATTTACAATCCCCGGTAAGGATGAGTGGACAATAATATTGAACAAGGAAACCAAACAGTGGGGTTCTTACAGTTACAAACAATCTGAAGATGTTATACGTTTTAAAGTTAAAGCAGCCAAATTGAAGGAAAAAGTAGAAACCTTCACCATCACTTTTAACGATGTGACGACCTCAACAGCAAGACTTGATTTAATTTGGGGTAATATCAGAGTCCCGGTAAATATGACAACAGATGTTGATTCAAAAGTAATGGCAGGAATTGATGAGGCCATGAAAGGAGAAAAAAAACCACATTATCCGGCTGCAGTCTACTATTTTGAGAATGGCAAAGACCTGACTAAGGCGTTGGAATGGATCAGTATAGCAGAAGCTGGTGATCAGAAAGCTCCCTGGTTTAAATACCAGAAAGCCCGTATTCAGTTAAAAATGGGAGATAAAGCCGGCGCTGCTCAAACTGCCAAAGCCGGAATTGAAGCTGCCCAAGCAATGAACAATACTGAATATATCCGCCTGAATGGGAAGATTCTGGCTGAAGCCGGTGGTCGCTAGTTAATACATCTAATTTAAATTATAAAGCCTTCCTCGTGAAGGCTTTATAATTAATACATTATGTGATTATCAATTCATTTAGACTTCTGAACTATGAAATGGGCTTTCGCAATACAACGCAAAATCCGGCTGGCCATCGTGCTGGCAATCATGATGCTTTGTGTCATTTTATTTAGTTTGATGGAGTCGTACAATGTGAGTGCGATCTCTAAATCATTTAACTCGATTTATGAAGACAGGCTTATTCCCGCGGTTGATCTCTATGCTATTTCAGGTCATATTCATAACAAACGTAATAAACTTGTGATTTTCCTATTTACAGGTAAGATCAGTCAGTTGGAGATTAGTACTGCTCTCAGTTTTTCCAATAAACAGCTGGATTCGCTGATCGGTAAGTTCGAGAATACTTTTCTGGTCAAGGCCGAAACCAATCACCTTCAAAATCTCAAAAAAAATCTTATAAATTTTGAAAGGGATGAATTGTTGTTGATCAATGCTGCTTCTGAAGATAAGGAACTTGCAAAAACCCTTTATCTGAATACTTTAGTACAATTATACGATGAACTGGATAAGGATTTGATCGAACTAACAAAAGTTCAGTCGGAAATAGGTAAAGAATTGCTGGCGGAATCCGTAAAGAGTCAGTTGAGTTCCGGTTTTATCTCAAGACTTCAGATCATAATTGCAATTATTCTTGGGCTGATTATCATGATACTCATACTTACCGATAAACAAGTGTTGCTTAAGCAGGAGAAATTTAACTTGAATTGATTGAGCCCTGAGAAGGAGGTAGTTTAATTTTAAGATTCAGGATTTATTAAACTGAATCTTACAAAAGGTTAATACCTTACTACATGTCCAGCATCTTCAATAGCCCTGATAATCTCAACTTTTAACAATGTATCCGGGCAATTAACCTCCGCTCTACCTCTTTCAGTTATGACATGAGTGATTCCAAGCTTTTTAATGGAGTCAGACACAGCCTGTTGCTTGTGCATGCGAGTCATGGTTGGAATTTCAAATAATACTATTTTCATTTTTTAGAATAATTGACAGCAATTCTATTTAAGACGTTGGACAAATGTCAAATGCTACAGTCGGGAAAGATTATTTTGCTTAGATTTTATTTCAATTCGCTTATTTCATCAGCTGAGATGGTAATACTCTCCCAGATTAGGGTAGGAACCGGCACCAATGCAAACTTTGCTTTGATAAGACGAAGGCTTTCTGGCACTTCATTAATTGCAGTCTCTTCCCAAACCTTTGCCGGAACAGGAACATAAAAGGTTCTGTAATCTTTATCTAATTCTGCAGGAGCTTCTATATCCGGATTTCCCCAGACAAATTCAGCTACAGGTACTAATGCCAATTTAGCCTTTATAAATTTTAAGCTCTCAGGAACTTCAAGATCGTTTGCTGACCAATTACGAGGCGATACCGGTACATACGAATGCATACAATTAGTCGAGTGATCATCCATATGTTTTACACTTGCGAAGGATTCAGTATTCAGGAAAAAGATAAATAATGCGATTATTGTGTTGAGTATTGTTTTCATAATATTTAGTTTTTTTCTTCAAATGTAGGGCGGATATCAGAACCGGCATACAGGAATTAGGCAAGAAAGGCTTAGAACTCGGTGAAAAAGAGGAAAACATCGGTGAAAACGGAAATTGATTTTTTTACCGTTGAATGGGAAATCGATAACCGGGAATCCGTAATTCGTAATTGATAACTCGTAATTGGAAATGGGGAATAGGAATGGGAATAGGAATAGGAAATCGATAACCGGGAATCCGTAATTCGTAATTGATAACTCGTAATAGGAAATGGGGAATAGGGAATTGGAAATTAATAACCAGGAATCCGTAATTCCTAATTGATAACTCGTAATTGGAAATGTGAAATAGGGAGTGGGAATTCCGGAGATTTAGGAAAGCAGCTTCTGACGAAGTAAGAATTCAAGCTGATCATTGGAAACGGCCAGCTTACTGTTCATCTCTTTGATCTCTTTATTTGCCTGATAAACTTCAAAGGCCTTTTTTATAGTTTCATTGAGTTCCTGCTCACTCCAGGGTTTACTCAGGTAATGGTAGATTTTACCTTTATTCACCGCATCAATAACCGCATTCATGTCGGCATAGCCGGTAAGTAAGATTCGTACAGGATCAGGATACTTTTCAATAATCTTTTCCAGGAATTCGATGCCTGTCATATTGGGCATACGCTGATCAGTAATGATAATTTCAACCGGTTTGGTTTCCAAAATTTTAATTGCAGCATCTGCACTTGAAGCAATCAATATATTATATTTAAGCCTGAAAGTAGCCTTAAAAGAAACAAGGTTATTTTCTTCGTCATCAACATACAGTATATCGATCTTTTTATCAGACATTTGTTACAACATTAATATTTTAGCAAAACTAAGTATAAATAATAAAAAGCTTACAATGTATCAAGTAAATTATACCACGTAACAATTTTTATTGAAATTATCGATTAAGAATATAAATACTATTCTTAGTGATGATGCTGAATATACGACCTTGAAATGGAAATTGAATTTAACAATGGCAATCCGGTTGTCAGATTAAGAGCCTTTAGGGCAATAGATGATCGCAGATCATGTGAGTTGTTTGTAGAAGGTCATAAAAAGGTTTTAACGAGTATCGGAGTTGAAAAAGTAACCTCATCCAATAATGAGTGGATGGATAATCCTGCTGCCTTTGTCATGATTGTGGAATCGCTGGATAAGCAAAATGTCTACGGAGGTGCGAGGATACACGTTGCAGGGGGATCTGAGCCACTTCCCATTGAACAAGCTACCGGAGCACTCGATCCTTCTATTTATGATCTTGTCTGGCAATATGCACAGAAAGGTACCGGCGAGGGTTGTGGACTTTGGAATTCCCGTGAAATTGCCGGTTATGGTATTGGAAGTATTTTTCTGACCAGAGTAGGCGTAGCCATGTCAAAGCAAATCGGACTTGATTCATTGTTTGGTTTATGTGCGCCATATACCGTAAAGATGGCACAGAGTGTTGGCTATGAAATTGAATATGGAATAGGAAATAATGGTACTTTTTATTATCCAAAACTCGATCTTGTAGCTACAGTTTTGATTCTGAGAGATCTGGAGAGCCTGAGTGCAGCTGATGATGAGAACAAGGAAGCCATCATTTCATTGCGCGAAAATCTAAAATGTGTACGCATTGAAGAGCTTCGGAATAAGAAAATTGAAATCCACTATGATATCGAAATACCCAATATGGATAAATGGGATTTACAAGCAACAATTGCAAATGCTAAGAAATTGACCTGCACCAAGAGCATTGACGATCAAAATATCAATCTGTTGTAAATCTGATTATATAATTTGCCAATATCTGGTATTTTGGTACATTAAACATTATTACATTAACCTAATCTAACCTATGAGGACCAGGCTTTCTGAGCTGATAAAAGCATCCGGACAGATGCAGCTTGTTTACAAACCCGTATTTCTCAGAATATCTGATCCTTCAGAAAAATTAGCACTTGATCAGTTGATTGAAAACCAGGTTTCCTTCTTTCATGATGAAATTTATGGCCAATTGCAGGAGCTGGTTAAAATGAAAAATCCGTCTGTCCGCATAAAACCCGAAGATTATCCCGAACTGATTCAAAAACATTTAGGAGGCCGGGATATTCATTCTTATGGGGTATGGGTATATTATCCCTGGAGCAGGCGACTTGTTCACATGCTGGATGAAGAAGAATTTATTAAAGTCCGCACCAACCGGAACCAATATAAAATAACCTTAAAAGAGCAGGAAATATTAAGTACTAAGCGCATAGGTATTATCGGCTTGTCTGTGGGGCAGTCCATTGCTTTAACACTGGCCATGGAGCGTGGCTTTGGGGAACTCCGTCTCACTGATTTTGATACACTTGAATTAAGTAATCTGAACAGGATCCGATCAGGTGTTCATAATCTTGGGATACCAAAAGTGGTAATCACCGCAAGAGAGATCGCTGAAATGGATCCATTCCTGAAAGTCATCTGCTTCTTCAAGGGCTTGAACGAAGAAAATATGGAGAGTTTCTTCAGCGATAATGGAAAGTTAGACCTGCTGGTTGATGAATGTGACGGTCTGGATATAAAAATACTGGCTCGTTTTAAGGCTAGGGAACTTAGAATTCCGGTTATTATGGATACAAGCGATCGCGGAATGCTTGATGTAGAACGCTTTGATCTGGAACCCAAGCGCCCATTATTACATGGAGCCATTGAAAATGTTGATCCACAAAACATTAAAAATCTAAGTACTGAAGATAAAATACCTGTGATGTTGCAAATGCTCGGCGTTGAAAATATTTCGCTCAGAGCTAAAGCATCAATGATAGAGGTTGAACAAACAATCAATACATGGCCTCAGCTTGCAAGTTCAGTAGCTCTTGGTGGTGCTGTAGGGGCAGATGTCAGCCGTAGAATTCTTTTAGATCAGTATCATGACTCAGGTCGTTATTACATTGATTTGGAAGAACTCATTGCTGATAAAGAAAAGCACTCTGAAGATAAACCAATAACGAGACTAAACCCTTTCAAGCCTTTAACCGTAGAAGAACTGGAAAAAATCGCCTCCAGAGTGCTTCCAACATTAATGCCAGATGATATTTATCCTGATAAAGAAATTATCAGCAGCATGGTGGCGGCAGCGGCAGCAGCTCCATCGACCGGAAACGACCAGCCCTGGAAATGGTATTATAGAAAAGGGACTTTGTTTCTTTTTCACGAAGAATTCAGGTCTCATTCATTCGGTGATTTTCAAAAAACAGCCTCCTTCATCACTTTTGGAGCGGCTTATGAAAACCTATATGTACATGCCTTAAATATCGGAATTGAACCCTATTATTCATTCTTTCCTGACGAATCTTCAGAAAAACTAGTTGCAACAATCAGATTCAGGAAACTAAATCCAAACCCGCTCAGTGATCTTTTGAAACCACTTGATCAGGCAATATTCAAACGCCATACTAACAGGATTATAGCTCCAAAAGGCGAAATACCAGGTGATATTTACAGCAGGCTGGCAAGATTGGCCGAATCAGTACCGGGTGCAAAGATCAGGTTTTTTACTGAAGAAAATGAAATAAGGAGTATGGCCAGGATAATCGGATCCTGCGACCGTATGAGATTACTTCATCCTGAGGGACACTACGACTTTGTTCATCGTGAGATGCGTTGGACTCCGGAAGATGCAGAAAAAACACTTACAGGCATCGATATTCGCACGCTGGAACTTGGAAATTCTTTAATGGCGGCGATGGGTGTAATTAAAAGTGAAAAAGTGATCGATGCTGTAAAACAGTTTGGAGGGGGCAATGCGCTTGGAATGCTTGCAATGTGTACTATTTCAACAGCTTCAGCACTGTGCATGATCAGTATCCCTGGATATGAACTGAAAAACTTCTTCGAAGGGGGACGTGCTATGGAAAGATTCTGGCTGGAGGCAACAAACCTCAATCTGGCAATTCATCCTGTAATTTCTCCACTCTACCTTTTTTCACGTATTTTGCATGGTGCTGGTGAGGGACTTGATGAAAAGAACATCAATGAGCTTCAATACTTAAGAGAAACTTTTAACAAAATTGCCGGCACAGGGAATAACGATGCGGAAGTATTTCTTACAAAGATAGCCATAGCGAAAGAGCCCGAATTAAAAGCTCACCGCTTGCCTGTTAAAGATATTCTGAATTTTGACGAATAACTTAATGAACAATGGATTATTCAGCTTTGAAATACTAAGAATGAAGAGGTTTTACTGGATTCTTATTATTTTACCTCTATTCTGTTCAATGATGGCTTCTGCTCAGGAACCAATCATTTTTAAGGGTGCTAACCTGGTTATTGGCAATCACGTATCGATTTTAGAAGACCCATCGAATATCCTGAGCATAAAAGAAGCTGTCGATTCAGATGCCTTTGTACCATCAGAAGTACCTATTCCTAATTTTCAGTTAAGCAAGTCAGATTTCTGGATCAGATTCAGCGTAAAAAATCAAAGCGATCAGGAGGAAATTTTACTTGCGCTGGAATATCCGATGCTTAGTACCTGTGAGTTCTATTCAATGGCAGATGGTCACGTGCAGAAATTAAGTTATGATGAGGCATTCTCCAAAAGAAAATACAAACACCAAAATTTCATTTTCGATATTAATCTGGCAAAAGGAGCAACTTCTGTGTATTACCTGCGGGTAAAAAGTTCAGAACAGATTGTTCTCCCACTAATTCTTGGATCAGCAAAAACCATGGCCGAGAAATTGGTTACCAATGATCTGGCCTGGGGAATTTTCATTGGTCTGATTCTGGTTATGGTTATCTATAATTTTTTTATCTGGCTCTCGGTCAGGGACTCCAGTTATTTTTATTATGTCTTCTATAGTTTATTCGTTGGACTCACACAAGTTACTCTTAGCGGATACACCTATCGATTCATTCTATCAGATTCTCCCGGACTAAACCATCTCAGTATTATTCTGTTTGCCGGACTTGCCGGAGTAACAGGAAACCTGTTTATGATGCACTTCCTGCAAACCAGGGAAAATACTCCCAAGCTTCATAAGGCAACCTATGTTTCCATATTTATTTACTGCGCAGCAATAGTTTTGCGCTTAATGGGCTATGATCAGGCAAGCTACAGAGCGATTGATATTGCGGCGGTAACCACTGTATTGCTTACTTTCACTGTAACGATATCCCTTTCATTAAAAGGTTATCGACCTGCAATTTTATTCCTGCTTGCATTCAGTCTGTTTTTTACGGGCTTATTATTATTTGTACTTCGAAATATTGGAGTTGTGCCCTATAATGACTTTAGTAATTATACCAAAGAAGGTGGTATAGCATTAAATGTTGTCGTATTAGCTTTTGCCCTTGCCGACAAGATTAATACATTCAAACGTGAAAAAGAAAGATCACAAGAAGAGACTTTAAAGGCATTAAAAGAAAATGAGCGGATCGTCCGGGAGCAAAATGTAATCCTTGAAACCAAAGTAACTGAACGTACTCAAGAACTCAGCCAGGCAAATTCAGACCTTAGCCAAACACTCCTTGATCTGAAAGAAGCGGAGGGCCAATTAGTAGAAGCAGAGAAAATGGCATCACTTGGACAGTTAACAGCAGGTATCGCTCATGAAATTAATAATCCAATTAATTTCGTTACTTCCAATATCACTCCTCTTAACAGGGATGTTGATATCCTAATTGACTTTATAGAGGAGATGGAAAAGATAGGTTTATCTGATCTGTCAGTCGAGGAAAAGAAAAAGCAGATTGAGGATCAAAAAGAGGAACTTGATTATGATTATTTGAAGCTGGAAATATCACAATTACTTAAAGGAATACACGAAGGAGCCTCCAGAACTTCTGAAATTGTTAAGGGATTAAGAGTTTTTTCACGTTTGGATGAAGATGACTTAAAGAAAGCCAATATTAATGATGGTATCGACTCAACATTAATTGTGATAAATAACTTATTAGGTAACAAAA
>CAYHGN010000089.1:0-15316 GCA_964356005.1 uncultured Sphingobacterium sp.
GAGGTATCTTCCGGCTATTGATAATATGAAGTAGAACGCGATTTCTTGCCGGAAATACTCCGGAGGAAAGGGCTGAAATAACCTATAGCACACAGGGATTGGTTTCAAAAAACAAATTATTGTTGCTCCAGAGCCTAATCTGATGTGTTATAACCGCATTATTTTACCTTCCTTAAATCGAAACAGGTTATTACTTAAAACTTATTACTTACAACTTAAAATTCCGTTTTTTTTAATAGGTTTATTTAATCAATCTGTTAAGAGTATGCAAACACCAGACTATATAGTATTCTTTATTTACTTTATCATAGTTAGTACGTATGGATGGTACGTTTACAAGCGAAAGAAGCATGAAGACTCAAAGGATTATTTCCTTGCCAAGGACTCCCTAACCTGGTGGGCTATTGGAGCATCGCTGATTGCTTCAAATATATCTGCCGAACAATTTATCGGAATGAGTGGCTCGGGCTTTACCATGGGACTTGCCATTGCGGCTTATGAATGGCTGGCAGCAGTTACGCTCATCGTGGTTGCAGTATTTTTTATCCCGATTTATCTTAAGAATAAGATTTATACCATGCCTCAGTTTCTCAAAATTAGGTATAATGAAACCGTAGCCATGATCATGGCTGTTTTCTGGCTCCTGTTGTATGTTGTGGTAAACCTAACTTCCATACTCTTTTTAGGTGCGCTGGCGATCAGTAGTATTTCCGGACTTGATTTTGGGCTTTGTATGATCGCCCTGGCAGTATTTGCTGTAATAATTACCTTGGGGGGGATGAATGTGATCGGCTATACCGATGTGGTTCAGGTTGTATTCCTTGTCCTTGGAGGTTTGGTAACAACTTACCTCGCCCTGGATCTGGTGGCTCAGCATTTTGGATCTTCCGGACCAATTAATGGCTTTAATCTGATGACCGAGAATTCCGCGGATCATTTCAAGATGATATTTAAGAAGGACGACCCGTATTATATGGATTTACCAGGTCTTGCTGTTTTGGTGGGCGGTATGTGGATCGTAAACCTGAACTACTGGGGATGTAATCAGTATATCACTCAGCGAGCGCTTGGTGCTGATCTGAAAACAGCCAGGAGTGGTATACTATTTGCGGCTTTTCTGAAATTGTTAATGCCTGTAATTGTTGTTTTACCGGGTATCGCGGCATTTGTTCTTTACAAAGAGGGTGTCTTCAGTACTGAAATGACATTGAATGGTGAAGTGGTGAGCGATCGCGCCTATCCGGTATTATTGAACTTGCTACCTGTAGGATTAAAAGGACTGTCATTTGCTGCACTGACTGCCGCAGTAGTGGCTTCTCTTGCCGGTAAGGCGAATAGTATTGCCACGATCTTTACACTTGATATTTACAAGAAGAAAATCAATCCTTCAGCCGGAGAGCAAAAGCAAGTACAGGTTGGACGCTGGGTAATTGTGATCGCAATGATTATGGCTGTGGCCATTGCCCCTTATCTTGGAATAGATAAAAAGGGAGGTTTCCAGTACATTCAGGAATATACCGGCTTTGTTTCTCCTGGAATTTTTGCCACGTTTCTGCTTGGATTTTTCTGGAAAAAGACCACCTCGAATGCGGCATTATTTGCAACTATTGGTGGTTTTATATTATCGGTATTGTTCAAGATCTCGCCCAATTATGTAGATCTGGAATTCCTGCACTCTTTTGGTTACGCTATTCCAAATGCAGAGGGAGTATTTGAAATTCCATTTATCGATCGTATGGGTTTTGTTTTTGTGATCTGCGTATTCTTTATGTTCTTCATTAGTATTTATGAGAATCGAAATGGCGTAATACCAAACGGCCTTGAAGTTGATGCAAGTATGTTCCGTCCTACTGCAGCATTTACAGTAGGGGCATTGATCGTGATTGGAATAGTTGCGGCCATGTATGGTATTTACTGGTAGTTTGAAATGATACTGGATACTATTGAAGCGGTAAAGAAATACCTGACAACACAGGGAATTGTTCGTTTGGAAGAGGAAGTCCGGGTGGAGTATCTATCAGGTGGAGTATCCTGCAGGGTTTGGAAAATCACACGCAGAAATGACCGTTGGGTAATCAAACAGGCCCTCGAAAAACTTGATGTAAAGGCAGATTGGTTTTCGGATGTGGAACGAATTCATCGCGAGCATGAGGTGATGAAGCAACTGGAGCTGGTCATTCCTGATTCTAATATTCCAAAAATCCTCCATGTTGATTATGTCAATCACATCTACCTGATGACTTGTGCTGAAGAAGGTGTTGAGACCTGGAAAGAATTGTTAATGAATGGGGTATTCAATGCCTATACTGCCAAAAGTGCCGCAGATATTCTGAGTAAGATTCATAGCCAGAGCCATAAAATTGAAGAGCAGGTGAAGGCAGGGTTTAGCGACCAAAAATATTTCATTCAGCTCCGGATTGATCCCTTCCACCGTTTCTTAATCAATAAATATCCTGATCTTTCGGATGAGATCAATGCTTTGATAGAAGAGCTGACTGAACAAAAGACCTGTCTGGTTCATGGAGATTTCTCTCCCAAAAATATGCTCGTTGAAAATAGCGGTAGTATAGTGCTGATCGATTATGAAGTGGCGCATTGGGGAAACCCGGTATTTGATATTGCTTATTGTCTGGGCCATCTGATGTTAAAAACCTGGCATTTGAAAAAACCTAAAGAGATACTTGAGCTAATCAGCACGTTTCTTGCTAATTATAAGGGCAAAGTCAGTAATCTGCTGCCCCATCTTGGTTTGATGCTGCTTGCCCGAATGGATGGAAAATCGCCTGTAAATTATATTCAGAATGAAGAATTAAAGCAAATTATTCGTACTACAGCCATTAGCTGGATCAGAGGAGCAGATTCTGGCTTGAATGTGTTCGATGCAATTAAAAAGCAGTTCTGAAACCATTTCTTTTGATATTTTTACCTCATGTATACACGTTTATCCCTCAAATTTTAAAACATCATGTCAAAAATAAAAGATTTAAAAGCCAGAGAAATTTTCGATTCCCGCGGTAACCCAACCGTTGAAGTTGATGTATTTCTTGAATCAGGTGTATTGGGAAGAATGATGGTTCCATCAGGGGCCTCTACCGGGCAGTTTGAGGCATTGGAACTTCGTGATGGGGGGAACAGGCATCGGGGTAAAGGGGTGAGCAAAGCGGTAGCGAATGTCAATAAGGAAGTCAGAAATGAATTGATTGGTAAGGATATTGAGGATCAGGAGGGTTTGGATAGTCTGATGATTAAACTTGACGGCACTCCCGAAAAATCCAGGCTGGGTGCTAATGCAATACTTGGTGCTTCTTTTGCCTGTATTCATGCGGCTGCAAATGAAGCATCTGAACCATTATTCAGGTACATCGCTAAGAAATATCTTCCTGCAGGAGATGCGGTTTCAATGCCTGTTCCTATGGTAAATATTATCAGCGGGGGCTTACATGCCGGTAAGAATATTGATTTGCAGGACTTTCTGATCATACCTGTATCGCCCAAAAACTATCCGGATGCACTCGAAATGATTTACAATGTGTATTGGAAAACCCGGGAAATACTGATAAAAAAAGGATATAATGCCTATTTGCTTGCTGATGAAGGTGGTTTCGGACCTGCTTTGCCTTCAAATGAAGCTGCTCTGGAGGTTTTGAGAGAAGTATTTCATGCATGTGGTTATAAACCGCGTACGGATGTTGCGATAGCACTGGATGTGGCTTCCTCGCATTTCTACGATGAGGAGAAAGGAATATATCATCTGCATTCTGAAGATCGTAGCCTTAACTCTGAGCAAATGATTGATATGCTTGAAAAGTGGACCAGGGAGCATCCGGTCATCTCGATCGAGGATGGACTAGCTGAAAACGACTGGGAGGGATGGCAGGCTTTAACTCAGCGATTGGGCAAACATGTGCAGTTGATAGGTGATGACCTCTTTACTACAAATAAACTGCGCTTGCAAAAGGGCTTTGACCTGAAAGCCGGAAATTCAATCCTGGTGAAAATGAATCAGATCGGAACATTAACCGAGACTGTAAATACACTCAGGATGGCAAAGAATGGTGGCTTCAGTACAGTGGTCTCGGCCCGTTCGGGTGAAACCGAAGATTCTACACTTGCCGACCTTGCTGTTGGATTAAACGGTGGACAGATCAAAATTGGCTCAGTAGCCGGATCTTCCAGATTAGCCAAGTATAATCAACTGCTAAGAATCAATGAAGAGATAGGGAGTAATTATGCAGGAAGTTCTGTTTTTAAATCTTTGGGTTTATATTAAGTTTTAATTTGAATTTAATATCACCTGAACTCGATAACATAAAAAAACACATAGAAACATAGGATTTATAGCTACTGTTTTTTGTTCAAAGACACATTTCCTGAAGCTTCGCTTCAATCTATTGTAGTTGCAAAAATGTGGTCAAATATTGATTTTCTTTATATAAATGTCGGGCTCACGGTAGTATAAGCTTTGCCTTCATGAATGTTTTAATATTAATCTATGGAACGTAGAAAATTTATTTCTCTGGGTGCAGTTGCAGGAATCGCGGCTAGTACCTTACCGGGCATCGCAGTTGCGGGTATTCAAAATAAAGAGAAAAGGTACCAGAAAGGGAAGAGTCCCTGGCCGGTTTGCCTCGATACCGCTACCATCAGACCTGCATCCTTAAAAGAGAAGGTCAGGATCGCCGCAAAAGCCGGTTATGATGCTATTGAACCATGGGATGGCGAATTGCAAAAGTTTGAGGCAGATGGTGGTAATTTGAAAGATCTGGGTAAAGAAATAAGGGATAATGGTTTATTCGTACCAAGTGTGATCGGACTTTGGAATGCAATACCCCCAACAAAGGAATTATGGGATAGGTCATTAGCCGATACCCGTAACCGGATGCGGATGGCTTCTGATATTGGTGCTCAGCATGTTCAAACAATTCCGAATACCATTGGAGCAAACTATAATCAAAAGTGGGCAGCTGATCGCTACCGTGATATCATTGAAATGGGCATCAATGACTATAAATTGAATCCGGCATTGGTTTTTGTGAAATATTTTCCTGTAAAAACTTTGGGACAGGCAGTTGGTATTGCACTGGATGCCAATCATCCTAAAGCGATGGTTATTCCTGATGTTTACCACATGTATATCAGCGAAGGCGGTTTTGAGGGTATTAAATTACTCAGAGGTGATATGATCGCTATTTTTCAGTTTAATGATGCTCCTGCAGCTCCGGCATTGGATCAACTTAATGATTCCCATAGGGTTTATCCGGGCGATGGGGTTTTGCCTTTACCACAAATCTTCAAAGATTTGAAAGGAACCGGGTATAAAGGATGTATTTCGCTGGAGATGTATAATCCGGAGTATTGGAAGGAAGATCTGATGGTGGTGGCGCAAAGCGGACTCAGAAAAACATTGGAAGTTCTTCAAAAAGCTGGGGTTTAAAAAATCAAAGCTAAGTCACTACTTTCAAAGAATTTTAAAGCGACAATTACTTCATAATTGGTTGGGAATGCTTGTTTAAATCCTTGACAATATAATTTGTAATAAATTATCGGGGAGTATTAAAGGATCTTTTTAATGATATGTTGAACCCATTGACTAAAGGCACACCGATTAGAATGTTGATGCCGGGCTGCCAATGGGTTAAGGTATCTGATTATTGACGAGTTATTGTGACTACAGGAACGAGGGATAGATTGGCTTTTAATTTATTATATAATGCCGTATTCACAGTATTTGAAACAAAAATTGACCCGTTTGTTCCCCTTGTAGTTTGTCCAAAATCAGAAAGGGTAAGATTTTTAACCAGATTATTTACTTCCAGAATGATATCTGCGGTGTATTTATCACTATTAATACTAATTGATGAAACATTTTTCTGAAGCAAAAGGGTCTCGTTAAAGTGAACTTCCACAGGGATTTGAGTGCCTGAGGTTTCGATAAACTTGCCAACCAGTGTTAGTGGTCGTTTGGTATCAGAAACAGCAAATTTTAATTTGACTTCTACATCCTTATAGGTTCCGACAGGCAGTGTAACGGTCCCTGAAATTGTACCAAGTTTTAAAACATCAACATCTGTAAGGTCTTTATGTTCTACGCTGATTGATGTCCCATCTTTTTTCCCGCTTAGTTCGATTTGATGAACATTAAATCTGCCTGTAGTCCAGTTAATACTTCCATTACTCCCGGCAGAAACAGCCTGTCCGCTCGCAGAGCCAACAGAACTCAATGATGCGCTCAAATTAACAGGCTTAAAGGTGTAAGTAAGCTTACCATCACCTACACTATCTTTTTGACATGATAAAATCGATAATTGTATCATGAAAAGTCCTATAAGTTTTAAGATTCTGTTCATAGTTCAGTTTTTCAGTGTTAGTTAAGAAATATACTTTATAAAAGGTAAACTTTATTAGGTATGCTTTTCTAACGCAAATGATTACAGTAAGTTACATCATAATCAGCAATTCTATTATTTCTAAAATATTTTCCTGCAAAACCAAAAGTCCTTTCATATTGCGGTGATGATTATTACCGTTTAATCTTCCCATCCAGCAATAATAGTTATTGACTGATTAGTATTCATTGGCTTTTTAATCTACGTAAGCAATACAATCAATTTGTAACAGAATCCCGTCTCTTCCCATTAAATCAGTCCCACAGCCGGTGTAAGAACGTACCGGCGCAGGATCGGGGAAATAGCCACGGTAAGCTTCATTCAGTGCAGCAATGTTTTTGTTAGGCTCAGCGACAGTCATGTGTACTTTGAGCACATTAGCCATTGAAGATCCGGCACCTTCCAGCACTTCCTTCATGGTGTCTAAGGCACTCCGTATCTGCACCTGAATATCTCCCGGCTCTTTACGCCTTTCCGCATACCAGCCTCCGATTCCTGAAAGGAATAAGAGATGCCCTGAACGGATACATCCCGATAAAACTCCACCCGGTCTTGGGGCACCGCCTGCTGCCGGGGCAGCAACCGTAGGATTCGTATTGCCTCCACTATTACTTCGGCGGATTACCTCTTTTTTGGGTGTCCATTGCCCTTTTTTCTTTTTGTTTTGAGCATTGGCTTCTGAAGGAATTACTGCTGCAGCTCCTGCCAAAGGTAGAAGACTCAGACTTTTTAGAACCTTTCTGCGATCCATAATATTTTTTATATAAATTTTAATTAAAATAAATTAATCAACATAAGCGATACAGGCCACCTGACAAAGGATACCTTCCCTGCCCATCTGGCTCGTTTTAGATCCACTATAGGAACGTACCGGTGGATTTTCAGGGAAAAACTCAGCATAAGCCTCATTGAGTTTTGCCATGTTTTTGTTTGGTTCAGCCACAGTCATTTGTATCTTCAGCACATTGGCCATTGAAGATCCGGCACCTTCCAGAATTCCCTTCATGGTAGTCAGTACACTTCGGATCTGCACCTGGATATCTCCAGGCTCGGCCCTCTGGTTTGCATACCATCCTCCTATACCACCAATGAATAATAAGTGACCTGAGCGAAGACATGAACCAGCCGGGGTTTTAATCAGTTCTTTCTTTGGAAGCCATTCTTCAGCTGCTGCGGCCGCTGATTCTGCATCAGTTCTGGCATGGTGCTTCGCAATGGCTGCACTGGCAACGCCTGCCAGCGGAATGATGCTTAGGCCCTTTAATATTTCTCTGCGTTTCATTGATTATATTTATGTTTTTACTCTGTCTAAATATAAATAAAAATGAAAAGAATAATTATCAGAACCGGATTATTTTGAATCCGGAATCGCAATTCCAATTTCTTTCGATAATTTTAAAACTTCGCCAATAATTAATGGCTCAATCGATTCTTTCCATTTTGCAGGCAATCCGAAAGCCATTTGGGAGGTATGACCTTCATATCCACCTTCACGCAGAATTTCCACAGTTGGAATATAAGCCATCACATCATTAGAATATCCCATAACAAATAAATCAGGGCCAAAGATCTTTTTGAGTTTGATCGCATAATCCACAACAGGTTCACCGCCAAGAGCTACAACCGATTGATCGCCCAATTGCCAGAACTGAACAGGATAGGGATAGTTGCTCAATATGCGTTCACCCTTGTCATATTTTCGGATCATTTCAAGAGCCCAGTTCCTGATATAGCCACTTTCTTTGGTGAGCATTTGGTTTAACTCTTCCTTGCTTGGTGGGTTTTCAAATTCAATAGTTACTTCTGAATAGGCTGTCTTCAAACGTGGTTCGAGTTCTCTCATTTCCCCTTCCAGTACAGCCTCTACAGCCGATGCAAGTTCCTGCCCATATTGTTTAGCCAATGGAACTGATTTGCGAGGAAGGGCATTTTGGTTTCCTCCACAGCCCTGAAAAAATAAGGCGGTGGCACCGGGATGTGCTTTTTCAATCTGAATTTGAGCATATCCTGCATAATCTCCTGACCATTCATAGCCATTCAAAACCGTATTATGACAGGCATATCCAAAAGCAATGGCCAACACTATGCCCTGTTTATCAGTCACCCGGATAACCGGGACTGCATAATCACTTGGCCCTATCAGATCAGTCTGGGAATCAATTTTGGTTTCAATATTATTTCTCCTGTTTACTGCAAAGCGGGTGATTCCATTTTCGCTGGAAATATTCACCGGGTTCATTTCGCTAAATGCCTTTTTGACCAATGCTTCGATCTGATTTTCAAACTTTATTGTATAAATTCTGATAGCCTCTTTTTGCTGTAAATTAAGAGGATACAGCGCATGAAGCGCATCCTGCAAAACCGGACCCGAATGGGTATGGGAAGTGTTGAAAATAATCTGACTTCGTGAAAGCTGGAAACTTTTTTCGAGACGGTTCCGGATATTATCTGAAATACTTTTTGGAATGCCTGATAGATCAGTAGTGATGAGAACCGCTTTTTTGCCTTCAGCATCTTCAAATACGAGAGCTTTTGCCCATAGTTCATGAAGTTTACCTTCCGACGGACGGGTACGGGCTGCAAATCCGGCCATCCACATCGATTCTTCCGGAGTAATGATTACACTCGCAACTCCGGCTTTCCATCCGGCCTGATTATTATCCCAGGCGGATAAGTTTTGAGCGAACAGAATGATTAGAGAAAATAATGTAATTAAAACGATATTTTTTTTCATGGCATGATAAAAAATAAACACCTGTTTAAAATCCCCTAAATGGAAGATTTTAATTTCAGAACCTTATTGAAGTACCTGCTTATACTTTAAAAGATCTGCTTCCAATTCTTTATATGGAATATCCTGAACACTATAATTCTTGTCGATAGCGATACTCGCTGCAATTGCGGCGGATTGTCCCAGCACCATAAAAACAGGTTCCATGCGGATGGATCCAAACGCGATATGAGTTGCAGATAAACATGCGGGTGCAAACAGATTGTTCACTTCTGATTTTTTCGGAACTATCGATTTATAACTTATCGGATAGGGACTTGCAACATGTGCTTCAACAT
Organism: uncultured Sphingobacterium sp.; assembly: GCA_964356005.1. Classification (GTDB taxonomy): domain Bacteria; phylum Bacteroidota; class Bacteroidia; order Sphingobacteriales; family Sphingobacteriaceae; genus Daejeonella. Next base: position 9,456 of record CAYHGN010000089.1, read on the forward strand.
TGCCTTCGTTTTTTACGAAGCCATTTACATCCACATAACGTTTGATGTTGTGAGAATCCATGCCGTAAGCACCCATTCCAACAGGATCCTCAGCAACTACCAGACGCTCGCAATTTTTTTGCGTCATCACATAATCACTGATCATACGTCTTGCTTCCCTGATATACAATTGCCCTTGCCAGCCATCTTCACTTTCATATTCGTCCTTACAGGTACCCCATGTAGAAACCACATCCCGCACTTTTTTAGGAATTCGGAGATGATAGGCCAATGACCACATTAAACCCTGCTGATATTTACGGTGTCGTTCAGCTATTTTTTCGCGCTCTTCATAACTTGCTTCGGGGTAATCGTAGTTCTGTCCAATAAAATCAGTTGAAAATCCTTTCTGGTTATTGGTATCAGTTTTACGGTTGGGCATATCCGAATTTATCCAGGGCACCAGTGGGTCACCATATTCATACATTTTTTCAACTGGACCTTCGGCTGCTTCGTAGTTTCTGAATAATAATTCATAGTCCAGTTCTTTATAACCTGCAGGTTTAGCAAATGGTATTCGGTTGTCGGGATGATTGGTCAAGGTCATGCGGAAGCAATAGGTCTGGATTTTATTGTCTCCTTTTCCATCAATTCCAGGTTTACCAGGACTTATAAACGGAAGTAAACCGCTTTTGGGATCACCTTTCTTAATGTAGGGGTCTACTCCTTCAATGAAATTATGATAAGCTCCGTTCATTGAAACTGTTTTGCGAAGAGTTAAACTCATTTTATTTGCCTGAATACCATTCAGTGATTCACCATACTGCGCATTAGACTCGCGGCCAATAGTATAACTTACGCCGGCTGCAGCCATTAAATCACCTTCATAAGTCGCATCAATAAACATCTTACCCTGATAAACCTGACCGCTTTCCATTTGTATGGATGTTATTTTTCCTGAGGTCTTCTTAACTCCGCTTTTACGATTCAAACGCTGATTATATACCAGATTTATGTTTGATTCTTTACTCAACATCTCCTTGAAGATTTTCAATGCGGTAGATGGTTCAAAGGTCCACATCGCATCTTCGTTTGCTGCGCTCGTTGTTTGTCCGCCATCCTTATAACTTTCCCTTTTTTGCCAGACCCAGTTTTCAGGTTTTTGATAATAGGCTTTTACCTGCTGATAGAATTCACGTGATAAACCGCCGATAGCCTGTTTGTTTCCAATATCAGTTTGCCCGAGTCCCCCTGTCGTTAATCCACCGATTCTGTTTGTAGGTTCAATTAAGATCACTTTTTTACCCATTCTTGAACTTTGAATAGCTGAGCTGATACCGGTTGAAGTGGCACCATAGACTACAATATCATAGTTTTGGATGGGTTGGCTGAAAATGGCCTGATTTCCCGAGCAAATTAGAATCAGAAGCAGAATACCGATTTTTTTAATGGACTTCGGAATAAAATACATCATATACATAAAATCTGTTTTAACAATATTGAAATACAATTAAACTAAAACTAAGGAAATATTTGTGTTTTCTGAATAATATGTTTCTGGCACTTTCTTTTGTCCGTATACCGTACGAAAGGAGACGAAAATTGTGTTGCACTTCCAATAAAATTAATCTTAATAAGTAGGGAATTGGTTGAAATGTCAGGTCAAGAAGACCAACCCGTAAGATTAAAAGTATAAAATATTATACATTTGTATAAAAAAGTATAATATAGCTTACATCTGTGCTTATTTTTGAGGAGTAATGAAATGCAGTGATTTATTAAGACAATTAAAAAGAGCAGGGATAGCTGTTCGACGGCAAGGTAAGGGAAGTCACGTGATCCTTGTAAGACCAGATGGAGATTTAATGACCTTTCCTGATGGAGGTTCAAAAGAAATGGCAAATGGAACTGAAATAAAAATCAAAAAATGGGCTGGTTTGAAATAATCCCCATTCATATTGGGACATGATATAAATATAAATAACTCAATAAAATGAAAACATACATCTTTATAGTGGAGAAGACAGATACTGGGTACTCTGCATACGCGAAGGATGATTACATCAATGCGGTAACAGTTGGTTCAACCATTACAGAAGTGAAGAAAAATGCCATAGAAGCACTCAATTTATTATTCGAGCATCAGGGGAAAGATCTTGTTACTTTGGAAAGTATAATTATTCAATTGGATATCGCCCAAGTGTTCGATTACTTTGAGATTAACGCAAAGGCGTTTAGTCAAAGAATCAAAATGAATACTCAGTTGTTGAATCAATACATAAATGGTAGTAAAGAACCATCACCTAAGCAAGTTTCAAAGATTACCAGGGGGTTAAAAGAATTTGGGAAGGAGCTGATGGAGCTTGACTACGTATAATTAATTACCTACGGGTGGTGTTATTTCCCTCCGGTTGGTGTTGTCACCATACCGGTCATCTGCACTTCCTTTCGAAATATTAATCCCACAAACCAAAACCTATTTTCCTTATCTCCGCAAATCGCTTATATTTAGTTTCAGTAAACCCCTTGAAAAATTATTGATTTTTCAAATAAAAGCCCTTATAAGCAATCTTAAAGCAAGGAATATGAGAATTTTAAACAGCTTTATAGTGATAGCATTATGTCTCTCATTGTATTCTGCGATGAGTTTTGCTCAGGGAAAACCCAAACCAAATATTATTATTATCATAACAGATGATCAGGGTTACGGAGATTTTGGTATAACGGGAAATCCACATGTTAAAACCCCTGTGATTGATAGGTTTGCGACTGAAAGTATTCGCTTTAATAACTTTTATGTGTCCCCGGTTTGTGCCCCAACCCGTTCAAGTCTGATGACCGGGCGTTATTCCTTGCGCACAGGTGTAAGAGATACTTATAATGGTGGGGCAATAATGGCTTCAAGCGAGGTCACTATTGCAGAATTGCTAAAAAAAGCAAATTACAAAACAGGGATTTTTGGCAAATGGCATTTAGGTGATAACTATCCAAGCAGACCCAGTGATCAGGGTTTTGATGAATCCCTGATTCATCTTTCAGGAGGAATGGGGCAAGTTGGCGATATCACAACTTATTTCAAAGGGGATAGCAGTTATTTTGATCCTGTACTCTGGCACAATAATAAGAAGGAAACCTACCAGGGTTATTGCTCAGATATTTTCACAGAGCAGGCTATAAATTTTATCAGTAAAAATTCGGAAGCACCATTTTTCTGTTACCTCTCATTTAATGCTCCCCATACTCCATTACAGGTTCCGGAAAAGTACTATTCGCAATATAAAGACATTGATCCGGCATCGGGGTTCAAAGGCGACAAGAGACCCTTTTCGAAAATGACAGAGAAAGATAAAGAGGATGCCCGAAAAGTGTATGCTATGGTCACAAACATTGATGACAACATTGGTAAACTTCTTAAAAAACTCGATGAATTAAATATTGCACAAAATTCCCTGATCATTTTTATGACCGATAATGGCCCTCAGCAATCGAGATATGTGGCGGGTATGCGAGGTTTGAAGGGAAATGTCTATCAGGGGGGGATTCGGGTGCCATTTTATATCAGACATCCTTCATCTTTTGGAAAGAATAAAGACATTGAAACGATGGCCGCTCATTTAGATATTTTACCAACAGTGGCTGAGCTTTGTAATGTTGATTTGCCAAAGGATAGAATAATTGATGGTAAAAGCCTGATTCCCTTAATTAAAGGTAAACAGGTAGATTGGGCTGACAGGTCATTGTTTACATACTGGACCCGGCGTTATCCGGAGCTGTATTCTAAAATGTCATTGCATAAAGGGAACTATAAATTAGTCGGGAATACTGATTATAATGCCAAAATTGAGGAATTTGAGTTATACGACCTGGATAAGGATTCATACGAACAAAAAAACATCGTTTTGGAAAGAAAAGATCTTGCAAATAGCCTCAAGCAAGAGCTTGACAGAACTTATAATGACTTAATAAGTTCTAAAAACCTTATCAATCAACCACCAATCATCGTGGGAAGCAAATTCGAGAATCCAGTTATACTCAATCGTAATGATGCGGGAGGAGATCGTGGTATTTGGGATCAGGAAGAAATTAATGGTAACTGGAAGCTTAGTATTCAGAAAGGATATTACAATATAAAATTTAAATTCCTTAAGCCGCTTAAAGCCAATGGTAGAATGTATCTGGAAGCGAATACCTTAATAAGACAAATTCAAAATAATAAAGAGGGTGCAGATATAATCGAGATGAATAACGTTTTCTTTACCGATATGGATTGTGAATTGAGGCCATACTATAGTATTGACTCAAAAAACATATTTCCATTTTGGGTTGAAATGGAGAAAATTGATTAAAGATTACTTGAAATATTTGGTTTTCCCTATAGTTGGTGTTATTACGACCCATTCTATATAGTAAATGATACATTTATTATAAGTTCGTTGTGGGTAACTCGAAATGGTACTATTAGGTTTTTCTTTGTGCAGAATATAAAGTTCAAACTACCTTACCGTTAACCTTAAGGGTTTTACTGTTTATTCTTACATTATTGAATACCTAACTTGAATAGCCAATTTTTTTTTAAGGTAGCAGATAGTCTCATTGCACTTGGATGCTATTATTTATAACAAATAGTAAAAATTTTCGTTTTAAAAAGAAAATATTATATTTATACTATGAAAATTAAAGCGCACAGTCAAATAAGTAAGCCAACAGGGACACGGATATTAAAATATACTGATGGAGGTAAGAATGAGGCTTTAAAAGTTTGGAACAGTGGAATCGCTAAACCAATTCCCCAATTAACTCAAGAAACGCAGAGAGCGGCCAAAATCATACTTACATATCAGGCAGCATTTGAATCGCCGAGTAAGAAGCTATACGCTATAAAAAAGGGGCTATTATCCACAGCAATAAAAGATTTAGGTGAGTTGATTGGATCTAACCAAGCTTTTATGGCGAATCTGCTTTCTATTACGGAACCAACCTTAAGGAAATATATAAAAGAGCGGAAACAGTTGAATTCCAATAAAAGTGAACATATTATTGAACTCTTTGAATTATTTGAGAAGGGTGTTGATACTTTCGGATCACTTGAAGAGTTTAAAAATTGGATTTACTCTCCGAATGTTAATTTTCAAGAATCTCCTGTGAAGCTACTTGACACTATAACTGGAATCAACATGGTCAAGAACGCATTGTTACGGTTAGACTATGGGGTTCTCGCCTAAAAGCTAATGTTAGTTTATAGGATTTCTAAAACCAGATATGCCCATTCATTGAATGCGCCAGGGTTTTATGGTAGATGGAACTCAGATGGTATGAAAGTTTTATATACTGGGAGCTCTGTTGCCTTATCATGTCTTGAAGTCGCAGTACACAGAAGCGGTGCGAGTCTAACTTCAGGTGATTTTGCCATAGCAGTTATCAAAATTCCAGACGAATTATCAATCGAAGAAATTTATATTGAAGATTTGGTGGATGTGAATCCCGAATGGTATAAGCCTGCTAACTGCCTTATGACACAACACCTTGGTGATGAATGGTTGAATTCAATGACCACCCCTGTTCTAAAAGTTCCGTCGGCAGTTATTCAGGCTGAGTTTAATTATTTACTGAATGTTGAGCACCTGGATTTCTCCAAAATTTCGATACAAAGTGTAAATCCTTTTACTTTTGATCCTATACTTAAAATAGATTTGTAATTAACGTAGCTATCAAAGTGGAATTCCGTATCAGAAAAATTATATTAGTCCCTTTGTTTTGTCATAGAAATCACCGACCACTTAACTTTATAGTCCAATCGCTTTAACACAAATAATCTCATCTGTGGTCTAATTATCTTTCTTTGGGGGAATTGGTGGGATTAATTTCATTGATCCCATTAGGGG
>CAYHGN010000090.1:0-15252 GCA_964356005.1 uncultured Sphingobacterium sp.
ATCATGAAATTGCCCATCATCGCCTACGGAGATTCCGTTTTACGTAAGAAAGGAACAGAAATCACAAAAGATTATCCTGAATTGAATATTCTGATTGAGAATATGTTCGAGACGATGTATGGTGCTCATGGCATTGGACTTGCCGCACCGCAGGTTGGATTATCCATTCGTCTTTTTGTAATTGATGCTACTTCCTTTGCCGAAGACGAACCGGCATTAAAAGATTTTAAGAAAACATTTATCAATGCCAGAATCATTGAAGAAAGCGGTAATAAATGGTCATTTAATGAAGGCTGTCTCAGTATCCCGGATATCCGTGAAGATATTGACCGACATGAAAGCCTGACCATCTCCTATTTTGATGAAAACTGGAAACACTACGAAGAAACATATAAGGGATTGGCTGCCAGGATCATCCAGCATGAATACGACCACATTGAAGGTAAACTCTTTGTCGATAAATTAAGTCCACTGCGTAAAGCCATGCTCAAAAACAAACTCAGTTCCATTTCAAAAGGAATTGTGAAGGTGGAATATAAAATGAAGTTTCCTGCGTTGAAGAAGGGGAGAAGGTAGGGGATAGGATGATAGGATGATAGGATTGTAGGATTAAAGGATTAAAGGATTGTAGGATTAAAGCGTCACAATTAACCATAGGGTTCCTTCATTCTCAACTCTCAATTCTCAACTAATCTTACTGCTTTTAGCTTTATGCTTTTACCTTTCAGCTAAAATTAGCTTCATAGCCAGCACAATTAAAGTTTACTGCTCCCTGCTCCTATCCCCCTGCATAATCTGCTGTATAAGAGCACCCCAGGCAAATGGGTTCAGCAATGGATTGGCTAAGCGCTGGTTGATATTTTTATTGACAAGTCGGTTATGATTATTTTGAAAATTGAAACTCTGCATTTCTGAACCATCGCGTGGAAGTGTAGCAATCATAGAAGCCAAACTCTCCCTGGAAAGATTCTTTTTAGCTATTTCCAGATCATCATCGGCAAACTTCATGGTCATGAATTCCTTTTTGAATTCATCTGTACTTGCCCAGGGGTAGACCCTTACACCAGGAAGATTAATTGATTCCTGCTGCATTTTCATTAATATGGTATACTTGCTATCGGCCAGGCCATTGGGTATAATCATCGCTTCACGTCTGTAACCCACTGCAGTAAAAGCAAGTGTATCACCTTCATGAGCAACAAATGAAAAATATCCTTTATAGTTTGCTGAATAAAACTGATCTCTGCCCGTTAGGTTGGTAATGGTTACATAAGGCACAACCGTATTACTGTCGCGGTTTACAATTATCCCTGAAAACTGGACGATTTTCCGCTCCCTGACCTGAGAAAATCCGGAGAGACTACCAATTAAGCATATGAGAAATAACCAGTAACGCATCATTCAAAGTTAATAAAATCGTACTTCAGTGGTGTTAAATTATGTTAAATCATAAAATCTTTACAGTAAAGAATATATTATTATTGTAGTCTTTCAGGCAAAATAGCAGCAGGATCATCAATCTCTGTCAGGTTCACAGCCTCAACACCAGTAATTTCAGGTACCGCGCGCTTAATTGCCTGCTCAATACCTGCTTTAAGTGTCATAATGCTCATTGGACAAGAGCCACACGAACCCAAAAGACGTAATCGCACAATATTTTCAGGAGTTATTTCCTCAATTGATACATTCCCGCCATCTGTTTCCAGATATGGCCGGATAGTGTCCAATGCCATTTCAACTCTTTTCAACAAATCCATGATAAAGTATTTATATAAAGATACAAAAAAAATAAAAATGCTATTTGGCAGCATTCAGAATAGCTACCTGCTGAGCTACCCGTTCTGCAATCTGCATAAATACCGGACCCAGAATATTATCTTCTTCCAGTATGACCGGTTTTCCAACATCCCCTGCATCACTGATACTCTTCACCAAAGGTATTTCTCCTAAAAATGGTGCATTAAACTGTTCTGCAAGTGCCTTTCCACCATTCTTTCCAAATATATAGTACTTGTTCTCCGGTAATTCAGCAGGCGTAAAATAGGACATATTTTCAACCACACCGATCAAAGGAATCTTAATAGAATCCATCAGGAACATCCCAACGCCCTTGCGCGCATCAGCCAATGCCACATTTTGAGGAGTCGTCACTATAACCGCTCCCGTAATAGGGAATCCCTGAGAAACAGTGATATGAATATCACCGGTACCCGGAGGAAGATCAACTATCAGATAATCCAGTTCTCCCCAGTCGGCATCATTAAACAACTGTTTTACAGCCGTTGATACCATCGGTCCGCGCCATGGCACAGGCTGATTAGGATCAGTAAAAAATCCTATGGACAATAATTTTATACCATATTTTTCAATAGGTTCAATTCTTGTTTGCCCTGCTGCGTTCTGAGATGCCTTGGGACGGGCGTCTTCTACACCAAACATAATCGGAATAGAGGGCCCGTAAATATCTGCATCTATAAGTCCGACACTTGCGCCTTTCTTGGCAAGGCCCAGAGCCAGATTCACTGCTACGGTTGATTTTCCAACACCACCCTTACCCGAAGCAACCACAATAATATTTTTAATACCTGCCAGGGTTTTATCGGGCCGGCTGGTTACCCGGGAAGTCATATTGATCGACAATTCAACATCTTTACTCACAAAATGCCGGATTGCATTTTTACAGGCATTTTCAAGCATGGCTTTCATCGGACAGGCCGGGGTGGTCAGAACCACCGAAAAGCTGAGCTTATTTCCTTCGATCTTTAGATCTTCAATCATATTCAGAGTAACCAGATCTTTTTTAAGATCCGGATCCTCAACATGACGCAATGCATTATATACCTGTTCCTGTGTGATCATTTTAGAATTAAAGGAGAAAATATTTTTACTATGTTTATCACAAATCTACTAAAAGCGGAAGGCTTATTGCTATAGGTTTGAGGATTTTACAGTTAACTGACCTGTAATCCCGGCGTTTCAAACTTAAATAGCTTATCTTTCAATTTAGTGGAGAATTCAACCCATGCAGATACCCAAAAAATATCATAAAATTATCCGTATTGTATCAATTAGCCTACTTAGTCTGCTTTTGATTGGAGGCGCTATTGCTTACACAAAACGTGAAGCATTACTTAGCAGCGCGATTAAAAAAGCGATAAATAAGGCTGATAAAGAGTATGATCTGGAACTTAAAATAGAAAGTGCAGGCTTCGTTGGCTTAAGCAGTGTCAGTTTTAAGAATATTACCGTGGTTCCCCGCGGCCAGGATAGCCTTGCCAGAATTTTAAATTTCCGTGTTGGGGTAAAGCTTCTCCCATTAATTTTTGGCGATATCAAACTTTCGGAAATCAAACTCGACAGGGGAATAATCAATCTAATAAAAAAAGATTCGCTAAGTAATTATGATTTCCTTTTCCGGAAGAAAAAATCGGATGAAACGGAAGAAAAGACTGAAATGGATCTGGGCAGACTTGCGAATAGCCTCATTAATCAACTATTATACAAAATCCCAGATGATATGGATATCCGGGATTTTGAAATCAAATTCCGAGATGATTCAGGTTCGGTCAGTTTATTCACCAGAAGTGCAACTATTGACGGCGGAGATGTGAATTCAACAATTCTAATCAACGGAAATGAATCAGTCTGGCATGTGGAAGGGACAGTAGATCCGGGAGATAAACAACTGGATTTGCGACTTTTCGCAGATAATAAAAAGGTGGAACTACCTTATCTTGAGAAGAAATTCGGTCTCAAACTGAACTTCGATACGGCAATGACTGAGATGAGAGGAGTTAACCGAAGCGGAAGTCAACTGGAAGTGAACGGCTCCTGGAGAGTTAAAAACCTATTGGTCAATCATTCAAGGATTGCGGGGAACGATATTATTGTTCCGGATGCCTCTCTTGATGCAGACATGGTTTTTGGGAAGAACTTTGTTGCAATTGACAGTACTTCTAGTATTCATCTCAAGAATATTCTAATACATCCCTTCATAAAATATACACTTAGCCCATCTAAAATTTATGAGCTCAAACTTCATACAGAAGAGCTTGATGCACAGGAGCTAATGAACTCCTTTCCTAAAGGTCTTTTCGAATCTCTGGAAGGAATTCAGGTCAGCGGAAAATTGCAATACGACCTCGATTTTCATCTTGATTCCAAAAATCCGGATAGTGTAATTTTTAATTCGAGATTAAGGAATAAGGGATTCAAGGTTATCAAATGGGGTAAAACTAATCTTCAAAAGATCAACAGTACTTTCGTCTATACCCCCTACGAATATGGGAAGCCAATGCGGGATATAATTATCGGCCCGGAAAACCCAAGTTTTGTGCCGATCGATCAAATCAGTCCCAATTTAAAAAATGCCTTACTCACAGCAGAAGATCCCTCATTTTATAGTCATAATGGCTTTGTTGAGGAATCCATCCGAAGTTCCATTATTACCAACTTTAAAGCAAAAGCATTTAAAAGAGGTGGAAGTACGATTTCGATGCAGCTTGCAAAGAATGTTTACCTGAACAGGCAAAAAACCCTGGCCAGAAAGATCGAAGAAATCCTGATCGTCTGGATCATGGAAAGCGGCAAACTCTCATCAAAGCAGCGCATGTTTGAAACTTATCTGAACCTGATCGAGTGGGGAAGAAATGTTTATGGTATTGGTGAAGCATCCAGATACTATTTCAATAAGCACCCTTTTGAGCTGAGCCTCGGTGAAGGTATATTCTTAGCCAGCATTGTTCCAAGACCAAAATCAGGACTTTACAGATTTGAAGGAGATGGTAGCCTAAGATCGGGTCTATCATCTTATTTCAATTTTATCGGGGGAATAATGGCAAGACGTGGCCTGACTCCAGCGGATAGCACAGGCTATGGTTTTTGGAATGTCAGATTAAAAGAAAGTCTGAGGTCAGGAATACCACTTGCAGACTCCCTGATTATCGATAGCCTGTTGATTGATGATGTATCAGAGGATAAAGAAACATTTCTGCAAGAGATCTTTGGCAGAAAACGTATGGATACTGTTCATATTAAAGAACTTAATAAGCTAAAAATCATACCCAGAGACACAACGGCAATAAATACACCAAGCCGTAAAGAAAAAAGGGAGCAACGAAAATATGAGCGGGATTCCAAAAATAATAATCAATAATAAAACCCTTATATCTAAATTTATATCATGAGGATAGAAATTGATGAGAAAAATTTTGAACTGATGCTGGAATTAGATCAGATCGAAAAGCGAATCCGTTTATTGGGTATCCAGTTAAATGTGGATTTTGAAAACCGGATACCGGTATTTATTGGCGTATTAAATGGGAGCTTCATCTTCCTCGCAGATCTTATGAAAGAGATCAGCATTGCCTCTGAGGTTACTTTCGTTAAAGTATCTTCTTATAAAGGTGCTAAAAGCAGCGGGAAAGTTAAAGAAGAGCTGGGCTTGCAAATGTCAATAAAAGACAGAGATGTAATTCTGGTAGAAGATATTGTTGATAGTGGGAGAACCCTTCGCTATTTATTGGATATGATCTATAAGGAGGAACCTGCTTCAATCAATGTTTGTACCCTGCTGATGAAACCTAAATCATTGAAAACAAAGTTTGATGAAATCAGCTATGTAGGTTTTGAAATACCCGATGACTTTGTTGTTGGATTCGGGCTTGATTACAATGGATTGGGAAGAAACCTCAATGATATTTACAGAGCGGTATCAGGCACAGAAAAAAAATAGGTGCCAACGCTCTATTAAATCTAAAATCGTAATTTCGCGGCGAAATGAGTAATAAAAAAATGACTATACACAAAGAGGGCTATACATCACTGGCACTTTGTATACTATTTATATTCGTCTTAAATGCTGTTGTTAACTTTCTTCTTCCCGAAACCCTATGGTTCCGCTGGATTATTTACATCCTTTCTTTTGCCTTGTTTATTATCATTCTTCAGTTCTTCAGAAACCCCTATATTGAGGTTATAAAAAATGAACAGCATATAATTTGCCCCGCAGATGGTAAGGTGGTGGTCATTGAAGAAACCGAAGAAACCGAATATTTAAAAGACAGAAGAATCCAGGTATCGGTATTTATGTCGCCAATAAATGTTCATGTGAATAGAAATCCAATCTCGGGAATCGTAAAATATATTAAATATCATCCCGGTAAATTTCTCGTGGCCTGGCATCCAAAATCATCTACAGAAAATGAACGAACAACCGTAGTTATTGAAAATAATCAGGGAGTATCCGTTTTGTTCCGGCAAATAGCAGGAGCATTGGCAAGAAGAATTGTATGCTATTCTAAAGAAGGACAGACAGCAGAGCAGGGAGAGGAGTTTGGATTTATAAAATTTGGTTCAAGGGTTGATATTTTCTTACCTTTAGGAACAGAAATAAAAGTCGGACTGGGTGAAGTAGTAAAAGGTGGGATTACCGTTCTGGCTCATTTAAAAAAATAATTTAACCAATATAAACATGAAAAAGTTATCAGGATTTTTAGCAATCGCATTCCTTGCAGGAACATTATCTCTAAGCGCTCAGGACCAGCCAAAACAAAACACAAAACCGGCAGAAAAAAAAGAAAGCAAAATGTGTGGTAAGGATTGTAAAATGAGCTGTTGCAAATCTAAAACAGCAGAAAAAGATTCAAAAGCACCGGCAAAAAAGAATTAATTTAATTACAATGCAAAAAACAAAACCGGCTTGAATAAGGCCGGTTTTTTATTTACTGAACACTATAAATTTAATTGTGTTTAGTATTACTTTTAATGATAGGGTTTAAGCCACTTAAGTCGCTTAGCCCGATGTGACCCTAGCTATCGGGTGACGACATCTACTTTCCGCTCGCCTATTTGATTCGCAAGTTCTTTCCCCACCTCTGTAGTTATTAGTTTATATTATTGGGAAAGGTACTTTTGTGCACATTTTAATGTAAGTCCCGCTTTGCGCTCATACTCCACAAGCCTTAATCACAGGCCGGTATCCGCTACAATCGGGTTTAAGAACATCCGGCAGTGCTATTAAACCTTGGTCTATCCTCAACTATATCATAGCTAGTATATTAAACTACTCCGGATTCATCAACAGGCTTTTCACCAACATATTCATGAAAAACCGTTCGTGATGGGAAGGCAAAATCAGCACCATTCTCTGCTACAATTGCCATGATTTTATAGTTTAAGTCCTGGCGAATACGCATGTATTCATTGTAATCAACAATTTCAATGAAATAGAGTACCTGTATATTCAAAGAGGAATCACCAAAAGAATCGAAAGTAACCAGGGTATCATCACTGGTTGCCGGATGATCATTTACAACCTTTTGCACCTCCTCCGAAATCTTCCTCATCACTTCAGCAGAAGTATCGTATCTGAGTCCGATATTGAATTTCATTCGTCTCAGGTTTCTAAGACTTAAATTTTCCAGCGGACTGTCAACCATTTTCTTATTGGGAATTATAACCAGGGTTTTGTCCAGAGTACGAATCACTGTGCTTCTGAATCCAACTTTCTCAACAGTGCCTTCATACTTATCAATTCTAACCAGGTCGCCAACCAAAAAAGGCTTGTCGGCAAAGATTGTAAACGATCCGAGAAGATTCTGAAGGCTATCCTGAGCCGCCAGAGCCACCGCAATACCTCCGATACCCAGACCGGCTATGATTGTTGCAACATTGAGATTAAACACAGAACCCAATACCACAAAAAAAGCAAAGATGACAGTTATAATTTTAGAAAGTTCCTTCACAAAAGGAACCATCTGATCGTCAGATTTGGATACAGTTAAGGAAGCCTTGTACTTAAATACATGAGCAATAAAATCAATAATTCTTAATAAGATCCAAAAGGCTGAAATTATAAAAAGCAGTAAAAAAAGCTTATCAACTACCTGAACAACTTTTAACTCATAAAGATTCGGAACGTTATTTATGAGATTTGTCCGCCTGAATATTACTTCATTTAATGGATAATCTAACTGATTTATAGACAGATACAGGATAATCAGAATAATCAGAAACTCAACGGGCTTTAAGAGCATTTCAATAAATACCTTTGGCTCTGTATCAGGCTCAATCCTCTTGAATAACATGAACATCAATCTGTTCAGTAATTTAGAGAACACACGCTTAAATAATAATCCAAAAAGCAGAATAGCAGAAAAATACAGATGGTTTCTGAGGCTGTTTCCAAAAAATATTTGTTCAAGAAACTCGGTATTCATAGATGGGAATTAGCAAATGAGAGAATTAGTAAATTAGCAAATTGACATTTCGTTTCCTTTAAAAATATGAGAATAAAGTCGGAAATAATTAATATTTGCCTTCTTGACACGATTCAGAATAGCTTACAAACAAAAAAGCCTCCCGAATATTATCCGGGAGGCGATAAAATATTAAAAAATTACACTCTTTTAGATTTGATACGAGCAGCCTTACCGGTAAGTTCACGCAGGTAGAACAATTTCGCTCTGCGAACCTTGCCATGACTGTTTATGTCGATTTTATCGATGTTCGGAGAGTTAACAGGGAAAATACGTTCTACACCTACTCCATTTGACATTTTACGTACAGTAAAAGTCTCATTCACACCCACACTGTTACGCTGGATAACCACACCCTGATAGATTTGGATACGTTCTTTATTACCTTCGCGAATTTTATAGTGAACACTAACTGTATCACCAGCTTTGAACGCAGGAACTTGCTTTTTAACTGCAGCCTGCTCTTCAACAAATTTTACTAAATCCATGATTTTAAGCTCTTAATTCGATTTTTAGCCCGTAAAAATCGGACTGCAATATTAGGAAAAATTTTTTACTTAAAAAAGTTTGTTCTGATATTTTTCCGTTTTTATTTATCTGTTTACCTCTTTCAAAGAGTTAATGGAACTTATTATTCAAGTAAATCGGGCCTGCGCTTTTTAGTGCGCTCAAGAGCCTGCTCATGCCTCCATTCATTAATGGCTGCTTCATGCCCGCTCAACAGAATATCCGGCACCTTATGCCCCTGCCAGTCTGCCGGACGGGTATAGACCGGTGCGTCAAGCAACTCTCCCTGAAATGAATCGGATAAGGCGGATGTTTCGTCGTTCAATACACCCGGCAATAACCTTACAATGCTATCCACTAAAACCGCAGCAGGTAATTCACCTCCCGAAAGAACATAATCTCCGATTGAGATTTCCCTTGTCACAAAAATATCCCTGATCCTCTGATCGATGCCCTTGTAATGACCCGCCAGAATGATCACATTTTTTTTATCAGAAAGTTCATTGGCCATACTCTGGTTGAGCGTCTCACCATCAGGTGTCATAAAAATGATCTCATCATAATCACGTTCTGATCTTAGCTTTTCAATGCAGTTTGCAAAGGGCTCAATACTCATGACCATCCCACTGCCACCTCCATACTGGTAATCATCAACCGACTTTTGCTTATTGTTTGAATACTCTCGAAGATTGTGAACATTGATCTCAGCAAGTCCTTTTTTTTGAGCCCTCTGCAAAATAGAATGGGCAAAAGGACTTTCAAGCAGGTCGGGTAATACGGTGATGATATCGAAACGCATGTTGTAAAGATAGGAAGGAGAATTGAGATGTGAGATATGAGATGTGAGATATGAGATGTGAGATAGAAAAGCCTGCATAAATAAACCGTTTCGAACTGAGAAGCAGAATTAGATTTGTAGGGCCTTGTGATTCCCTGACTAAGCTGAGATAGAGTTGCCAGGGTGCCGTCATTCCGAACACGCTGCTCAAATTTTGCCTTTATCCTTAAATTGTAAGCGTGGAGGAATCCCAGATTTATTGGCACAGGCCTCAGGCATCAATCGGCAAGCATAGTTTCCGGGATCATAGGTTTGAGTGCAAAAGTTCAAGAACGATCCTGTTTATTCTTAATCCCCCTCTTCCAGTGAAAAAATTTCAGCAACAGGCACACCAAACACCCTGGCCATTTTTAATGCCAGTACGGTTGAGGGAACGTATTTACCTGATTCTATTGTATTAATGGTTTGGCGCGATACCTGTATTCTTTCAGCAAGCTCTGCCTGTGTAATATTCATGATGGCTCTTTGAATGCGCAAATTATTTTTCATCTTCTCCCCTTTCTCTCCTCAGGCGGTACAGACTATAATTGAATTTCGCAATGAAAATCAGAGGTATTGTAAACATGTTATAGATTAAAACTATATAAAATGAGGTGCCATAAAACACAAAATTAAGGATAAACAAAATACCGAAACTGATCAGAACAGACCACTGCCAGCATTTTAAACGTAATAAGGATATGTATTCATCCTCTATTTTCTCACGGGCAAATACGATTATCATTAAACCAATTATTAGACCGGCTAAAGCTAATTCGTTAGTAAGATTGTAGTCGACAAAGCTTAAACCTTTTTCTTCTAACGGAAGAGCAAAGCCCGGGATCTCATATTCCCAATATAACGTAGCTACCCCTAAAAAAGTAAAGAGAACAAAAATTATCCAGCCAATTACCTTGTATTTGCCCGGAATTAATAGTGAATTTTCCATATCAATTTTATTTTACTAAATGTAAAGTTTATTTGATATAAATGTCAAATAAATTTGACATTTTTTTACAATATCCAATATTTTCCGGTTGGAAGGATATTGAACGTTAGCACTGGCTGGATAGCATAATTTTACGTTACAACAATACCTTCATTACTTAAATGAAAAAAACAACAAGAGCGGCTCGAAGTAAAGACCAGACCAAAAATTTACTTAGCCGCCTTCCTCCCGCTCTTCAGAATCTCCTGATACACCCTGTCCAGCACCTGTGCTCTGACGTTCACCTTTGAAACTCCGTAAGTCTTTCCGTCATCCGGATAAACCCGGTTTGTTAAGCAGATATACACCAGATTATAAACCGGATCGACCCAGACATAGGTTCCGGTATATCCGCTATGCCCGAATGCCTTCAAAGAAGGATAGCCTTTATTGGCATTCAGCTCCTTTTCTGTTACCCGCGCAAAACCGTATCCCCGCTCGCTGACCATTGACTGCCGGGAGGTAAACAGATCGACCGTGCTGGCCTCAAAGTATCTCCGACCGCCATAAATCCCCTTATTCAGCAACATCTGGAAGTAGATGGCAAGGTCATTGGCGTTCGAAAATAATCCGGCATGCCCCTGAACACCACCTGACATAGCCGCACCGGGATCATTGACATAACCCTGCACCAGCATATTTCTGAACCAGTTATCATTTTCTGTGGTTGGCACAATCCTCGACCTGTCGAAACGATTCCTCGGAAGATAGCCTGTGGATCGCATACCCAGCGGAGTGTAGAACTCTTTGGATACATAATCGTTGAGTCTAAAATGAGTAAGCTGCTCGGCAACTTCCCTGAGCATATACATGCTAAGATCACTGTAAACAAATTTACCCCGGGTTCCCCCTGTTGATGCTAATGTAACCGGCCAAATCACTTCATTGAAATAATTGTCTCTCAAAAAATAATTGTCGGCTACTTTTATAGGGTGGGAGGATGACGAATCCCTGCTCATCTCACCTGGCTTTAATAATTCGAAAAACTTAATATAGGGCGTGTATCCTGCTTCATGAAGAAGGGCTTCCTTAATCTTAATATCACTCTTATCCGGAATCGTACGTGTTAAAGCAACATATCTGCTGATCGGATCTTCCAGGCTGATCATCTTTTTATCGTACAGACGCATAATGGCGGGTGTGGTGGCACTAACCTTGGTAACTGATGCCATATCAAAGATATCATCTGCTTTGGTTGAACTTGGCCCATCGTAAGTATGCGAGCCATAGGCTTTATTAAAGATCACTTTCCCGTCTTTCGCTACCAGAATGACTACCGCGGGGGCTGAATGGGCCGCGATACCGGCATATACAATCGAATCGATCCCGCTTACAAAACTGCTGTTCAATGAAACTGCTTCAGGTACTGAATATCCCAGGCGGGTCTTTTGCGTGGTGTACCCAAAGCCTTTCTTAAAATGAGTACCATAGCCCTCATCCAGCTTCTTTGTTGCCGGTGCTCCTCCGAACAGGAGTTGGGCTGATAGTGAGGCCGCAGCGGCACTTTCAAGCCTGTTCCAAATAATGGCTGATCTGAACTTAGCGAGGTGCTCCAGGTTCATCCCGCTTCCGCTTAAAATGATGATACTTTTCGTCTGGCTGTCCACTTCAGCAATAAATGACAGAAGCTCCTTACTAAAGTTAGTTTCTGCCGAAAAGTCAAAAATAATGAGATTATGAAGTTTTAGCCGGTCATGTAAGCGGTTAAAACCTTCGGCTGCGCGGATGGTATCCACAACAAAACCCTCAACAGTCCAGTATTTATTGGCAATGCTGTCAAAAACAGCCGCATGTTGATTGCCAAAATGCAGGCTTGCAATTTTTAGTCCTTCCAGACTCTTCAATGGAATTAATCCTGAGCTATTCCGCAGAACAACTGCATGCTGTTCCGCCTCCCCGATTTCAGTAAAGTGGTTTCGCGCCTTCATATCCTGCGAAAAAGCAGCACTCTGAATAAATATGAACAGCAGGCCTAATATTTTTCTCATCGTTTAAAATTAAAAAAGGGGAACAAATGCTCCCCTCTTTTCTTCAAATTATATTGCCGGATCGGCTGGCGTATTCTTGTTATTGATCCTTTCCTGATCAGGGTAGGGGTAAAAAATCCTATTCCGCTCTGAATTATCAGCAGGCGGCACCGGGCGAGCGAAGCGCCTGGTATCATCCCATTTCAAACCGCTCAGATAAAGTTCCGCGCAACGTTGTTTGTAAACTTCCAGCAAAAGTGCATCCTTTGTTACTGCTCCCGAATAAGCAGGAAGACCTGCATTTACCCCAAATGGGTCACCAGAAACCTGAGTCCTTACTTCGTCAATTAAGGCCAATGCCGTAGCAAGTGGACCATCGGTTCTTAAAATTGCCTCCGCCTTAATCAATTTGATCTCATCCGTAAGATAAACGGGAATCGAAGTGGTTTGTGCTGCAGCAAAACCTGTCAGGGTAACCACGGGATCTGTATTAATAACATCTCTTGGCGTTGTAAAATAAAATGCCAAACGCTTGTCGGCAGCTTCAAATAAACCAGCCGGAAGTCCGAAGTTTTCTCTTGGACGATAAGATTTGGTCACATTATAAATTGTGTACAATGGATTGGAGCTCAAGGTTGTATAGGTATAACTTGACTTTTTGCTCAAATCCACAAGATTAGCACTTGCTAAAGCTTTTGCATAATTCCCCGCCATCAGATTAATACGGGCCTGATATGCATAAAGTGTATTCTTCAGGTCGAAATCTGTGCCGCTGACTAAACTTGTGAATGACGCAGATGGTGCAGTAGCTGTAATGCCGGCCACACCAAGGTCAAGAAGCCTTAAAGCTTCTGCGAATACCTGAGCTCTCGGAACAAACTGAACAGGTTCTGTTGAACTGCTATTCAGGTTAGCCTGCTCAAAAGTTGTAGCTAGGGAAGTTAAAGCCATTGCTTTGAACAGGTATGCCTGGGCGAGGATGCCACTAAGCAAACCAGGTTCAATTCCACCAACATTGGGGGCCTTACTGATAATACTTTCACACATACCCATCTGGCGCTGCATGGCAGACCAGTAACCTAATATTATTCCGTTAGCTGTTGGTAAAGTTGTACCGCCTGCTTCCAGCTCCAGTGTATTTGTGAAAGTAGCAATGCCTTTCATTTCACGAGCTGTAACCGTGGGCGCAAGCATCACACTGCTTAAACCATTTGTAGAATAATTTTGCCTCAATCCGATGCTTAAAGCAATGATTCCTTCCCTGGTATTCAGTACCTGTTCATCAGTTGCTGAATTGGGGTTTGTCTGATCCAGTTCGCAAGACGAAATGAGCAGCAAAAAGACAGGCAGGAGACATTTATATATGATATTTGTTTTCATAATGATAATTTTGAATAATTAAAAAGTGTAATTTAAACCCAGGGCAATAGTTCTGGGGATTGGCACCTCAACAAAGTCGAAGCCCCGCACGGCAGTACTCTGTCCGGCTGCATTGGTTTCTGGATCCCATCCTTTATATTTATCAATTGATACCAGATTTCTGCCTGAAACAGTTACACGTAAGGGATTGTTATTAAGAAATTTCATTCTCAGATTATAGGTAGCTGCCAGCTCACGGAATTTGAGATAAGATCCGTCCTCAATCCAGTTTTCCATTATACTAAATACAGCCGCAGAGGTTCCTTTTGGAACTTCACCTCTCAGCTCTCTTTCGTACCCCTTTAGGCCCCCATAAATATCCCTGTCACCTACACGTCTTGTGAAGTTGAACACATCATTACCATAGGAAGCATCCCATTGCATCCTTAATGAAAAGTTCTTGCCAATCGTAAACTCATTTGTGAATGATCCGGTCCATTCCGGATTTGGATCTCCGATAACCTTTGGTTTATTTGATCCCGTAGGTTGTCCGGTAGCAGTACGGCCTACTTTTTCTGTTTGCGGGAAACCTGTGGCTGTAAGAATGAGATTTCCTGAAGCGTCACGGGCAAAAGAGGTAGCATAAAATGCACCCAATGCATACCCATTAACTGCGGCAACCTGTCCAAATCCACCCGGAAAGGTTACTACCCCACCCGGAATATCAGTAACTCTGTTCTTTACCTTGGAGAATATGAGTGTTGAGTTCCATTTGAAATTGCTGTTTTGAACAGGAACACCCCTCAGTAAAATCTCAAATCCTTTATTTGTCATGTTTCCGATATTCTGAAACTGGGTTGAATAACCTGAAGACGGCCTTAAAGTCACTGGCAGAAGCAAGTCTTTTACTGCTTTATCATAGAAGGAAATTTCAAGTCCTAAACGGTCCTTAAGGAAACTTGCATCCAGACCGATCTCTTTCTCAGTCTGACGTTCCGGCTTAATGTCAGTATTTCCAAATTGTGTTGGGGAAACGACACCAGGAAGTCCGCCCAGAGAAACTGATCCGTAATTACTAAAACGATCGTAAGCGCCAATAGCCGTTAAGTTACCTGACTGACCATAAGAAGCCCGTAATTTTAAGCTCGGTATAGCGGAAGCCAGGGATGAATTTTTCCAGAAGCCTTCTTCAGATAGAATATAGGTACCACTTACCTTAGGATAAAGTTGCCATCTGTTAGCTTCACCGAATGAAGAAGAAACATCATTCCTTATCGCTCCTGTTAAGTAGATCTTACTTTTGAACCCAAAAGTTTGCTGAGCATAAAATCCTAAAATATTGATTGTAGATTTTAT
>CAYHGN010000091.1:0-15189 GCA_964356005.1 uncultured Sphingobacterium sp.
ACATACGACCCCTTCAGGGTCGTGGTTTTCGCAAAACATTTCTATAAACATTTGACCCCTTCAGGGTCAGTAGAAAGAATTCCGCCATGTATCGTAATCGTCTTGATTTGAAAAACTTTTAAATCATTTCATTGCTAGCGCGCTTCTATGGCGCGTAATTCTTTTATCGAGACATCTGGGTTTGCAGCAGAAAAAATATTGACAACTTAATTATCACCAGACACCAATGTTTTTGTAATTTGTGATTGCAATTATAAACACCCAAAATATGATCCTTAAGAGATTCCTGAGTAGTGTCATTTCCTGCTTTATCCTGAGCTTAATTCTGTTATTTACTTCTGATCAGATTCAGGCACAAAGTAAAACCAAAGATTTTAAGATCAGTGTTCAATGGCAGCCGGTTCAGAATAATTTTGAAGGTAAAAGTCAATCACTTTCAGTTTTGAGTCTGAGCAATGAATCTACAATGGATTTGCCTTCACATGGATGGACTTTATATTTCAATTATTCAGGTGATTTTCCAAAATCGGACAGCAGGGGCTTAACAATTTCCTTTGTCAATGGAGATCTTTATAAAATTGAACCAAATGCAGCTTCTGATGGCATATTTGCAGGAGCGAAAATAGATTTTCAAATGGTCAGATCTGGGTACCTTGATAATATATCTCAATCTCCTCAGGGATTTTATCTTGTTTTTTCCGATGCACCCAATAAAGCAATTCCTGTAAAATGTACTTATCCGGATCCTTCAACTGAATTTTTAAATTCACTCCCGGCATCAAAAACCTGGATGGATCCGGCATATGTGTATTCAAAGAACCAGGATGTTCAGGATATAGTGGATTCGAAATTGCCGCTGATATTCCCGAGTCCGCTAGAATATAAATCAATGAAGGGAGAATATACAATCAGCACGAGCACAGGCATTTCTTATGATCCTCTATTTGCCAAAGAGGCAGCGTATCTGATCGAAGAGCTTGGTAAAGTACTTAATACAAAACCATCAATCAAGCAGAGTAACACTAGTGGTATCGTTTTAAGAAGAGATCCTAAAATTGCAGAGGAAGGTTATGAATTAAGTGTTTCGGAAAAGGGAATATTGATCGCTGCTTCAACTCCAGCAGGTGCATTTTATGGTATTCAATCTCTCAAGAGCCTGCTCCCTCCATTAAGCTGGAAAAGTAAGCAGAATTCAATAAGCCTTCAAGCTGTAGAAGTTAAGGATGAGCCCCGGTTTGGATACCGGAGTTTTATGCTGGATGTGGCCAGAAATTTTCAAACCAAAGAAGAGCTTCTGAAAGTGCTGGATCTGATGAGTTTATATAAATTAAATGTATTTCACTTCCACTTTTCTGAAGATGAAGGCTGGAGGGTTGAAATTCCATCGCTTCCAGAATTAACTCAGGTTGGAAGTGTGAGGGCACATACTATTGATCATAAAAATAATATCCAACCTGCATTTGCTTCGGGGGGTGTTCCAAATCAATTGCCGGGCAGCGGACATTTAAGCAGGAAGGATTTTATTGAGATATTAAAATATGCTGCTGCCCGGCATATTCAGGTCATACCTGAAATTGAATCTCCCGGTCATGCACGTGCGGCGATCAAAGCGATGGAAAGTCGCTATGAGAAACTGATGAAAGCGGGGAAACCGGCTGAAGCTACCAGATACCGTTTGATTGATCCTCAGGACAAATCCCAATACCGTTCTGTACAGGGCTGGAATGATAATGTGATGGATGTTGCTTTGCCTTCAGTTTACAATTTCATTGAAAAAGTGACTGATGATTTGATTCTGATGTATAAAGAAGCCGGTGCACCATTAAAAACGATCCACTATGGTGGAGATGAAGTGCCTGCGAAGGTATGGGAGCAATCTCCGGCATATCTGAAACTTAAAAGTACCAATCCTGAGATAAAATCTACGGATGATCTTTGGTATTACTATTTCGGAAAAATAAATACGATGGCTAAAAGGCGTGGTCTGTTTGTTTCGGGCTGGGAAGAAGCAGGAATGCGCAAAACCACCCTCGATGGTAAACCGCATTATATTCCCAACCCTGATTTTGCAGATGACCATTTCCAATTGCATGTTTGGAATAATGTGATTGGCTGGGGCGCCGAAGACCTTGCATACAAACTGGCAAACGGAGGTTATAAAGTTGTTCTTTCGCCTGTTTCCAATCAATATTTTGATCTGGCCTATAACAGCTCTTACTATGAGCCCGGCTATAAATGGGGTGGTATGGTGGATGTAGACAAACCGTTTTATTTCATTCCTTATGATTTTTTGAAGAATGTCAAGGAAGACGGACAAGGCAGGCCGATCAAAGATCTGGATCAAAGTAAAATGATCAGGCTGACTGATTATGGTAAGACTAATATCGTCGGACTGCAGGGTTTGCTATGGTCTGAGAATAACTTAAGCAAAGAAAGACTGGAATATATGATGCTTCCCAAAATACTGGGGCTTGCGGAAAGAGCATGGGCTCAGGAGCCTGAATGGGCAGTCGGGGAGTATTCAATTTTGAATGATCTCTACTATAAAAACTCCTGGTCACAATTTGCCAACCAAGTCGGGAAGCGTGAATTACCACGTCTGACTTATTATAACGGTGGTTTTTCCTATCGCATTCCTGAACCAGGTTTGAAAATTAGGGATGGAAAGGTATATGCCAATATTCAGTTACCCGGACTTGAGATCAGATATACCAAAGATGGCTTAGATCCAGTGGCAGGAAGTACTCTTTATAGTGCACCCTTAACAGAAAAAGGAAAGTTTCGTTTTGCTGCTTTTGATGTATCAGGCAGGAGAGGAAGGGTTGTGGTGATAGAGAATAAATAGATAAACTTATCAGATGGGTTTTTCATCTGGTCAGTTTGTCTGCAATCTTTTGAGAGCATTATTTTATTCTCGTTCAGAATTATATTTATTTATAGAGTTTAAGATAATTTCTCTTGCACTGCAAGTTTTTTTTGTTGCAAACGTCCTGTGGTGGTTCTTTTAAATGGTAGCCCCGCTTTTTGCTCATACTCCACAGGCCTTAATCACAGGCCGGTATCCGCTTCAATCGGGTTTAGGCACACCAGACAATATTGTTTAACTTGAGCTTTCTCAAATATATCGAGAGCTACTCGGATCGAAAAATGTACTGGGCGCAATGTCATCCCGAAAGCTGCCTTTCAGCAGCTGAGGGAACTTAGCGCCAGGGGATGAAAATATTGCTTTATTAATCCAATAATCCTACTAATCCTATTAATCCTATTAATCCTATTAATCCTAATTATTTATTAAGATTATCGTCAACAGAATAACGTCCTGCACCGGTAAAGAAAATCACAATAAACATACCCAGGAAAAGCAGTGATTTTTCTTTGGTTCCGAAATCATCATCAGCATATACAATGAAAAATTTAACCGACATACTGGTGATCATTGTAGTTAAGGATGTGTGGATGTAAAGGCCTGTAATCACATGAATGGTAGATAAACTCAGTAAAATAGAAAGGTATAGTGAAGGTATCTTACCCAATCCTACAGAATCTCCAAATTTCAGGGTCCCTTCCAGAATTTTAGAAATTTTGGCTAACATTGAGTTAGTATGACAACCCCTGAAACTATCCGAAGAAATATCAAGCCCAAAACATGAGCCAATGGACCGCTTGACATAAATTATGATCTTCATCATTTTCAATCTTTTTTTATTTGGATATGTATTTTTTATTTATCTTTGTAAGTGAACGCTCACTATTTTATTCATCAATGAAAAATTATAGTACTAATATTTTTACCGAAAGACAGATTGAGATCATGCAGGCGGCTACTCAACGGATTGATAAACAAGGAATTCAGGATCTAACCATTAAGAATCTGGCCGCCGATCTGGAACTCTCTGAGGCCGCGCTTTATCGCCACTTTAAAAGTAAGAATGACATTTTAATGGGATTACTTAATTATTTCATTCTGGAAATGGAACTAAGACTTTCAGCAATAATCAACCAGGATGAAGTAAAAGCCGAAGACCAGCTTAAGCAAGTTTTTGATTCGCAGCTTGGGAGCTTCGTGAAAAATCCGGCAATTGTGAGTGTGATCTTCTCTGAAGGAATATTCCAATTTAATAAGGACTTAAACCAAAGAGTGATGGAAATGATGAAGCTCATGCAGACCAATATTCAATCAGTGATCGCAAAAGGTATTGAAGCTGGTCAGATCAGAGGAATTGCCGATCCTTCTACTATCACTACAATCATTATGGGAAGTATGCGTTTGACCGTTTTGAAATGGAAATTATCCGGACATAAATCAAATCTCATTCATGATGGTAATACTGTACTTTCCGGAATTTTGAAAATGATTACAAAATAAATCACCCTATGATTCTGATTATATCATTCTTAAATAAATATACGCCATGAAGTTAGTAAGTATTTACAAACGTTCTCCTCTGCTAATTTTGCTAGCCTTTGCATCCTGGAGCGCAAATGCTCAGCAATGGTCATTGGAGCAATGCATTGATACCGCTCAGGTGCACAACAAGAACCTGCAGATGAGCAGGAACAGTATCTTAATCCTAGAGCAAAAGGATAAGGAAGCAAAGGCGAATTTGCTGCCCAAGCTTGCACTTAATGCCGATTACCGGTATTATACCGATCAGCCTACCCAATTATTACCTCAGTCGGTATTTGGCGGACCAGCAGGACAGTTCAAAGAAACACGCTTCGGAGTACCGCATAATATCAATGCGAATATTCAGTTATCCATGCCATTGTACAATGCTCAATTGAACAGCGCTGTTGATAACAGCAAAATTGCATCTGAATTGAGTGAGTTGCAATATCAACGCACCGCAGAGCAGGTTATTTATGATATTTCTAATTTATATTACAATGCTCAGATACTGCATCATCAGCTTAGCCTCATAGACAGCAATCTCATTAACACGAAGAAATTACAAAAGAATATAAGTCTTCTGCATGAGCAGTTAATGGCTAAAAGTTCTGATGTCAGCAAAGTGGATTTGCAGTATGAACAATTGAATACTCAAAAGGAAGTGGTGAGAAGCAGATATGTACAGGTATTAAATACGCTTAAGTTTCTGATGGGACTTCCCCAGGAAAGTTCAATAAGTATAGATCCTGCAATAAAGTATCAGGTCAAGCAGGAATATGCAAGTTTATATAGCCTGGATATTCGTCAGGCGCGGATTCAAAACCGTTTGATCAGCGCTGAGCTTAACACGATCAAATATTCAAGGCTGCCGACCCTGTCATTGTTTGGTTCTCAGGGTACCACAGGCCTGGGTTATGATAAAAGTCCTGATCAGTTTTTGAAATTTTTCCCTGTTGGATTTGCAGGCATACAATTGTCTTATCCATTATTTCAGGGAACAGTAACGAAACACAAGATCAATCAGAAAAAGTATGAACTGAAGAACAATGAACTTCAGATAAGTCTGTTAAGCGAGCAGAATATAATGCAAGTTGATAATGCTAAAATGCTGCGGCAAGTCGCTCAGAAATCAACAGAGACCATTCTGCTTCAAATGAGACTTGCACAATCAATTTATAATCAAAATATCATACAACAAAAGGAGGGAACCGCAAGCTTAACAGATGTTCTGTTAGCAGATGCTGCCTTGCGTGAATCGCAACAGTCGTATTTAAATGCGGTGGTTGACTATTTGAAAGCCGACCTAGATTATAAAAAGTTAACCGGAAATATTTCTCTCATTAAATAATACCAGCAATGAAAATCACAATTAAAAAAGTCCTGATTGTTTTAATCCCAATAGTTCTTGTATTGCTTGCAGTTATCAGGCTTAAAAGCAATAAAGAAAAGACTCAGAAGGGAGTTTATCAATATGATAAGGAACAGGTAATTTATGTTCAGGCGGATACTGTAAATTTTGAAAATATCAACTCAACTTTTAATTATACGGGTTCATTCGAACCTGTAAAAGAGAGTCGGATTAGTTCTGAATTACAGGGGAAGATCAATCAGATTATGGTTGCGGAAGGTAATTTTGTTAAAAAAGGGCAAGCCATTATTCAATTGGATAATTCTCTGTTAAAGCTGTCTTTGCAGTCTGTCCTTGTACAAAAGGATGGCCTTGAAGTGGATGTAAAGCGATTTGGAATCCTTGTTAAAGCCGAGGCCATACAGGGTGTACAGCTTGAAAAAGCAGAATTGGGATTAAGATCTGCAAAGCTGCAAGTAGCTTCGCTACAGGAGCAAATAAATAAATCAACGATCAGAGCACCTTTTTCCGGTATTGTAACGGCCAAACTGACTGAAGTAGGGGCATTTGCTTCACCGGGTATCCCATTAATGCAGATCTCAGACATTTCCACACTCAAGTTTATTGTAAATGTTCCTGAGTCGGATTTAAATAGATTTCGTATGAATCAGACCTATACTGTTAGTTCAGATGCATACCCTGATCTTGATTTTTCAGCAAAAGTTGCCATGGTTGGAAGTAAAGCCAATACAGGAAACAGCTTTCCGGTGCAATTGATAGTCAATAATACATCAGATTTAAAGATAAAATCAGGCATGTTTGGTAAAGTAAATCTGAAAAACCCTGTAGCTGAGCAGGGAATCTTTGTCCCTTCATCCGCATTATTGGGTACTTCCGAGCAGCCTCAAATATACCTGATCAGGAATGGAAAGGCAGTTTTGCAAAAAGTTATGATAGGGGCTAAGGTGAAGAATACCAGCAAGGTCTCCTCTGGTTTAAAACCGGGTGATGTAATTATTGCCGGGGGTATGATCAATCTGTTTGATGGGGCTAATGTACAGGTACGATAAAATCGCTGAATTATGAATATTACAGAAATTTCAATCAAACGACCTTCGCTGATCATTGTTTTATTCAGTGTATTTGCTCTCTTAGGCTTCATCGGTTATAAGAATCTAAGCTATGAGCTCATGCCTGATTTTAACCAGCCGGTTGTAGTTATAAAAACTGGCTATCCAGGAGCTGAGCCTGAGGAGGTTGAGACCTCAGTTTCAAGAAAAATTGAAGATGCACTTTCCAATGTTGAAGGTGTAGATTATCTGGTAACCAAATCACTGCCAAATGCATCTGTAATCATTGCTAATCTGAAATATGGAACCGATCTGGATAAAACCATGCAGGATGCACAACGCTATATTGATAATATCAGAAAAGATCTTCCGGAAGATATTTTAAGTCCGGTAATGAGTAAGGTTTCGCCAAATGACCTTCCAATTATGTCAATTAGTGCCAGCAGTAAGATGCCTGCCGCGGAGTTCTATCAGAAAATGAAGGATGAGTATCTGCCTCAAATTCAGCAGATTAAAGGTGTTGCAGAGATCACAATACTCGGTGGTGAAGAACGGGAGATTCAGGTGAAGGTAGATGTTGATAAACTCAAATTTTATAAAATTTCATTATCTCAGGTTGTTGAGGCCATAAATCGTTCAGGAATTGACCTGCCCTCAGGCAAGGTACAATCTGATAAAGAATCGAGCTCAGTAAGGTTGAGCGGAAAGTTTAATTCTCCTGATGATATTAAAAACGTTCAGGTTGCGATGCCCCTTCCCGGAAGTCCGGTTTATGTAAGGGATGTTGCTGAAGTAACAGATGGGCTTAAAGAGGCTGTCTCTATTAATCGCTATAACGGACAAAATGGAATCGGACTTCTGTTAAAGAAACAGGGTGATGCTAATGCAGTGGAGGTTTCAAAGCTGGTTCGGGAGAAATTTAAATTTATCGAGAAACAGGATGAAGCACAGGGCATTAACTTCATAATTGCTTCTGATAGCACCGATAATACTATTGCAGCTGTTGATTCAGTGATTTTTGACCTGATTCTTGCAGTAATTTTGGTTTCAGTGGTCATGCTTTTATTCCTTCGCAGTTTCAGAAATTCATTTATTGTTCTGGTGGCTATTCCAACATCACTGATTACTGCATTTGCTGTGATGTGGTTGTTGGGATATACCCTCAATCTGATGACCTTGCTGGCCATGTCCTTAATCATCGGTATTCTGGTCGATGATGCTACGGTGGTATTGGAAAATATTCAGAGGCATCTGGATATGGGAAAAGAAAAACGCAAGGCATCGATGGATGGCAGGATGGAGATCGGTTTTTCTGCTTTGTCAATAACACTTGTCGACGTGGTGGTGTTTTTACCTATCCTTTTTCTGCAGGTTTTTGTAGCCGATATGCTTAAGCAATTTTCAGTTGTTGTTATAACATCAACACTTACCAGTTTACTTGTAGGATTCACACTGACACCCTGGCTGGCATCACGAATTGGTGTTAAGGAAGATCTTAAGCCAAGTAATTTCTTTAATCGTTTTTTGCTCTGGTTCGAGCACCAGCTGGAGGGTTTTACCAATTGGTATGGAAGAGCACTTGAATGGGTATTAAGCCACAAATTAATTTTTGCCGGGATTGTACTCCTATTATTTGTGATGACTTTGGGAATCATGAAGCAGGGTATTATTGGTAAGGAATTAATTTCTACAGGTGATCAGGGTAAATTCAGAATGAATCTGGAATTTGATAAATCAACGGCTCTGGAACAAAATAATGAGGTTTCATACAAGATTGAGACATTCATATTGAAAAATCCTGCTGTTGCAACGGTGTTTAGTAATGTGGGCGGACCGAGTACAGGAATTGGAAGTTTAGGGCAGGGATCTGCCAATAAAACTGAGTTTACAATTCAGTTGAAACCTGCATCCGACAGGGCCAGGCAGTCTACAGAGGACTTTATGAAAAAGTTAAGGGAAGAGTTACAGGTTAAATTCCCGGGACTCAACTATTCAATGGCTTCATTGGGTTTGATTCCCCGCTCAGCTCCCATCGAGCTTACTTTAAGCGGTAGTAATGAGGAAATGGTGATGAAGGCCGGAGCCCAAATGCAATCGGCTATCGGACAAATTCCCGGTGCAGATAATGTACGTCTTTCGGTTGAAGCTGGTAGTCCCGAATATATGGTTGTGCCTGATAAAGATAAGATGCAGCGTTTGGGTTTAAGTACCGCCTATGTGGGTATGGCATTGCGGACTGCCTTTACCGGAAATGACGATGCAACCTTAACCGAAAATGGTACTGAGTACCCGGTTAGAATCTGGCTGGATCAGTTTAGTCGTCAAAATTATGATGATGTGAAGCGTTTAACAGTTATCAATCCGATGGGTATACCGGTAGAGGTCTCTCAGTTTGCAAATATTGAGCAAAGCAGTACAGCATCTTTACTTGAACGGAAAGACAGACAACCGGCTGTTACGTTAACTGCAGATGCATTGGGACGTCCCTCAGGTACTGTTGCTGACGATGTAGTGGCTTACCTAAAGGCAAATCCCTTGCCTGGCGATGTGCAAATGACATGGGGAAGTGACATTAAAAGACAAAATGATAGTTTCGGTGCCTTAGGATCGGTTTTACTGATATCCTTTTTGCTGATTTACCTGATTATGGTTGCACTTTATGACAGTTTTATTTATCCTTTTGTCGTCTTGTTTTCTATACCGGTAGCCTTAATTGGAGCATTTTTTGCGCTGAATCTTTCATTGAACCATCTCAGCTTGTTTGCTTTGCTTGGTTTGATTATGCTGATGGGTCTGGTGGTAAAAAATGCAATTCTGATTGTCGATTTTACGAATCAGTTAAAGGCAGAAGGAATGCACTTCAGGCAGGCATTGATTACTGCCGGAAAGGGAAGGATGCGGCCGATTCTGATGACTACCTTATCGATGGTGATCGGGATGTTGCCAATTGCTCTGGCGTCTGGTACAGCATCAGAATGGAAGAATGGTCTGGCCTGGGTAATTATTGGAGGACTTTTATCCTCACTCATTCTCACTGTTTTTCTGGTGCCTGTGATTTATTATCTGGCAGACAGGCTCAGGGAGAAAATGGTTAAATAATTATTGAGAAATAAACATTCTTCGACTTGCGAAATCACCTAAGTGTTTAGAATTAGATTTCGTCAGTCGCATTGTGATTAAGTGACTGACGAATTTATCCAGCATGTTGCCCAGGTAAATTCGTAAGTCTGACTGTTTTGGACTTACGAAATCACCTGGGCGTTTAGAATTAGATTTCGTCAGTCACATCCTGAAATGGTGACTGACGAATTTAACCGGTTTGGTGCCTAAGTAAATTCGTAAGTCTGAACGTTTTTCGACTTACGAAATCACCTGGGCGAGCAGAAATTTTATCTAATTTAAAATTTCATTGGTTCCTGCCTGTTATCCCAAAAAAAGAGCACCTCGATTTTATCTGGTTTAACTTCATAAAAAATAGATGATATTTTCTTTATTAATCCAATTCTGATATTAGGGTCAAAATCTGTTTCCTTATAAATAAACGGTGAACTTCCTATTAACTCCAAAGTTTTAATCGTGTTTCTTTTAAAATCTTTAAGGGCTTTATTTCCTAATCTTTCCACTATTTGATCGCAAATTGCCTCATAAGTTTTAACGCCGGTTTCGGAAATAATAACCGGCAAACTCATTTGTTAATAGTTATCTTATCCTTAAATTCTTCTAGTGTTATACTTTTACCTGCTTTAATATCTTCCTGTCCCTTTCTAATACCTGAAATTACATGCACAGGTAAATTCGCTTCCTTTCTAATTTCAAAAGGAACTTCTAATGCTTTTAAAAAAGCTTTTAACGCCTTTTCCTGAAATTTATCGGGACGCACAACATAAGTTTCCATAATACAAATTAGTTAATATCTTTCTAATGAATAGATTACCTCATACTATCTTTTAATATTACTCGGCAGCTTTTTAAGTTCTTTACTTTTACACTATTATTAAATCAAATTTACAAATTATCATACAATAATTATTCTATCTATTCAGCGCGGCGACCTGAAAGCTATCGGATCGCTTTTAGATATGGTGACTGACAAATTTAAAAGCATGACGCCCAGGTAAATTCGTAAGTCTGATCGTTTTTCGACTTGCGAAATCACCTAAGCGTTTAGAAAGTCGATTTCGTCAGTCACATCTTGATTATGCGACTGACGAATTTATCCAGCATGTTGCCTAAGTAAATTCGTAAGTCTGATCGTTTTTCGACTTACGAAATCACCTAAGCGTTTAGAATTTGATTTCGTCAGTCACATTCCTGGATGGCGACTGACGAATTTAACCAGCATGTTGCCTAAGTAAATTCGTAAGTCTGATTGTTTTGGACTTACGAAATCACCTAAGCGTTTAGAAAGTCGATTTCGTCAGTCGCAGACTAGCGCAGGCGACTGACGGATTTCACCGGCATATTGCCCAGGTAAATTCGTAAGTCTAATTAGCCAGCATCGAAGTTGCTTTCAAATGCTCAGCCAATCTTCCAATCGCATTCGCCGCAATATTTATCTGCTGTTGTGCCTCTTTCCAGTCGCGCTGCTCGATCGCTTCACGCACGCCGGGCATGGTTTTCACTCCGTATCCGGTGTAAAATCCCGGAGCATATAGCGTATGCTTATACCATGGACGACGAGGCAGACCCTGCTCTGTCAGCAAACTTTGTTCAGCACGGTAAAGGGATTTATTGATATTTTCAAGTGCCGATTTTGCAATGCTTCCTTTGCTCAGGCTTTCAGATAATGAATTTGCCGATTGGTCAAGTTGAACCAAAGAATTCTGAATTGGGGAGAAATCAATGAAAGGAACTTCTACTTTTGCTACTGGTACTTTTGTAGGCTTGGTCGGGTCATCCGCCAGCGTATGGTTATTACCCGCTATCACCTGGTTGAAAACAAGCGTAGATTCTCTCATTTGATCAGTCATGCTAATCATTTCAGTCACATAAGTTGATATCGTTTTATGCAGGTTTTTAAATTCAAATGGAAGCGTATCGGCATTTGCCATTCTAAGTACGGCACGGCCAATAGTTTGGGAAAGTGCGCGACCATATTGGAAGCCCGGATCGCCAAACCTGCTGTAATAATCGTAGGAGTCATAAGCGGTATGATATTCACCTCCGGCATTTTCACCACCATAATAAATGTTCAGTGAAGGTATACCGGCATGCTGCAGGAATGCAGAATAATCAGAACCGGAACCCAGGGCACCGATGCTCATAGATTTTTTAGCTATGTTATCCTTTCTGGATTTATCAGTTCCGGAATTAACGATATCCCTTGCTTTTAACCGCTCAAAAACACTCACATTTGTCTGAGGGTCAATGACATCCTTCGAGATTCCATCAATCATAGATTCTAATCCATGAGAACCTGCAGCCGACAGGAAACCTCTGCCATTTCCATCAGAATTGATATAGACCACTGCTTTTTGTTTCAGTTCAGCAGCATGATCTTCCACCCATTCTGTAGAACCAATCAGTCCGGGTTCTTCGGCATCCCAGGCACAATAAACCAGGGTACGCTTAGGATTATAACCATTTTTAACCAGTTCACCAATAGCCTTCGCTTCCTCCATCATCGCTGCTATACCACTTATCGGATCATTTGCGCCGGTATTCCATCCATCGTGGTGGTTGCCACGAATAACCCATTGATCAGGATAAACAGATCCTTTGATTTTGGCGATCACATTGTAAGCAGGCACCATTTTCCAGTCGAATTCTACTTTCAGCCTGACCGAAGTTTTTCCAGGTCCGATATGATATGTAAAAGGTAATGCTCCGCGCCAATCCGGAGGTGCAACCGGTCCACCCAAAGCCTCAAGCAGTGGCTGTGCATCATGATAACTGATCGGTAAAACCGGAATCTTCAACAGATTTTCAGCATCTTCCTTTTTTAAGCGTTTTGCATTTTCAGTCGCGCCAATAAATGGCGTTAAAGGATCTCCCGGATAAATAACCATATCCATGATTGAACCGCGCTGTACACCGTGTTCGTTTTTAAAACTTCCTTTTGGATAGACATCCCCCTGGAAATAACCATCTTCCATTGGATCGGAATAGATGATGCACCCAATTGCCCCATGTTCCTGTGCTACTTTTGGCTTAATTCCGCGCCATGATCTTCCATATCTTGCAATTACAATCTTTCCTTTGACGTCAATCCCTAACTTTTCAAGCGTTTCATAATCTTCCGGCAGACCGAAGTTTACAAATACCAGCTCAGCACTTACATCCCCATCCGCACTCCATGCATTATAGGTCGGAAGCTGATCCGGGTGACCGGAGGTTGCATCCTCTTTATAGGCTGGCTCTTTCAGTAAAGCCTTGAATTTTGTTGGGGCAGTCATCTCCAGAATCCGCATTTTGGGTGTAGGGAAAAGAACTTTATAGACTACCAGTTCAGCATCCCAGCCATAGCTTTTGAACTTTGCCATTAGATTTTCTGCAACTTCCTTACTGGCCGGTGAACCGAGATAATGAGGTTTCAGAGTTAGCTCTTTAATGGTTTTACCGATGTTTTCGCTGCTGATAAAACTATCGAAGCTCGATTCTAATTGTTTCTGATCTTGGGCAGATGCTGATCCTATAGAAATCAGAATTGCAGCAATGGGAAGGAAGTATTTTTTCATCTATGTTTTATTTGTTGTTTAATTCCGCACCTGCGGGAGGCTGAAATGATTTTTAATGAAGGTTAAATTACTGAATTTATGGAAATGGAAAGAATGGGGGATAAGATTTGTTTTTTTTGAATACTTTGAGAGTATCATGTTTAATTTTGCATAATTTAATATATATGCTGGAATTGATTGTCATTATTTAATTAGCTAGGTTTAATGTATGGGAATGATATTTATATAAGATTTTGGGCGTTTTAACACGCTGTCCGCTGTATTTTTTTGGCTCCAAAAAGCCAAAAAAGATGCCGCTTCCATCGTTAACGCAGGCAGTGCAATAAATTTTAGCCTTTGCAAGAATTTATGCCACGATTAGTTAGGCAGAATTCACTTTTATCCTGAACCAAGAATCCCGATATTTGCACAAATACCAAATCCTTATGTCTGATCACGCAAAATACCAATCCGATACGATTATTGCCCTTGCAACCCCTTCAGGAATTGGGGCGATCGGGGTGATCAGGCTTTCGGGACCTGATGCGATCAGTCTGGTGAATGAAGTTTTTGGTGGGAAGGATTTGAGTATACAGCATACTCATACGATTCATTTTGGGACGATAAAAGACGGGAAACAGGTTTTAGATGAAGTGCTGGTTTCAATCTTCATCGGGCCGAGATCATACACCCGCGAAAACGTAGTGGAGATCTCCACACATGGTTCTGCCTTTATCATTGAAAGTATCATAAAATTATTAATCCGTAAGGGTGCCAGGCCGGCCAATCCCGGGGAGTTTACCCTCAGGGCATTTTTAAATGGTCAGCTGGATCTATCACAGGCCGAAGCGGTTGCCGATCTGATCGCATCCAATTCTCAGGCCTCGCATCAGGTAGCTATGCAGCAGATGCGGGGTGGGTTTTCCTCTGAGTTGCAGCACTTGCGCGACCAGTTAATCCATTTTGCATCCATGATTGAGCTGGAGCTTGATTTCGGTGAGGAAGATGTAGAATTTGCGAATCGGGATGATCTCAAAGGACTGATCTTTCAGATTCAGCGCATATTGCACCGTCTGATTCAGTCATTTGAGCAGGGGAATGTGATGAAGAATGGAGTTCCGGTTGTTATTGCCGGCAAACCCAATGTAGGTAAATCAACCCTGTTGAATGCGTTGTTGAATGAGGAGCGTGCGATTGTTTCGGAGATTGCTGGAACTACACGGGATACAGTTGAGGATCATATGATCATTGGCGGTATCAATTTTCGTTTCATTGATACAGCCGGTATCCGCGATACCGAAGATATCATTGAGGCCAAAGGAGTGGAGCGCACCCATGAAAAGATCAAGCAGGCGAAACTGATTATCTATCTTGTTGATCCTGAGCAGGATGTAGACGAGGTTGTGCAACAGATTAAGTATCTTGAGAGTTTAGGGATTCCATTTCTGACTGTGGTTAATAAGGAAGATTTGGTTACTTCTGAATTTGAGCGGGAGGTATCAGGTATCAGGTATCAGGTATCAGGTGAAGGCGACCCAGACAACAGACAACAGTCAACAGATAACATTCTTTTAATTTCTGCCAGAAACAAAACCGGCATTGAAGAATTAAAAAACGAGATCCTCCGCAAAGTAAACCTCCATTCCATCAATACTGATGATGTTCTGGTCTCCAATATCCGACATCTGGAAGCACTTCAAAAAACTGAAGAATCTTTGAAGAGGG
>CAYHGN010000092.1:0-15015 GCA_964356005.1 uncultured Sphingobacterium sp.
TGGATCTATTATCAGCTTATTCGTAAAACTGCTCAACAGATAAGCCCTAAGGCTGAGAATTATCAAAGATATACTTTGTATAAATGGTTCTTTTTGAGCAAATCAGGTTATGATGCCCGACTTTCAATTGGAAATAACCTTATTATATTCTATGTCAGAAACGATGAAAACATTAATGATATCCCATTTTTCAGTATAGATGGCTACAAATATATGTGCCTGAATTATCATGATTATGGCAAAATTGATTTCGAAAAAGACAAGGTCTACCCCGTTAATTTGGATATTCCGGAAGCCAGAAACTCATTTTCCTATAAAGTAACCCGAATGCCTGATTTCAAGCCGGAATCTTATAATGAAAAGGAAATTCAATTTAGTTACCGGTCAAAGCCCTATCATTTTCAGGTTAAATTAAACCCGGAGGTTGAAAACATCTTTAAAAACTACCCTGGCGTTGATTTTGAGTCTTATTTTAATATCCCCTTAAGCCACGAGACCTATCACTCCCTGATCCCAATATTGAAGAAAAATATTGCTGGAATGAATCAGAAAAAAGGGGTTGATTATCTGATGCGCTTTACCAGGTATGCTTTTCTATATCAGACCGATGAGAACAATTTTGGGAAAGAGAAGCGTCTTTCGCCCGAACAAACCTTATTTTCAAAATATAGCGATTGTGATGATCGAGCAGCCCTGTTCTTCTATCTGGTTAAGGAAATATATAACCTCCCGATGATTGCATTACTTTATCCCACACATATCAGTATGGCAGTGCAGTTCGATAAAGCACAGGGGAAATCAATCATCTATAAAGGCCAAAAATATTCTGTTTGCGAACCTACACCACAGACCAGGGATCTAAGAATCGGACAAATTGCTGCAGAACTGGAAGGTCTTAATTACGAGGTTGTGTATCAGTATAATCCTACCAAAGGGAAATAATAAAACACGAAAGGCTATAAATAAAAAATACCTGCAATAGGCAGGTATTTTTTATTTCAGGTTTAGGAATATTAATATCCGCTTGCTCCTTTTGTGAAGTTAAAACTTGTCCATCCTGCCATCCAGTTTGTAGTACCGAATGCACCACGGTAAGTAGTACTGCTAAAGAATGTATTTGTAAGATCACCCCCAAATGCAGCTCCTGTTAAGGCTGGTGAACCTGATGCAGGAAGCATGTTAGGCACATTTATGTTGAATGGATCTGTAAGTTTAGCATCTGCTGCTGCAGCAAGGGTAATTGTTGCGCTGCCTTCAGCTTTATCTTTCACGGCAACATCAGTTGCACCTGCTACGGTTACTGATCCTATTCTGTAGGTCGCAGCATTTGCATGCAGTAGGTTATTTTTGAACTCTGAAGTTGTAGTTGTACCAACAAAACTATTGTAAGTGGCATCAGACTCCAGTGATAAACCACCCTTCATCCAGCCAATTAATACTGAATTATTCAGCACAAAATTAGTAGCTCTTCTGAAACGATTTGCATAATTATGGTTCTTGGAGGCTGTGTTGTCAACGTTAGGACCAACAAAAGTAAAGTTTGAAAGTACCGGACGGGTTGCAGGTGTTGCATTAGTACCAGTTCCATCATTATCACATTCAATACCATTACCAGCATCTCCAGGGTCAACTACTGATGGATCTCTCAAAGCAACTCCAAACTGAATTCTTCCGGAATATCCAAAGTCAAAGTCAAAATCATCATCAGCAGTAGCATATGCAACTAAATATTTTGCATTTACAGTTCCACCAAAGATTTCGAATGCATCATCATTACCATAGGCAACCTGAACGTACTCGATAGTAGTACCAGAACCTACACCACCCAGAGTCAGACCATTGATCTCAGAGTTTGGCTGTGAAGCAATACCTGCGAATTCAATACGCACATATTTTAAAGTACCAGAATTGTCATTATCAACAGTACCACCAAAGTTCTTACCAACACCGCCTTCAATAGTTGGTTCAGTAGAACGATTGGTCTTTGCTTTTCCTAAGATGATGATACCACCCCAATCGCCAGGATTACGTTGACCAACAGCTTTACCAGAGGTAAACACAATTGGTTTTGCAGCAGTACCCATTGCATTGATCTTTGCACCTCTTTCAATAATTAAGGCTCCCTTATCAGAAACATCACTTTTGAAAGTTGCACCTGCAGCAATGTTAATTTCACTACCATCTTCAAAATATACGTATCCTTTCAGGGTGAAATTACCTTCAGGGATATTCAGAATTGTATTCTTATATACACCACTTATTACTGCTCCATTTTGGAGAGTTAGCGTTTGCTTAGCATTAGGATCAACAGGATCCGGTTCAGAACTCTTTTGACATGAAGCAGCTAAAACAGCTACAGCAAGAATTAAAGCCTTAAATTTCAATGATTTCATATTGTTTTCTTTTTATTTATTACAAAATTAGGATCTGAATGTTAGCTCAGTTTTAAGCCTATATTAATTTGTCTTACAAAATTTACTTCTTGTTATTACCAAGTCCGAGGTTATATGAAAAAGACAGCGATACATTTGATCCAAGTTTGTATGAATTGATCAGTCTGTCAATTCCAGCTCCATCATAAGCCATTTTAGCATCTCCGGTATTATTCTGGTAAAACACAGTGCTTTGATTCAGGATATCCCCTATGTTAAGTTTAATCTCTGCCTGTGATTTAAGAACTCTTTTACTAACCTGGAAATCAAGTACATCTCTGGCATTCTCATATATATCCGGATAGCCCTGATATCCTACAAGGAAGATTCTTTGACCAATACGATTATAGACTGAAGTGAAAGTTAGTTCTGTTTTAGGTGAGAAGTATTGTAAGCCCGCATTGACCAGGTAAGGTGACTGCCCTTGCAGCGGACGGTCGATACCTACACCTTTCACTTTTGAGTCGATATAAGAAGCATTTGCAAACACTGTCAAATTATTTAACCATGCTTTGTCACCCAGAAATGATAATTTCTTCCGAATATCAAGCTCAAGTCCGAGTGAGGTTGCCTGGTCTGCATTCAGGTAATTGATACCTCTGACTACTGGTGTAGAATTTGAATTCACACGCTGCTCAATCGGATCATTGAAATTTTTATAAAAGGCCGAAACAGTAAAGGTTTCACCAGCAGATGGATACAACTCATACCTGATGTCACCATTAAAGATCTTCGCACGCTTCAGGTTAGGATTTCCTGTAACTGAAGTCTGACTGATAAAGTCATAATAGTTGAATAAAGCCAGCTCTCTGAATTCAGGTCTTGAAACAGTCTGAGATCCTGATAAGCGGATATTTGATTTTGCATTTAGACTGTAGGTTAAATTTGCAGATGGGAGCACATCGAAATTATCCTGCTTTGCCGCAATTGCCTGTCCCGAAAAATCGATCGCATTTAAAGTTTGGGCAAACTGCTCGAAACGGGCACCGTAAGATATCCTGAACTTTTCTCCAAACTTATTGTCCATCATCAGGAAACCTGCATTCAGGTCTGAATTGGCATTGTAACTATCGGTATTATTGGTGAATTCACTTAAAATAAATCCGTTCTCGTTAATATTAGCAGGTGCAAAGATCTCATCCTTTGGAAGGCTGGTATAAGATTTTTCGAAAACAGAAGGTCCTACGAATTGATAATTGAAGATACGGGCATTAAAATCACGCTGCTTGAATTGTTTCAAAGCTCCAATTTTAAAGGTCGATTGTTGTTCGAATAACTTTACCGGAATAGACACAGCAGCCTGAGCACCATAAGTATCTTCTTCAAGATTTGAAAATAACCTCCTGGTATTTCTATCGATCAATCGGAATGGCTCCTGTGTTCCCAGTGAACGGCGATAATCCATAGAGCGCTGATCAGGCTGATCGCGTTCTACACGCGCATAATTCAAATTCCAGGTTAACTTAACCTGCTTCTTACCTAACTGATGCTCACCTTCTAATTGGGAATTCAAAAGGCTTTTAGTAGTCAAATCTGAGTTATTAACACGTACATCCTGAATATTATCAGTTGTAAAACCGGTTCTTGCAGTATAATTATCTTCAAAAGAGCGATTATACATATTCTTAAAGGCAATCTTATTTCCACCTTTGATGTATGCAAAATTGGCAAGTGCACCAAGGTTGTTACTGTATTTTGAAATATTTTCAGAATACTCATAAAATGGAGTTCCTGAGAATTCATAATCTTTTCTCTCTGCAAAAGCTACGTTTTGAGAATTCCGATAACTCAGGGAAACCACATTCCCGAAAGAAGCACCATTCTTTAGTTCCTTCCTCTTGCCCCAGGTTAACTGATGGTTCTGAGTAGGGATAGCCATTTGACTAACCTCCGGATAAGAATTTTTTACTTGTACTGAATATTTTGCCTTTTCTGCGTTTGACAAAGGGTTATAAGCCTGGAACGAACCAGGGAAACCAGCAGGAAGCTTACGACTGCCATCATCAAAACCAAGAAAATCATATTTATTCCGGGCATTGGAAGTAAAATCTTTAAAAGTTGACTGATTGTTGTATCCAAAACTAACCGAAGCGTTCAGGAAGTTCTCTTCAGGAACATCACGGGTAATTACCTGAATCACTCCTCCTGCAAAATCTCCGGGAAGATCAGCAGATGCTGTTTTATTAACCACAATCCTGTCAATTAAATTGGCAGGAATGATATCAAATGAAAAAGCCTTTCTGTCTGGCTCAGATGAAGGTAATACAGCATTATTTAAAATAGATGAATTATACCTATCGGCAAGCCCTCTGATAATCACAAATTTATTATCCTGAATACTTGCTCCACTCACACGTTTCAATACCTCTGAAGTATTGCGGTCAGGTGTTCTTTTGATCAGTTCTGAGGTAATACCACTCGAAATACTAATACTATTCTTTTGCTGTGCATATAATGCACTAATACTTTCCTGCCTTACAGTTGCAGTAATAACCACTTCTTCGAGTGCAAGAGAACTAGCCTCTTCCATAATCACATCAAGATTCGTGGTTTTACCCGCCAGTACTTCAATATCAGTAATATTCTTGGTCTGATATCCAATATAGGAGAAGCTCAGACTATATTTCCCGGGATTAAGATTTCCAAGAGTATATCTGCCTTCAATATCAGTAGATGCCCCTAAGGTGGCCCCGGTAATTTTAACAGTCAGACCAATTAATGTTTCACCCGATTTTGAATCAGTTACTTTACCTGAAATTTTTCCTGTCTGCTGACTAAAAGTAGTCAGTGTACTTAAAATTAATAGTAGACCGGTACTTAAGATTCTAACCATAACGTTGTGTTTCAATTGTTGAGTTTTAATTTCTACAAAAGTATTACCTCAGTGTTAACTCATGATTGCTTTTACATTAACCCTGATTAACCAATAAATCAATTTTGTGTTAAGTGTGTTAATTGAATGTTAAGTCCCGAAGCCTAAACCTTGCTAATCCCTTCATCAAGTCGATTTTTTCGAATATGCTTTAAAATGTCAAATATTAATCGTAATATTGCGATATAATATTTTATTGAACATTTAACACAAGAGCGATGAAACTATCAGAAATTAAAGAGCATTTAAGTAAAGTTGAAACTGTAACATTTGAACTTGAAAACGGGGGATTTGTACCAGAACACTTCCATGTTACAGAAGTTGGAATTGTAAGCAAAAATTTCATTGACTGCGGAGGTACGGTCAGGAATGAAAAAGTGGCTAATTTTCAATTATGGGATGCCAATGATTTTGACCACAGATTGAAGCCGCAAAAATTATTGAATATCATTGCACTTTCCGAAAAAGTATTGGGAATGGAGGATCTGGAGATTGAGGTTGAGTATCAGAATGAGACTATTGGAAAATATGAACTTGGATTTAAGGACGGCAATTTTGTGCTTTTGTCAAAGCAAACCAACTGTCTTGCCCAGGATAAATGTGGCATACCGGCTGAACAATTGAAAGAAAATACAAAGACAACATGCTGCACACCGGGGGGTGGATGCTGCTAACTCATTGAGGGAATAGGCCCTGATATATACCAGTATGATCAATAGGGTATGCCTGCCTTCTTAAAAATGAAGTGAAGCAACCATATTGGTCCGATGAGAAGAAATTTTACATCATCAAAAAAAGAAGGTTTTTTGCCTTCAATTTTATGGCCAATGAATTGACCAATCCAGGCAAGCACAAATATTGCAAGACATACCTGCCACATTTCCGGCCAGCCCGAATTCTTTTGGAGCTTCTCGAGGCTCACAATTCCGGCCGAAAAGATCATGATGATTAGCAGCATCGCATACGATAATACCGGAGAAAGCTTGTAATAAAAATAGATCGAAAAGGCAATTAAAAAAGACGCAAAATTTACATAGCCATTGTATTTGCCCAGGAAGTCCAGGCGTGGAAATGGAATGGCCCAAATTAAACCAAAGAGGCTGAATACGATCAGAGGCACACAAATCCAGTGTATAATTTCATTGGTATGATTCTGATGACTCTCTGAATACTTATCAAAGTAGGCATCCACCTTTCGAGGCTTAGTTTGTTTTTGCATAAATGAAGGAGTTATAAGTTACAACTACTTTGCAT
The DNA here is from genome assembly GCA_964356005.1 of uncultured Sphingobacterium sp. Lineage (GTDB taxonomy): Bacteria > Bacteroidota > Bacteroidia > Sphingobacteriales > Sphingobacteriaceae > Daejeonella. The sequence goes on from CAYHGN010000092.1 coordinate 6,559, forward strand.
AAGCAACAGAACGTGTTTCACGGATAACAGTCACTTTGATCTGTCCCGGATAGGTCATTTCTGTTTGGATTCGGTTTGAAATATCCGCAGCTAAAATCTCAGCAGCCGCATCACTAATTCGCTCGCTTTCGACAACTACACGCAGTTCTCTTCCCGCCTGGATTGCAAAAGTTTTCTCAACACCTGGATAAGACAAAGCAAGCGACTCAAGTTCCTTTAAACGTCTGATATAACTTTCTACCACTTCTCTTCTCGCTCCCGGTCTTGCACCCGAAATCGCATCACAAGCCTGAATAATCGGAGAGATCATTGAGGTCATTTCAACTTCATCGTGGTGAGCACCTATCGCATTACAAACCTCTGGATGTTCTTTATATTTCTCAGCCAGCTGCATTCCTAAAATAGCGTGCGGCAATTCAGGATTATCATCAGGAACCTTACCTATATCATGCAGTAATCCGGCACGCTTAGCCATTTTCACATTCAGACCAAGTTCTGCAGCCATTGTCGCACAGAAATTAGCAACCTCACGGGAGTGCTGCAATAAGTTCTGTCCGTAGGATGAACGATAACGCATTCTGCCAACCATTCTGATCAGTTCGGGATGTAATCCATGGATACCCAGGTCAATTACTGTACGCTCCCCTATTTCAACAATCTCATCTTCAATCTGTTTCTTCGTTTTGGCAACTACCTCTTCTATACGGGCCGGATGGATACGTCCATCAGTTACCAGACGATGCAGGGCAAGTCTGGCTATTTCACGTCTTACCGGATCAAATCCGGAAAGGATAATAGCCTCAGGTGTATCGTCAACGATAATTTCTATTCCTGTAGCAGCTTCAAGCGCACGAATATTACGGCCTTCACGTCCGATAACCCGACCTTTAATCTCATCATTCTCAATATTAAAGATTGAAACCGTGTTTTCAATAGCACTTTCTGTGGCAGTACGCTGAATTGTTTGAATAACTACCTTTTTTGCTTCCTTATTAGCAGTAAGCTTAGCCTCATCCACAATATCCTTGATCTGGATCATTGCCTGGGTACGGGCTTCTTCACGTAATGAATCAATTAGTTGGTTTTTTGCGTCTTCAGCAGATAAGCCTGCAATGGCTTCCATTTGCTGAATGTGTTGATTTTTCAAAGCATCAACATCCTCCTGCTTCTTTTTAGTGATTTCAGTCTGTTTTTCGAGGTTACCTTTAGCGGCAACTAATTCTTCCTCTTTCTTAGTCAGATTATCCAGTTTTTGAGTAATGGATTGTTCTTTCTGTTTGATGGAATTTTCCCTTTGATTGATTGCATTGTTCTTGCTATTGATTTCCTGCTCATGCTCTGCCTTCATTTGGAGGAATTTTTCTCTTGCCTCCAAAAGTTTATCCTTTTTCAGGATCTCGGCATTGTTTTCAGCATCCTTAAGAATTTTTTTAGCTTTATTCTGGGCACCAATTTCCTGATTCCTGAATAATTTTCGCAAAAGAAAGCGTCCGATTACTATTCCAGCACCCAGACCGAGTAAAACGTAGAGTACTATTTGTATTATGTCCATAATTTCTAATTAAATAAAAAAACCGCAACTAAATCTTAAGCCTCATGTACTGTATAAGCTTCCTTTATTAGGTTTAGAGTTTTGGTCATGATCAGATGCAAACAAATGATTTACCTTTTAACTCTTCTAATACTGAATTGTTAAGCTTAAAATAGTGAAACTTAAAAATTTAACTGCGGTTAAATCTTTATTACTCTATGCTAAAAAGAACGTTATTACTTAGAAAAAAAGTCTGTAAGCAACTGATCAAGCTGATGAACCTTTTCTGTTACATCCGTATCTTCATGCATTACTTTCTGTTCCGCTTTCAGCGTAGTTGTAGCGTAATGCAATACGCACATTGATAACAAATCTTGTTTATCCCGAACCGCATAATTATCCTGATATTCTTTTATGCGGTCGTTTATTACTTTGGCTGCCCGTCTGATTATTTCCTCTTCTTCAATATTTACCTTTAAAGGGTAAACTCTGTCAGCAATATTTATTTTTATGGAGATTTCTCCCATTTGAGCTTAGTTCACTAAGTATTACTTTTTAAGCAATACAATACACTTATCTATTTCGCGTACAAAATCGGTAATTTTTTGCTTTATGTCAAGAGTTTTTTCACTCAAGCCTAATTCAGTTGGTTGAATACCCTCTAAAGAACGTGCCAATGCCATCACACGAAGCTTTTCCTCCAATTCATTTTTTTTTATTTCACGGCTTTCAACCGACAGTTTTAAAGAATCATTTTCAAGTTTCAATAAATCATTCTCTTCCTGTAAAGCAGCGCAAAGGTCTATTAACCTGCTGGTTTTATCAATTACCCTACTGAGCTGATCTGTAACTGTCATTTGAGTTATAAGTTATAGGTTGTAAGTTCTAGTTTTAAAAAACTTAAAATTACGTACAGAGACTGAATAAAAAGTCAAAAATAAAAAACTGCTTAATGAAAATTTCTCAATTATCAATTTCAAATATTAATCCTTATTGCTAAGTTCCTTCGCTACACTCAGGATGACATACTTCTTCACATAAGAATTGAACAAATTTAGATCTGAATCAACCTTTTAGCTTTATGCTTTTAGCTTTATGCTTTTAGCTTTAAGCTCAATCCTACTTCCTTATCTCCGCTCCCACCTGCTTTTCGAAATTAAGAATTAATTTTTGCATGATCGAGTCAATTTGCTTGTCGGTTAAGGTTTTTTCTTCATCCTGAATAAGAAAGCTTAGGGCATAAGACTTTTTACCTTCAGGCAGCTTATCCCCAACATATACATCAAATATATTGACTTCTTTCAAAAGGCTCTTTTCAGTCTTCTGAGCAATCTGCTTTAGTTGCTCAAAGCTAATATTCTTATTCAGCAACATCGACAAATCTCTCCTGACTGAAGGAAATTTCGAAACCTCGGCATAGCTTATTTTATTATTTCTGACTGAACGCACAATCAGATCCCAATCAAAATCTGCATAAAATACCTCTGAACTAATATCCAGTTTTTTCAATGATTTTTTTGAAACTGCACCAAATTCAACAAGGCTCTTTTCACCTTTACTATAGGTAATTCCTGATGAAAATTCAGGGTTTGTGGTTTCTGAGCTCGACAAACCCTTTATATTTAACCTGCCAATTAGCAGATCAACTGCCGACTTTAAATTATAAAAACCTGTATTAAGAGATTTAGAATTCCAGCTTTCAGCATTTTGTGAACCACTCAGAAAAACAGAAAGACGTTGATTCTCTTTATAACCTTCCTGATCAAGATTATACACCTTTCCAAATTCATAAAATTTAAGGTCAGAATTCCTTCGGTTCTGATTATAGGCTATAGCTTCAAGTCCCGAAAAAAGCAGGCTCTGACGCATAACATCCAGATCGCTGCTCAAAGGATTCAAAATCCTGACTGCCCTTTCAGGGTCGGCAGAATAGCTTAATTTAGTCAGGGAATTACTTAGTATCTCGAAAAAGCCATTTGCAGACAGTAAGTCGGCAATCTGATTTTGTAAGACTTCCTTATCAGGTTTTATTGTTGTATTCAGGGATGCACGGATCTGCGTTGGTATTTCCACATTGTCATATCCATGAATTCTAAGAATCTCCTCGATGATATCAACTTCTCGGGTCACGTCAACTTTATAAGCTGGAACTTCCAGCTTCATCCATTCAGTATCTTCTGAACTAATCTTAATCCCTAAACCCAACAAAGTAGCACGTATCTCATCGGCTGGGATTGTCTTTCCTATCAAACGGCTCACATTCTTAAAAGATATCTCCACAGGGAATGGATTTGCCGGTGACGGATAGATATCTGATATCTCTGATGATATTTGTCCGCCAGCCAGTTCCTGAATCAGAATAGCAGCACGTTTAAGGGCTGTGACTGTCATATCCGGATCTGTTCCCCGCTCAAATCTGAAAGAAGCATCGGTCTTTAATCCATGTCGTTTGGATGTTTTTCTTATCGAAACCGGGTTGAACCAGGCACTTTCCAGGAATATTTTTGTTGTGGATTGCTTTACCCCTGAGGATATTCCACCAAACACTCCTGCAATACACATTGGCTCATCAGCATTACAGATCATCAGATCATCCGCAGATAATTTCCGATCAACATCATCCAGTGTCCGGAATACTGTATTTTCTGCTAATTTCTTAACCAAGACTTTATTGCCACTAATTGAATCCGCATCAAAAGCATGTAGTGGCTGTCCGAGTTCATGCAGAACAAAATTTGTTACGTCAACTACATTATTTATCGGGCGAACCCCAATGGCATTCAGCTTATCTTTCAACCATTCAGGCGATTCCTTAATACTTATTCCGCTGATGCTTAAAGATGAGTATCGTGGACAGGCGGCTTGATCATCAACAATAACCGGAATATTCAAATCCTGATTCTGTACTTTAAATCCAGATAAATCAGGCATGCTGACCGGGATTTTGAGATAAGCTGCAAGATCACGTGCAACTCCCAGATGTGAAGCTGCATCGGCCCTATTCGGAGTTAAACCAATTTCAAAAACAAAATCATCCTGAAGATTAAAATAATCTTTTGCTGAAGAACCAACTTTGGCATCTGCATTCAGCTCCATAATTCCATCATGATCATGGCCCAGTCCAATCTCATCCTCGGCACAGATCATACCCTCAGAAACCTCTCCCCTGATTTTTGATTTGTTAATTTTAAAAGGCTCACCTTTTGTAGGGTGAACTGTTGTATTTACTGTAGCCACAACCACTTTCTGTCCGGCAGCCACATTATTAGCCCCGCAGACGATCTGAAGATCCTCCCCCATGCCAACATCCACTCTAGTTACTTTAAGCCGATCTGCATTGGGATGCTGAATACATTCCTTTACAAAACCAATCACTAAACCTTCCAATCCACCGGGGATAGTTTGAACCTCTTCCAGGCTTTCCACCTCCAAACCGATATTGGTCAGAATAAGGGATAATTCTTCCGGGGTTTTGCTTGTTTGAATGAATTGTTGCAGCCACTTATAAGAGATCTTCATGTTCTAAAAAAATAAAGGTCAAAGATAGTAAGAGATATGAGATATGAGATATGAGATTTCAGATGTCTGAGGTCTGAGGTCTGAGGGCGGATCTCAGATGTCAGACCTCAGATCTCAGATTAAATTAGTCGAGTAAACCTTCATCAGCAAAACTTAGGAAGCCCTGATCGGTAATGATTAGATGATCAAGAACGGGGATATCCAAAAACTGTCCTGCCGACTTTAGTTTGCGTGTCAAATCGAGATCTGCCTGACTGGGTTTCAGGTTTCCGGAAGGGTGATTGTGCGTCAATATAACCGAGGCCGCATGATTCTCGAGGGCGATATTGAAAATAATTTTGGGATCAGCGATTGTACCTGCCTGCCCGCCTTTACTCACCAAATGCCTGGAGGTGATCCTATTGGCACGGTTTAGAAGCAGAATCCAGAATTCTTCATGATTGAGATCTTTGTATTGAGATGCAATGGATTGGTAAACATCTATGCTTGTACTGACCTGAACTAGTTCTGCACTTTTAGTTTCTCTTCTGCGGCGGCCAAGTTCCAGAGCTGCAATTATGGTTATAGCTTTAGCCTCTCCAATCCCTTTGAACTTGGACAGCTCGGCAATACCCAGGCGGGCGAGCTGGTTCAGATCATAATCACAGGTGTAAAGAATTCGTTTGCTTAATTCCACTGCACTCTCATTTACATTTCCTGATCCAATCAGTATCGCAATAAGCTCGGCATCGCTCAAACTTCTTCTGCCCTGATTTGAAAGTTTTTCCCTTGGACGATCTTCTTCGGCCCATGCTTTGATGCTTATTTTATGATCATAGGTTTCCATAATTAAATTTATGGAAACAGTATAAAACAAAAAAGGGGTACTGATTAAACGGTACCCCTTTTTTCAAATATCTTCAAAGACTATTTTAATCCGTTAACAAATTTTGTCAGTTTAGATTTGTTATTAGAAGCTTTGTTCTTGTGTATAATGTTCTTTTTAGCCAAACGATCAAGCATTGAGATCACTTTGCTCAGAAGCGGAGTCGCTTCAGATTTGTCAGTAGTAATGCGTAATCTTTTGATTGCGGATCTGGTGGTTTTCGCCTGATAGCGATTACGTAAACGCTTAGCTGCGTTTGATCTGATTCTTTTTATCGATGATTTATGGTTTGCCATTTCTTAAGCTTATTATTCCGTCCTTCTTTTAAGGACTGCAAATATATGCCGATTATTTTAAAATCCAAAGCTTAATTCAAAAAAATCTAAAGGCTGATTTATCGGAATTAAGTATCTGATTTTTTTTTTACAGGCTAACCGTTAACTCAAAAATTTACCCTCCAGGCGATTGCTGCAAATGCCTTTGTTAAATTTATTAATGCGCAAAAACCCGTGTCTTATCCTCCTGCTTATCGTAGCTATTACCTGTTCCTCCTGGGGATTTTACGCACATAAGCGTATCAACCGTCTTGCCGTTTTTACTCTTCCAGCTGATATGATCCTCTTTTATAAAAACAATATAGATTTTATTACAGAACATGCGGTTGATGCCGACAAACGGCGCTATGCCGACACGGCCGAAGCAGCGAGACATTTTATTGATGCCGACCGCTATGGCAATGCACCATTCGACAGTATCCCGCAAAAATGGGCGGATGCAGTGGACAGATACTCAGAAAGAACGCTTTTTGAGAATGGGATCATCCCCTGGCAAATTGAAAGAAGCTATTTCTCTCTTGTTAAAGCCTTTCAGGAACGCGATTCATCACGCATCCTGAGATCATCCGCAGATCTTGGCCATTATGTTTCTGATGCTCATGTTCCCCTGCATACTACCGAAAATTATAATGGTCAGCTCAGCGGACAGACAGGCATCCATGGTTTCTGGGAGAGCCGCCTGCCTGAATTATTCGCCTGGAAGTATGATTTTTTAGTTGGTCGTGCGCAATATCTCGAAAATCCCTTAAGGGAAGCATGGAACATAGTTGCTGATACATATACCTTTACCGACTCCGTTCTCCAGATCGAGGACCGCTTAAGCAGGTCTTTCCCCTCTGATCGCAAATTTACCTATAGTCAAAGGAATGGCCGCATTGAACGACAATATTCTGAGCAATATTCAAGGGCGTACCATCAGGCTATGAATGGGATGATTGAAAAACAAATGCGTTCTTCAATATTGAAAACAGGAAGTTACTGGTATTCTGCATGGGTCGATGCCGGACAACCCGTACTAAAAGATCTTATACGAAAAGAGATGAGTGCTGAGGAAAGTAGTGAACTGAAAAGAAAAGAAAGCTTATATAAACAGGGCAAGATAATAGGGAGAGAAGAGAACTAAACATCTTCTCCATTCATTGTTCTCCTTGCTTTTATCGCTGCAAATACCGCCGGCATAATAGTCAGGATAATGATCAAAGATTAATGATATGTAGATACAGTTTCCGGGCAAATACATAATCTACATGTCGGGCATTTTTTTCCGTCTTTCACGAATTAGTTCAATAAGGGGAGGTAATACAGATAGAATAATGATCCCAATGATCACGTAAGTAAAATTATCCTTAATAACAGGTAATCCGCCAAAAAAGTATCCTAAAAATAAAAAAAAACAAACCCATAAAACTCCTCCCACCACATTAAAGGAAGCAAAACGCATATAAGTCATGCTACCTATTCCGGCAACAAAGGGTGCAAATGTTCTAATAATTGGAATAAACCGGGCATAAATGATCGTTTTCCCGCCATGCTTTTCATAAAAGGCCTGTGTTTGTTTGAGGTATTCCTTCTTTAACCATTTATACCTGCCACTGAAGGCCCTTGGGCCAATATAGTTACCAATATGATAGTTAACCAGATCGCCCAGTATAGCGGCTATGATAAGCAGTAAGCACATCAGAAAAATACTGAGGCCGCTTTCGGGTTTAGCTATGATGGCTCCTGCAGCAAATAAGAGCGAGTCGCCCGGCAAAAACGGAGTAACTACAAAGCCAGTTTCTGCGAAAATGATAAGAAAAAGAATGAGATAAGTCCAGGTTTGATATTCCTGAACAATTTCTATTAAATGCCTGTCGATATGAAGGATAAAATCGAAAAGCTGCTGAATAAGTTCCAAGTTTCTTTTAAAGTTTAGACAAAAATAGAAAACTCAGGACAAAAGTTCTGAGTTTTCTATTTTAATTGCTTAACAATAATTAATTAAGCATAAGTGTTCAGCATAACGGGCATTACAAGCATCAGAACATCTTCCTGCTCATCATGTGTCTGAGGCATTAACAAGCCTGCCCGGTTTGGAGTGCTCATTTCAAGCAGCACCTCTTCTCCTCCAAGGTTATTTAGCATTTCGATAAGGAATTTGGCATTGAAACCAATCTCCATATCTTCACCTTCGTACTGGCAGCTTAAGCGCTCATGAGCTTCATTAG
>CAYHGN010000093.1:0-14703 GCA_964356005.1 uncultured Sphingobacterium sp.
CCGAGGACGGATATGAGTCTTACCTTCCGTTGCAGAAGATCCGGCGCAAGTGGTCTGATCGCTACAAGTGGGTGGAAGAACCCATGTTCCGGTCGTATGTGTTTGTTCGTGTCAGCAGTCGCGAGTATTTCAAGATTCTGCAGCATCGTGCCGTAATGAAGTATATCAGCTTCGGAGGCAAGCCAACTATTGTTCGCGATAACCAAATGGAATCACTGCGCCGCGCCTTAGGCGAAAACGTCGACTTTACCATCACCAGCGACCGGTTCAAGACTGGCCAGCCCATTCTCGTAACAGCCGGTCCCATGTGCGGTTGTTCGGGCGAGATCCTACGTTATGCTGGCAAAAAAAGTTTGCTGGTACGCATCGGTGAGACAGGTTATTCTATGGTGGTTCAGATGCCGGCGGCTTACCTGGAAGGTATACAGAAGGCGGTGTAGAGACTATAGACGGAAGACAAAAGACCGATAGACGAAAAAGAAGATCGGTGGACGGAAGACGAGAAGAGAAGACGAAGAGACAGAAGACGAGGGACAGTACCCGAAATGGGACTGAAGTGGCGAAGCTGTGAAAGGTGAGCAGGAACAAATATTGATAAATATCAGATAATCAAGGTTCTGCAATCTTTTATTAGCAAATTTGCAAATTAACTAATTTGCACATTATAGTGGATTTTCAACCCATAATTGACTTTATAAAATCGCTTTATCCTGGCAAGGATCCAATCGTTTTGCATGAGCCACAATTCACTGGAAACGAAAAGAAATATGTACTTGATTGTATCGATAGTACTTATGTTTCCAGTGTTGGGAAGTATGTGACCAGGTTCGAAGAGAAAGTGGCCGAATTTCTCTCTCTTCCTGATACCCTTCTTTGTCATTCCCGTGAAAGCGGGAACCCGATACCCGTTGCCCATTCCGAGCCTTTATATGGCGTAGCAACGGTGAATGGCACTGCTGCCCTCCACCTTGCATTGATCGCTGCTGGTGTGAAAGCTGGTGATGAAGTCATTACTCAACCACTTACTTTCATTGCAACCGCTAATCCAATTGTTTATATTGGAGCCAAGCCGATTTTCATTGACGTCGATCCGGATACCCTTGGAATGAGCCTCAAGGCACTGAGAACATTCCTCGAATCAAGGTTCGGTTCTTCCGCTTCACGCTTCACGCCTCACGCTTCACGTCTCAAGGCCTGCGTGCCGATGCACACCTTCGGCAACCCCTGCCGGATAGATGAAATTGTGGAGATATGCAACGAATACGGTATTCCGGTGATTGAAGATGCCGCCGAAAGTATTGGCAGTTACTACAAAGGCCAACACACCGGCACTTTTGGCCTGATGGGTGTATTCAGTTTCAACGGCAACAAAACCATTACGACAGGAGGTGGGGGGATGATCGTGACACGTGACACGAAACTCGCAAGACAGTTAAAACACTACTCTACGCAGGCAAAGATTCCACACCCATGGGAATTTGCCCACGATGCCATCGGTTACAACTACCGGCTGCCCAATATCAATGCTGCGCTGGGAGTTGCCCAGATGGAAACCATCTATCAGAAACTCGAATCCAAAAGACTGTTGGCCAAGAAATATGCTGATTTCTTTAGTACGACCGGCATTCCAACCATTCAGGAAATCGCCGGAGCCCACTCCAATTTCTGGCTCAACGGGATGCTCCTCGAAAACAAGCAACAGCGCAATGCGTTTCTTCAGCTGGCAGTCGAGCAAAATGTTCATTGCCGGCCCGCCTGGGAACTGCTGCCTTACTTAGAAATGTACAAGCAATACCAATGTGAAAGCATCCCAAACGCACAAAGCATTAGTGACACTCTGGTAAATTTACCGAGTTCGCCTATGATATAGTGAGCCTCATCGCCTTCTTCAATCATCGCATCACCACATCAACTAATCATCACATCAGCAGATGTTAGATACACTCGTCACCTCGAAAACCCGCCTAAAGCTCATCCTTAAGTTCTTCCTCAACCCAGGTAGCAGCGCCTACTTACGCGGACTCGCCGAAGAGTTTGGAGAGAGCAGCAATGCGGTCCGACTGGAGCTCAACCGTTTCGAAGATGCGGGGCTCCTGGAGTCGGAGGCAAAAGGTAATAAGAAATTATACCAAGCCAACCAGAAACATCCTCTTTACAAGGACATAAACAGCATCATACGCAAAACAATTGGCATAGACCAAATTCTAGACGAGGTAGTAGCCAAATTAGGAGATGTTCAAGAGGCTTATATAACAGGAGATTTCGCTATTGGGAAAGACGGTAAAACCATCGATATTCTATTTATTGGTACTGAAATTCATAAGGATTTTTTACTCAAACTGATAGATAAAGCTGAGGCCATTATCAAACGTAAAATTAGATATCTAATTTTGTCTCCTTCTGAAGCTATACATCATCTGGGAGATGGTAAAGGAGCGATGCTGATTTGGAGAAAAGAATGCTAAAATGCAGTACAAATTTGACTATTTAATAATTGGTGGCGATATTAATGGATTGTCCATGGTAAGTATGGAACAGTAAAAATTGGACCAATATCGATGTTAGCTTTTTGGAGTGAGAATTACAATGTTAAAATCCTGTTTAAAGCAGGTGAAGCTGTAAACATTTTGTCGTTGGATCCTTTGTTAATTGCTATGAAGCTTTCGGATTCAGAAGCCTTGCTTTTGATGAAATTATAAAGTACAGTAGGAAATGCTTTGAAGGGTCAGCTTCAAACATGGTTAAAAATATATATGTTAAAGGTTTTAATGAATAGGGTAGACTAGTGATTAAGGCGCAATTATTAAATGTTAAATCTGAAGGTTTTGTAATGGATTTTGTGGTTGAAGGTGACAAAAAGTCTATTCATGTTCTTGATACCGTTTTTTCAGCGTTTGCTAGTAGTTTTCCATTCTCAAAATTGGTGGTTGATATGTATATAATAGCATAGTCAAGCGGAAGAAAGCCCAAGAATCTTCATTTTGTAAAGTGAAATTGATAACAAATTCTCTATATGAAATCCGATGAATATACTCACACTGATCCCACCACGGAAGACCAGATTGACGTAATCGCTTTAATTAAAACACTTTGGAAGGATCGAAAAACAATTCTTTTGTTTGGAGGGATTTTTTCAATTATTGGTCTTTTTGTAGCATTTTCTAGTCCGAACGTGTATACTGCAAGTACCATAATGGTACCGCAAGGTCAATCAAAGAGCGGAAGCTTTGGAGGGTTGGGGGGATTAGCTGCAATGGCTGGGATTAATTTTGGCGAAATGGGTTCGAGCTCACAGGATCTTTCGCCGGCTGTTTACCCTGAAATTGTTAAGAGTTATCCGTTTCAGAAGGAGATCATTCATATTCCACTCAAATGGAATTCTTTTAATGAACCAATAAGTTTATATGAATATTCAAAAAAGAATAACAAGCCTAATGCCCTGAGCTTAATTAAAAAATACACCATTGGACTACCAGGTATTGTCAGATCATTATTTACAATTGGTAGTGGCCAGATTGAAGAAGTTGACAAGGTACATGATTCTCTGTTTTCAATCACAGCAAGTGAACGAGTATTGTGTGATGCTCTCACAAATACCCTAACGCTTAACGTCAACCTCAAAAATGGTTATATGGTTCTTAGCGCCTTAGGACAAGAACCTTTAATGACGGCTCAACTTGCAGTTAATGCACAGAAACTTCTACAGAAAAAAGTTACGGAATTCCGAATTGATAAGGCTAAGAGAAATCTTGCTTTTATCCAAGAACGATACAATGAGAAAAGACTAGATTTTGAAACCTCTCAAGATCGCTTAGCTCGTTTCCGAGATCGCAACCTTTATATGTCTTCCAATATGGCTAAAAATGAGGAAGAACGCCTGCAAAGTGAATACCAGCTAGCGTTTAGCGTATACGCCGAATTGGCGAAACAATTGGAGACTTCAAAAATTAAGATCAAGGAAGAAACGCCTGTTTTTTCGATTATTCAACCAGTAAGTGTTCCAACGATTAGAACTAAGCCTAAAAAATCTCAAATAGTTATGATTTATATTTTTATAGGGGGCATATTGGGTTTATTAATAATTTACATTAAAACTAATTGGAATGGATGGTCGAAGAATTGGAAAAAGTAAAATATTTTGTATGTCTGAAAAAAAAACCATTGCGATAATCGGCCTTGGATATGTTGGGCTTCCTTTGGCTGTTGAATTTGGAAAAACTCGAAAAGTTATCGGTTTTGATATTAACGAAGTACGAATAAATGAATTAATCAATGGGCAGGATTCAACATTGGAAACCAATGAAGAGGACCTCAAGGCAGCTCTCCTATTGACCGTTACTTCAAAGATAGACGACATTAAGGAGGCCAAGATTTTCATAATAGCAGTTCCTACACCAATTGACAAGTTTAATCGACCTGATTTGGCACCACTAATTAGATCTTCGGAAACGGTTGGAAAGGTGTTAAAAACAGGAGACTTGGTTATCTATGAATCTACGGTTTACCCCGGGGCAACTGAGGATGAATGTGTTCCAATATTAGAAAAGGTATCTGGTCTTTGTTTTACGAAGGATTTTAATGTTGGGTATTCGCCTGAAAGGATTAACCCAGGAGATAAAGTGAATACTCTAAGGACAATAAAAAAAATCACTTCTGGATCTTCAAAAGAAGCAGCTGAGGAGGTAGACCAGTTGTACAATGAGATTGTCGAGGTTGGCACTTTTAAGGCAAGTTGCATCAAAGTAGCTGAGGCTGCTAAAGTTGTCGAGAATTCACAAAGGGACATCAATATTGCATTTATTAATGAGTTGGCTAAAATTTGTCATTTACTGAAAATTGATACCAATGAGGTAGTTGATGCTATGAACACCAAGTGGAACGCACTCAAATTCCGGCCAGGATTAGTCGGGGGGCATTGTATTGGTGTTGATCCATATTATTTAACTTTTAAGGCAGAATCCCTCGGTTACTATCCTGAGATTATTCTGTCAGGAAGAAGATTAAACGATGGCATGGGAAAGTATATCGCAACCGAAATTGTTAAACTTATGATTCAAAAGGGATGTAAAGTTTTAGATAGTAAGGTGTTAATATTAGGGATTACCTTTAAGGAAAATTGTCCGGATATTAGAAATAGTCGGGTAATCGACATTGTAAATGAACTCCAATCATTTGGGTGTAAGATAAGTGTTTACGATCCCTGGGCAGATTCTGATGAAGTGAAAAGCGCGTATGGGATTGATTTATTACACGGTTTGAATTCCAGTTTCTATAGTGATGCTGAGTATAAAGCAATCGTGGTTGCAGTTGCTCACAATGAGTTTAGAAATTTTGATTTGAGCTCGAAAAATGATACTGTAATCTTTGATATTAAAGGCGTTCTCGATAAAGGATTGGTTGACGGGAGATTATAAGGATTTCAAAGTACTAATTATTTAAAATAAATTGCGATCGTCTCCTTAACACGATAAGTTGGTTGAAGGTTACAAAAATTCAGTTCATGTTCTTAATGCTGTGTCACCGGCATTTAACTGAAGTTTTCCTTTTGCAAAATACGTAGTTGACAATTATTATATAAATTAAATTATTGTGAGTGGAAAGGCAATTTTTCTTGATCGGGACGGAACTATTATTTTTGATGTTGGTTATCCTAAAAATCCTCAGAGGGTTCTATTAATTCCTGGAGTTGTCCATGCTTTAAGGCAATTTATTTTTTTGGGATTTAAGTTGATAGTCATTAGCAATCAGTCTGGCATTGGAAGAAGAATTATTACTGTAAATGAGATGAATCAGGTGAATGCTAAGTTAGTTTCAATTTTAAATGAGAATCAGATTTTTTTGGATGGAATTTATTTTTGTCCCCATTCTCCTGAAGAGCAGTGTAATTGTCGGAAACCTGCACCAGATATGATCTTAAAGGCAGCGACTGAGTTAGATATTAATCTTTCCTTATCCTTTATGGTGGGAGATAAGCTTAGTGATATTGAAGCTGGTAAACGAGCTGGTTGTGGTACAATATTATTATGCGGGGAAGAGCTAAATGAATTTAATGTGAGACCTGATTTTACAACATCAAAATGGGATGATGTTTTAATGTATATTGCTAAAAGATGAAGGCAATTTTGTTGACAGCCGGCTATGGGAGCAGATTAAAACCATTAACAGATATTTTGCCAAAATGCTTGTTTCCGATCAATGGCAGGCCGTTGGTTGGATATTGGTTATCAATGCTTAAGGACGCAGGCTTGAATTCGGTTTTATTGAATTTGCATTACTTGGGCGATAAGATGAAGGAATGGATTGAACTCTCACCATATTCTTCTTTAGTTAGGTTAGTGAACGAGGATGTGTTGCTTGGTACGGGAGGAACCTTATATAAGAATAAAGATTACATAAATAACGATTCGGTAATGTTGATCCATGCAGATAACCTTTGCATTACAGACCTTTCGGAGTTTATTGAGGCTCATCGGTTTCGCCCCTCAGGAACCGAGATCACCATGATGACATTTCAAACTCCGACTCCCAATACTTGTGGAATTGTAGAGATTGATAACACTGGGATTGTAAAGCAATTCTATGAAAAAGTTGAAAATCCACCAGGAAATCTTGCTAATGCTGCTGTTTATATTATTGAGCCGGTTGTATTAAATTTTTTAGGCTCTTTTAATAAAGCCATTTTGGATTTTAGTACGGAGGTATTACCAAAGTATGTAGAAATGGGAAAGGTTTTCACATATTATAATAATCGTTATCATAGAGATATTGGAACCCTTGAGAGTTACATTACTTCTCAAATTGAGTTTCCTCAAAAAATGGTCTTTAACGAATCAGATAGAGCTTGGGCAAAGATGTGTAAAAAGAATTCATACGAACTCGAAAATGAATTTTTAATGACCCTCAAATCTGCCTTTAAAGCTGAATGCATATTTTCTGATAACCAAATGGTAAGTAATAGTTTTGCAGGATTAGACAAGGAAAGCTTTTATATTTTTTACTGTACGGATACAAGTACCCAATTAGAACGTATTTTTGATTTTCTTAAAGGTGAAAAATTGATATCCAACAATATCCTTATTTTTTTCAGAAAGGTGCCTATTGGTTTTTCTTCGAATGATTTTTTTTTGCAAACAGGTTATAAAAGTATTGCACTTTATTGTGATGTTAGTGATTAGCAAAAGTCCACTTTAACTTATACACTTTATGTATTTGACTTATATTGATGAAT
The DNA here is from genome assembly GCA_964356005.1 of uncultured Sphingobacterium sp. GTDB lineage: Bacteria > Bacteroidota > Bacteroidia > Sphingobacteriales > Sphingobacteriaceae > Daejeonella. Next base: position 7,229 of record CAYHGN010000093.1, read on the forward strand.
TAAGAAGATGTTTAGAAGAAGTATCAGTAAATTTCAGTGATTCTGATGAACAAAGTATTGAAAACGCATTCATTACGTTGATTAACCTTACTGCTCGAACAAGGAATAGGAAGAAAACAGTGTATTTGATTGGTAATGGTGCTAGTGCCTCCATGGCAAGCCATTTCTCAGCTGATTTAGCGAAGAATGGCCACGTGCATACAGAGGTTTTTACTGACCTATCTCTTATAACGGCTATTGCAAACGATATTTCCTTTAATGAAGTATTTTCTGAACCGTTAAGTAGGAGGATGAATAAAGGAGACATCCTTGTGGCAATAAGTAGTTCAGGTAAATCGCCGAATATCCTAATTGCCACGGAAACAGCAAAGATGTTGGGTGGGACAGTAATTACCTTATCGGCAATGGATGACAGCAATCCGCTTCGAAAAACGGGAGATATTAATTTTTATGTACCTTCCAAATCTTATGGTATAGCAGAAACCTGCCATGCTGCAATTCTGCATTATTGGATTGATAAACTATTAATGAACAATACAATTAGGGAGAAAATTAAATAAATGGAAACTTTTGTTGTTATAGGGAGTAATTCTTTTTCCGGTTCGCATTTTATAAATCATGCTCTGGAAATAGGGATGATGGTAGTTGGAATTAGCCGTTCTGATGAGCCGCACGATGCCTTTTTGCCATATAAAAAAAATATAAATGTTAATAATTTTTGTTTTTATAGAATGGATTTAAATCATGATATTGAAAAAATCATGGCTGTAATTAATGATTTTAAACCCAGCTATGTTATAAATTTCGCAGCGCAAAGTATGGTTGCCGAGAGTTGGTTGTTTCCTGAACAATGGTTCCAGACGAATGTTATTGCCAATGTCAAATTTCATGATAAGCTGCGAAAATGCAGCTTTCTGAAGAAATATGTTCATGTCACAACACCAGAAGTTTATGGCCCTTGCAGTGGTTTAGTAAAAGAGAATTTCCCATTTAATCCAAGCACACCTTACGCAGTATCACGCGCGGCTTGTGACATGAGTCTTATGTCATTTTTTAAGAACTATAATTTTCCGGTTGTTTTTACCCGTGCTGCAAATGTCTTTGGACCCGGTCAACAGCTATACCGAATTATCCCCAAAACGGTTTTAAGTATACTGGCTAAAGCTAAGCTGCAATTACATGGGGGAGGACATTCAACACGTTCATTTATACATATAACTGATGTAGTAAAGGGAACAATGAACGTAATGCTTCATGCAGATCCTGGTGAAGTTTTTCATTTTTCAACGGACAAATTTATATCGATACGGTCCCTTGTCGAGTTGATCTGTACGAAGCTCGGTGTTGAATTTAATAGCATTGTTAATGTAGTTGACGACCGCCCAGGAAAGGATTCGGCATATTTATTGGATAGTTCGAAAGCTCATGATTCTTTTGGATGGATTCCTGAAATTACCCTAGAAGATGGTATCGATCATACAATTAGTTGGATTGAGGCTAATTTTTCTGAAATCATGAAACAGCCAAAGGAATATTTTCATAAAGAGTAAAGGAGGGAATTGAATGCATTTTAGTTCCGAGGCAGCATTGCAACAAATTGCCGAATTAGCAAAGTCCAGAAATCGAATTGTTTTCGTTTCTGGTAATTTTAATATTGTTCATCCTGGACATTTAAGACTTCTTCGATATGCGGAGGAATGCGGGGATTTTCTTGTTGTTGGTGTTTATGCTAAAAATTCAACTGGAGCGATTCTTCCTGAGGAATTGAGATTGGAAGCCGTAAGATTAATAAGCCTTGTTGATTATGCATTTATTTTGCATGATTCGCCTGAAGATTTCATAGCATCACTAAAACCTGCTATTGTCGTCAAAGGGAAAGAACATGAATCTAAGGAAAATCCAGAACAGGCAGCGGTCAATAGATATTCCGGAAAACTATTGTTTAGTTCTGGTGACATAACCTTTTCATCCCTTGATCTACTTCAAAAGGAATTTAATGAATACAATCCCTCAACAATTGTTAAACCGAGAGATTTCCTTCAAAGGCATGGTTTTTCACTATCTGACCTGAAAGTTCTTTTGGCTAAAATGAGGACACTAAGAGTACTCGTGGTTGGTGATTTAATAATAGATGAATATATTACATGCGATCCACTCGGTATGTCTCAAGAAGATCCAACAATTGTCGTTACACCGGTCGCGTCGGAGAAATTTGTTGGCGGTAGCGCAATTGTAGCTGCCCATGCAGCGGGTCTGGGTGCAAAAGTTGATTATTTTTCGATTGCCGGCAAAGATGAAAATGCGAATTTTGCAGCTATAAGGTTAAAGGAATATAAGGTAAATGCAAATATTTTTATAGACGAAAATCGCCCTACTACGTTGAAGCAGCGTTTTCGTGCAAATGGCAAAACCTTACTTAGAGTAAGCCATTTGCGTCACAATGAGATTGATAGAAATATTGCCGAAAAAATTTTAAAATCTATCTATGAAATCATTGAGGGTTCACATTTGTTGATCTTTTCTGATTTTAATTATGGTTGCCTACCACAATATTTTGTTGATGAAATAATGGAGATATGTAAGAAAAAAAATGTAATGATTGTGGCAGATAGCCAGTCTTCCTCTCAAATTGGTGATATATCACGCTTTAAAGATGTAACACTTCTTACTCCTACTGAGCGTGAAGCTAGACTTGGCGTCAGAGATTTTAAATCAGGTCTTGGCGTACTTGCTGAATCCCTGAGCAGTATATCTTTTGCAAAAAATCTTATTATTACACTTGGCAGTGAAGGTGTTTTAATTCATTCTGCCGAATCAAGAGAGAATTATATTACTGATCGTTTGCCAGCATTAAACACTGCACCGAGAGATGTAGCTGGAGCGGGTGATTCATTAATTGTTTGTTGTTCTCTGGCTTTGGCTGTTGGTGCCGACATCTGGCAAAGTGCTTATTTGGGTTCTTTGGGCGCTGCTTGCCAGGTTGGAAGAATTGGCAATTTGCCGCTTACCCCAAATGATATTGAATTAGAATTGATGAATGGGAAATAGACTAATGGAAAATAGACATACACGAATATATATAAAATCATGAACATACTAATTACTGGAGGCTGCGGCTATGTTGGGACACAACTTACGAATAGATTGCTTGAGAAAGGACATGTTGTTAAGGTAATTGATTTAATTTGGTTTGGTAATTACCTGAAACCACATAAGAACCTAACAATATTTCAAAAGGATATTCGAGATATTGATAATATTCCCATGAATGACATAGATGTAGTTTTTCATCTGGCAAATATTGCGAATGATCCTAGCGGAGATTTAAATCCCAAGCTTACATGGGAGGTGAATGTGCTGGCTAGCAGATTATTGATAGAAAAAGCTATTGAAAATGACGTGAAGCAATTCATCTATGCTTCTTCTGGAAGTGTATATGGAGTGAAACAAGAGGAAGATGTGACAGAAGAGCTCAGTCTGGTTCCCATTTCTGACTATAATAAAACTAAGATGATCAGTGAACGGGTACTTCTCAGTTATAAAGAAGAGATCTGCGTTCAAATAATACGACCTGCTACGGTTTGCGGATATTCGCCAAGAATGAGATTGGATTTATCAGTAAATTTATTAACCATGCAGGCATTAACCAAAAAGCGTATTACTGTTTTTGGGGGATTACAGACCCGGCCAAATATTCATATTAAAGATATGGTTAGGGTTTATGAACATTTTCTTTCTTTAGGTGTTAAGGTTCAGGGAATCTATAACGCTGGATTTGAAAATATATCCATTTTGGATATTGCAAAAAGGGTAACAAATCATATTCCTGCTGAATTAATAGTTTCAGAATCTAATGACCCGAGATCTTATCGACAAAATTCGGATAAACTTCGAGCTACTGGTTTTAAACCCGAATATTGCGTTGAGGATGCGATATTGGATATTAGTGAAAAGTTTAACAAAATGGAATTAAAAGATGATGATGCTTATTACAATATTAAGACAATGAATAGAATACAAAACCTCCTATAATAACTTATAATGAAATCAACGATCGCAGAACTAGAGTCTGTTGCACGGAAAATAAGAGGCGAACTTATTAAAATATCCCATACTACTCATACTGCTCATCTTGGATCTTCTTTATCATGCGTTGATGTTTTAGTTTCCCTTTATTGGGAAGTATTGAATAATGATTCTAAAAAACCGATGGATGTCAATAGAGATCGGTTTATTTTGAGTAAAGGACATGCTGCAACGACTTTATATGTGAGTTTAAATATGCGGGGATTTATACCAGATGACGTTTTTAGTAATTTTGGATTACCGGGTAGCCTTCTTGCTGAACATCCGATTTTTCGGCCATCATTTGGAATTGAAGCGACTAGTGGTTCTTTAGGCCATGGCTTATCACTGGGTCTTGGAATGGCTCTTGCCTCAAAAATGCAAAAATCATCTTTTCGGGTTTATGTGCTGATGAGTGATGGAGAGTGTAACGAGGGTTCAGTATGGGAGGCCGCCTTGCTTGCACCTGCTTTGCCTCTGGACAATCTTATTGCAATAGTAGACTTCAATAAATGGCAAGCAACTGGTAGAAGCGAAGAAATCACATCTCTTTCTTCCCTTAAGGAAAAATTCCAGGCATTTGGGTGGAGTAGTTATGAGGTTGACGGGCATAATATTGAGTCTTTGATAGATGTATTAGCCAACATTCCTGATGGATCCGGCAAACCAGTTGCAATAATTGCAAATACAATCAAGGGGAAAGGCGTATCCTTTATGGAAGATGATAATAATTGGCATTATCGTATTCCCAATAGCGATCATGTTAAAACTGCATTAACAGAATTACATTTATTATGAGAGAGGCATTTTCAAAGGAGGTGGAAAAATTAGCTGCAAACGATAGCAGAGTTATTATTCTGAGCGGTGACATCGGCAATAAAATGTTCGATTCCTATAAAAGTTCTTTTCCTGATCGATTTTATAATTGTGGTATTTCTGAAGCTAACATGACAAGTATGGCGGCAGGATTGGCTATGTGTGGGTTTAGACCTTTTACCTATACAATAACAGCATTTAATACTCTACGTTGTTTAGAACAGATCAGATTGGATGTGTGCTATCAAAATCTGCCAGTAATAATAGTTGGCGTGGGAGGCGGGCTTTCGTATTCTTCATTAAATGCATCCCATCAGGCATTAGAAGATATAGCTTGTTTACGAGTTCTTCCGAATATGACCGTTCTATGCCCTGGAGATGCTTGGGAAGTGCGAGGTGCAGTTAAAGCTGCATTTAATCTTAATGGACCGGTTTATATACGATTAGCCAAGAAAAACGAACCTCTAGTACACTTAACAATGCCTGATTTTAAAATTGGGAAAGGAATAGTTTTAAGAACCGGAACAGATATCTGTTTCCTGAATACTGGAAATACTCTTCCAATAGCCATGGAATCGGCCACGGAATTATCAAAATTTGGATTATCTGTTCAAGTTGTTAGTATGCATACTGTTAAGCCTTTAGATGAAGATCTCCTTAAAGATGTTTTCTCAAAATTTCAACATGTTGTAACTATTGAAGAGCATTCGATATCTGGAGGTTTTGGTGGTAGTATTTCAGAATGGCTGTCTGATCAAAGCCATCAGAAGGCAAGGTTAACTCGATTGGGAACAATGGATGCTTTCATGTATGAAGGTGGTGATCAAGAGCATGCAAGGAAGTTTTTCGGTATTACAACGGAGCAGATTGTTGGGAAAATGCTTAATCTCGTTAACCCTTCATAATTATTAAGGTATGTTTACTATTGGATTGGATTTTGATAATACAATTGTTTGTTATGACAACGTATTCCAAAAAGTTGCAATAGCTGACAATTTGGTGCCAATCGAGTTTGCAACCTCTAAAAATGCAATTCGAGATTATTTGAGAAGAATTGATCAAGAAGATAGATGGACGGAATTACAAGGTTACATTTATGGAAAATGCATGACTGAGGCTAATCCGTTTCCTGGAGCTTTAGATTTCTTTAAGTATGCTAAATTATTAGACATAAGAATTTTTATAATTAGTCATCGGACCAGATATCCATTTTTAGGACCCAAATATGACCTGCACGAAGCAGCAATGGATTGGATTAGTCAACTTAGACTAGATGATTCTCAAGACTTGATTTTATCCTCAGATAGTATATTCTTTGAATTGACCAAAAGCGAGAAAATTAGGCGGATTACTGATCTTGGATGTACACATTTCGTTGATGATTTACCTGAGATACTTGATATGTTACCAAGTGAGGTTGATAGGATATTGTTTTCTCCAGAGGGGCAATCAAAGGGGGCAAATAAATGCAGGATGATTAGGTCATGGTTTGAATTGCCATCTTTCTTGTCGATTTCATGAAGGATATTCAGCTAAAAACCCTGGAGCAGTTATGTTTACAATATGGTATAGAAATACCTTTTGAAAGTGAACGAATTAAAGCTGGCAGAAATAGCGAAGTATGGAAATTGTTTAATAGGACAGGACAGTGGTTATTAAAGAATTATTGCAATAGAATTGGCGACAATAGAGATCGTTTGGGTACAGAATTTAATTTTTTATCATTCCTTATAAATCTTGGAATTCAAAATGTACCAAAGCCGATCGGTAAAGATCTTCAGTTTAATCGTGGTATCTATTCTTTTTTGAAAGGAGATCGGCTAAAAAATATTGAAGCTTGGCATATAACACAGGCATCTGATTTCATTAAAAGAATCAACCAACATAACTCTAGCCATCTCGCCCAGAGCCTACCTCAAGCAGCTGAAGCATGTTTTAGTATAATGGATCATTTAAATTCAGTCCAACGAAGAATAGAGAGACTGACTAATCTTGATTCAAAACTCGAAATAGAGTTTGAAGCGAAATTTTTTGTAAAGGCCAAAATTAATCAAGCCTGGATAAAAATCAGGCAGCTTATTGAAACTGATAGCAAATTAACTGGGAAAAGCGAACTATTCTGTGAAAGTGAACGAATACTTTCTCCGTCGGACTTTGGATTCCATAATTCCTTGCAGAATGATGATACACTTTTTTTCGTTGATTTTGAATATGCCGGCTGGGATGATATTGCTAAACTCATTTGTGATTTTACCTGTCAGCCAGAGTTACCAGTCACAAAGATCCAGGCGCAGCAGTTTACAGAAGAGTTAATAACTGGTAGACAAAATTCCGAATCTATCAATTATAGGATTAACAGACTATTACCATTGCATCGTATAAAATGGTGCTGTATTCTGCTAAATGAGTTTATCGATGAAGAAAGGCAACGTCGTTGGCATGCGGGATACAATGAAGAAGGACTACTTGAGGTGCAACTGTTAAAAGCGAGCCGATATTTCGATGAACATTTATCTGATTTTTCATAAAGAACTTATTTATTTAAGTTTCGCATGTCTCATTTAAGCCGCATTGGCATTCGAAAAGTTAACGAT
>CAYHGN010000094.1:0-14638 GCA_964356005.1 uncultured Sphingobacterium sp.
TTTTGTCATTATTATCAACTTTTTGGGCAGGTTAAGACCTGCGAAACTTCAGTTATTTATTTATTTGTTCCCATTGCATACGTTGGTTGATAATTTATTAATCTAATAATCCTTTTATGTCGTACATTGATTTCCTGTCCGTTATCCACAAAAGTACGAAACGTGACTATTTAGCTCGGGTTAATGACCCAGAATTTCCTAAAGCAAAGGCTGCTTCGCTGGCAAAGCAATGGGGCTTTGATTACTGGGATGGTGATCGAAAGATTTGTTATGGTGGTTACCGTTATATGGAAGGGCGTTGGGAAAAGGTGGCACGCGCAATGGTGGACCATTATGGGATCAAAACCGGAGATAAAATTCTTGATGTAGGCTGTGGCAAGGGATTCTTATTATACGACTTTACTAAAGTAGTTCATGGTATTGAAATAGCTGGAATTGACATTTCTGAATATGCAATAAACAATGCTAAGGAGGAGGTTAAAGATCGACTGGTTATTGGAAACGCGACATCGTTGCCTTACCCCGATAATTATTTTGACTTAGTTTATTCTATCACAACCTTACATAATTTGCATTGCTACGATCTTGATCCGGCATTGAGAGAAATGCAACGTGTTGGTAAAAATCATATTTATCTCTGCGTTGAATCTTACCGAAATGAGGAGGAGAAGGCTAACCTATTATACTGGCAAGTGACTTGTGAGGCATTCAATACACCGGAAGAATGGGAATGGTGGTTCAAACAGACAGGTTACTTGGGTGATCATTCGTTTATTTATTTTGAATAATCCAATAATATTATGGAAAATATCCCTGTATCTATGAAAGCGGCTATACTGACGGAATTAAAAACACCGTTGATTGTTGCAGAAATAGAATTACCAAAAACTCTTGAGGTTGGTCAGGTACTGGTAAAGGTTCACTTTAGCGGTATATGTGGCTCTCAATTAGGTGAAATCGATGGATCCAAAGGGGAGGACAGGTTCCTACCTCATTTGCTAGGGCATGAAGCTTCAGGAACAGTTATTGCTATTGGTCCCGGTGTAAAGTATGTCAAACCAGGGAATTTGGTAGTTCTACATTGGCGAAAAGGTGAGGGGATCGAAAGCGAACCGCCGGTTTATTCATGGGAAGGCAGGCGAGTAAATGCGGGCTGGGTAGCCACATTCAATGAATATGCAATTGTTTCAGAAAACCGCGTAACTCCCATTCCTGATGATAGTGACCTGGAAGTTGCTTCCCTTTTTGGGTGCGCGGTGACAACGGGTTTTGGTGTAGTAGAGAACGACGCTCGTATCCGTATCGGTGAGTCAGTGGTCGTTTTCGGGGCGGGAGGCATAGGATTAAATGTCATTCAGGCTGCTCAAATGGTTTCAGCTTACCCAATAATTGCAGTTGACATACATGAAAACAGGCTAGAATTAGCAAAACAAATGGGTGCAACACATATTATTAACAGTGCAAAGACAGATGCAGAATTCGCTATCTCTCATATCATGCAAAAAGTAAAAGTTGATGTGTTTATTGATAATACGGGTGTACCCACGATAATTCAAATTGGGTATGGAATAACCAAACCCCAAGGGAAAGTGATCCTGGTTGGCGTGCCTAAATCTGGTAATAACATATCTATTTTTTCACTCCCTCTTCATTTTGGTAAAGTTCTAACCGGATCTCATGGTGGTAATTGCCAGCCAAATGAGGACATTCCAAGGTTATTCAACTTGTTTAATCAGAAAAAAATGAAACTAAAAGAGCTGATAACTGATGTGTATGAACTGGATGAAATTAATACGGCAATCAACCAAATGCGGAACGGAACCATTCAGGGAAGGTGTATAATCCGGATGTAAATTATGAAACAGAAACTATTAAAAATCAATTGTATATCCTGTAATAAAAAAGCGCTCAAATCAAAAATTAATTTTGGGGAGCAGCCACCAAGCAATCGGTATCAAATAATCTCCAATTGTGAAAAAGATACTCATATACTGGAAATAGGAATTTGTAATGAATGTGGCCTCATTCAATTGATTGATCCAATGCCGGTTGAAATGGTTCGGTCAAGATATAGTTGGGTTAAATATAATGAGCCTGAATTTCATCTGGATGATCTGGTCAATAAGCTCATAAAACTTCCGGGTATTGAATCTAAAAGTAAAATTGCAGGTCTAACCTATAAGGATGAGACAACATTGAACAGATTCAGCAGAAAAGGTTATTTAAATATTCATAATACCCAAATTCTGGAGAGGAATGGTGATGATGGACATTTTGACGGATTGGAAACGATACAAAAAATTATTACAGAAAAGAAAGATCTGAAACTGGATAGCGGAATTGACCTTTTGATGGTAAGACATGTTTTAGAGCATGCCCATGACATTAATACCTTTCTTAAGAACATTGTAAAGAATGTAAAGAAAGAAGGATATCTCGTATTTGAAATTCCTGATAGTAAAAAATTTCTTCAGAGTAAGAATTACTGCTTTGTTTGGGAAGAACATATCGTTTATTTTACAGAATTTACTTTGCGTTCCTTTTTTGAAAGGAACGGATTTGAGGTTGTCAGGATATTCCGCTATGAAGCCGTCATGGAAGATTCATTAGTGGCTGTTATACGCAATACGCGAAAAGGTGAACAAGAGAAAGCTACCGATGCTGAATTAGCAAAAGAATTATCAGCGATGGACCTTTATGCAGGTGCATTTAAAGAGATAAAAGAAATCCATTACTCATTTTTAAAACAAGCGTATCATGCAGGTAAAAAAATAGCTATTTTTGGTGCTGGCCATCTGGCAGCTAAATATATCAATCTTTTCAAATTGAAAGACTTTGTATCATGTATAATCGATGACTCTAAGGATAAGGCAAACCTTTTTATGCCGGGCTCATCTGTGATGATCAGGAATTCATCATTCTTATCGGAAACAGATATTTGCCTATTGGTTCTCAGTCCTGAGAGCCGTGAAAAGGTATTAAACTCTAAGAGAGGTATGATAAAACAAGGCGGGGAATTCTATTCAGCCTTTGATAACAAATTAATTAGTATTTAAAATCAGTGTTATATGAGCCATTCAATTATTATTGGGGGAAGCAAAGGTCTGGGAAGGACTATTGCCCAAAAAATGATTACTAGGGGGGATACCGTCTCTGTTGTTTCAAGAAGTACACCTGAAAATAAAATTGATGGGGTGAATTATTTTGAAGCAGATCTGGCAGATAGTGTGAACCTTACCGATGTTCTGGAAAAAATATCGGGAATTGGGAGTGCCAATTATCTTGTTTTCTGTCAACGGTTCAGGGGTAACGGAGATTCCTGGGCAGGTGAGATTGCTGTCAGTCTGACCTCTTCAAAAATAATAATTGACTTTCTTCAGAACAAGTTTTCAATTGATGATAACGCTATACTCTTTGTCTCTTCGGTTTTTGCGGAATATGTCGGCGAGGGCCAGGCATTGAGTTATCATTTGGGCAAAGCTGGGATGAATTCTTTAATGCGTTATTATGCGGTTACCCTTGCAAGAAAAGGGGTAAGAACTAATACTATAACTCCATTTACATTTATTAAAGAGGAATCGAGAGACTATTATAATAGTCAAACTGAATTGATGGAAATGTACAAAGAAATAGTTCCATTAAACAGAATAGGAACAACTGATGAAATAAGTGATGTTGTCGTTTTTTTGTGTAGCAATCTGGCCCGTTATGTAAATGGACAGAATTTATATGTTGATGGGGGATTATCACTTGTTTGGCAAGAATCAATTGCAAAATCTATTAAAAAACTATAAATAATGAATGAGGATGTTATTATAAAAAATAATTGCAGGCTTTGTAATTCGACTAAATTAGTTTTGGTTATTAATATAAATCCTTCTCCAATTGCTGATGCTTATGTTAGTAAGGAAAATTTGAGTCAGCATCAAGAGACTTATCCGCTGGATTTATATTTATGTGAGGATTGCGGACATATTCAGAATATCTATGTTGTTAATCCGGATCTTCTTTTCAGGGATTATACATTTCTTACTTCTAATTTTAAAGGATTAGTCGAACATTTTAAAAATTACTCAACTGATATAATCGATTCTTTTGGTATTAAAACCAACGATTTTGCTGTAGAAATAGGCAGTAATGATGGAACTTTCCTATTAAATCTAAAAGAAAAAGGAATTAAAGTTTTGGGAGTTGATCCCGCTATCGATGCCGTTAATATTGCTAATGAAAGAGGGGTCAAAACATTACCTACTTATTTTACAGATGCTCTGGCCAAAGAAATCCTTGCTAAATACAGCTCTGCTGATCTTGTTATAGCAAATAATGTATTTGCACATAGTGATAACCTGATTGATATCATTAATGGTATTGAAAAAATATTGAATGACGATGGTATCTTTATTTTTGAAGTTTCATATTTGGCTGATATTGTAGATAAGTTTCTTTTTGATACAGTATATCATGAGCATGTTTCTTATCATTCAATCAACCCGCTTCAAAAAGCATTTGCGAGAACTGGACTCGAGATATTTAATATTATCCATAATAAATCAAAGGGCGGTTCTATTCGTTGTTTTGTAAAAAGAATCAGATCCAAAAAGCATATTATCAATCCGGTTGTGCAATCCTATTTACAAAACGAAATTACACGCGGACTTGATAAAAAAGAGATATTTTTAAAATATAACAAGGATATTATTGCGCGAAAGAAAGCGTTGAATTTATTACTTGATCAATTGATCAGTGAAGGTAAAAAGATCGCAGGCTACGGAGCTTCAACGACGGTTACAACCTTGATGTGGCATTTCGAGTTAACAGAGAAATTGCTCTTCCTAGTGGATGATAATAAGGTCAAGCAATTCTTATATAGCCCCAAGAATCATCTACAGGTTCTTCCTTCATCCGAACTGGTCAACCAGGGAATTGATTATGTAGTTATAATGGCATGGAATTATGCCGAACAGATCATCTTAAATAATAAGACCTTTACTGAAAAAGGCGGGAAATTTATTATCCCCATTCCTGAGTTGAAGATTGTTTAAAATCAGCATCACGTAACCGTCGTTCTAAATTAACGATAAAATGAATCAGAATCATAGCGGAAATAACAGATCTGGTGTTGTGTATGCCGATTATGAGGATGGTATTTCTCATTTGGCAAGTGATAGGGTTGCTATGGAGAGAGAAAATGCACATCAATTGGACACTAAGAGATCCCGTATCTGTTTTCATCGCGACAGTAAGGACCCGATCCATGAAATGATGATCACATTTCACAAAGATACGTATGTAAGACCTCACAAGCATCTTTCAAAGACTGAGTCATATCTGGTCATTGATGGTGAAATCGAAATAGTTTTTTTTGATGACAACAGCGGCGTCAAAAAGAGAGTAATTATGGGAGCCTTTGCCAGTGGGAAGGATTTTTACTTAAAATCGATCTCAGATGAATGGCATACAGTATTAATTAAAAGTGAATATGCCACAATACTTGAAATAACAAATGGCCCTTTTGTCGCAAATGATTGTCTTTTCGCAGAATGGGCACCGGAGATTTTTGATAAACTTGGCATTGAAGTTTTTATGAAAAAATACTCATAATTTTATGGCACGTTTGAATAAATTAAAGAGCTAATATTTTCTTTATATCATTTAAAAATAATATACATGAATTTAAACATTCAAAACAAATTAGCATTAGTAACTGGTGCTGGCCAGGGAATAGGGCGGTCAATAGCCATTTCATTGGCCAAAGAAGGAGTCAGGGTAATTCTGGTAGGCCGTTCAGCCGAAAAACTTGAAAGTGTTCTGGGAGAATTAGATACACCAGGATGCTTTTATTCTATTGATTTAATGAAGGAAAGCGCAGTTACCGAACTGATTAAACATATTCTATCTGAATATGGAGAGCCTGATATCCTCGTACATAACTTGGGAGGTTCATTTGGTATTCCTGCCATGGCTTCCGTAGCAGACTGGCAGAAAGTATGGTATTTCAATGTTGGTATTTCTCATGAAATTAACCTTGCTTTTATTCCAGGTATGATTAAAAAAAATTGGGGAAGAATTGTTCATCTTTCAACTCTTTCCACTAAAACCTACAATGGTTATGCTCCTTATGTTTCAGCTAAGTGTGCGCTGGATGGTTATGTAAAATCAGTTAACCGCGAAGTTTCAAAGCATAATGTCATCATCTCTGCTGTTGCCCCTGGTGCAATTTTTTCTGAGGGACGGCATTTCGCAAAACTTCAGAAAGAAAATCCCGAAGCGCTTCAAGATTATTTTACAAATCACTTGCCTATCAACCGTTTGGGCAAAGGCGAAGACATCGGACCAGCAGTAGCATACTTATGCTCTGATTATGCTTCCTTCTTAGCTGGTTCAATCATAGGAATTGATGGCGGCGGAATGTAAACTTGCATTTACTGGTGCTGAATAAAATGATGGACCTACCGGCGCATGGATACAAGAAAATGTCCAACCGGATTAATAGTAATATTTAAAATCAACAAAACATGAAAATTCTTTTAATTGGACACAATGGTTATTTGGGAAGAGGATTACATCAGTATCTTAATAAAAAAAATGAGGTCATAGGTTGGGATATTGAAGATGATCTTTTTTCTCTCAATACTGATTTTTTAAAGAAAGAAGGTATTGAAATGATTATAAACCTATCTGTTGTGGCAGATCGCCAATCCTCGAATTTTAAATTAGACGCTCCCACGGATCACATTAATGTTGGTGGTGCTCGTCATTTGGCTAGTATTCTGAAAGGTACGGAAATTGCCTGGATACAGATGTCCACACGTGAAGTTCTTGGACCAGTTTACTCGCAAGATGATGTTATTGAGACAGAAAACGGTTATCGGCCTAAGTTTTTGGTGGGAGAAGATACTCCGTTAGCTCCATTTAATTTTTATGGTAAGTCAAAGATAGTATCAGAGTTCATAGCAGAATCACATCCATATAGTAATATTATTAGATTAACAACTTGTTATACAGACTTTGACCATCCAGCAGGTAATTGGGTTGTTTCATTAATTCGAGCAGCTGTTAATAACAAACCAGTCACATTAACTCAGAAGGGCGGATTGCAATTCAGAGACCCACTTCATACGGATGATCTTGGAAGTCTAATCGAATTACTCTACGAAAAGCGAAGTTTTGGTAATGTCATTCATGCTGGTGGTGGAAATATGAATATTATCTGCCTTAGAGATTTTATCCTTGCAGCAAACCCAGCATCTGATATCCAAGTTTTACCTGGTGGAGATCTAGGTTTTGCGTTTGACATTGCTAAGGCAGAGAAACTGACAGGATGGAGTCCTAGAATTAAGGTTCAAGATAAAATTCCTGTTATCGCAGAGAACATCCTGAAAGGTATCTGCCAATCTGCATTGTAAGGCTATATTGAATATTTATCTACTCCTAAAAAAAACATTTTTTAAGGTAATCGATCTCGTATCGGCATATATGCCTTGACCTGTGATAGAAAATACCAAAGCATTATTTCAAAACGTAAGTGTTAAAATCCGGTCTTTTGCGCATCGCGTTGAAATGGATCGGGCCGTTTTATTTGCACTTTTTACCAAGGTATGGGGATTTGCGTCAGCTCCAATTTCGGCTATTATAATTGCGACGAAGTTTTCCCAGCCTATTCAGGGGTTCTACTATACTTTTGGATCAATCCTGGCGCTTCAAACTTTTGCAGAATTGGGTCTTGGCGTGGCAATAACACAGTTTGCGAGCCATGAGTGGGCCAACCTGAAGATAGGACAAAACCGAAGAATCGAGGGGCATCCTGACTCTCTATCAAGATTGAAAAGTTTAGCAAAATTAGCTCTCAAATGGTATTCCATTGTTGCTATTATTGTGATTGTTGGGTTGTGTATTGGGGGATATGTATTTTTCTTACAATCGCCGATGAAAAGTGTGAGTTGGAAATTGCCATGGATTTTCCTTTGTTTTTTAACCGGACTAAACCTTTTTTTGATTCCCCTCTGGTCTCTACTTGAAGGATGTAATCAGGTATCTAATGTTTATTTTTACCGGTTATTTCTGGGAATAATTGGTAGTTTAACAGTATGGAGCGCTATTCTGCTTGGTTCAAACCTTTGGACGGCAAGCTTTGTGACATTGGTTGGGCTTATATATGCGGTCTTTTTTCTTCGCAAAAATTATTGGGAGTTCTTTAAAACCCTATTGTTGACGAAATGCGAAGGACCACGTGTAAGCTGGCAGAAGGAAATTTTACCCTTTCAATGGCGCATTGCCATAGGTTGGGTAAGTGGTTATTTTATCTTTTCTTTATTTACACCGGTTCTTTTTCATTATCATGGGGCAGTAATTGCTGGTCAAATGGGAATGACTTGGTCTCTTGTCAGTTTGCTATCAGCTACAGGATCAGCCTGGACATCCCCAAGAGTACCACAATTTGGCATGTTGGTTGCTCAAAGGAAGTACGACGAGATGGATCGGCTTTTTTGGCGACTGACGATTATAGTCACTGGCATTGGTACACTTGGGGCAGTTGCCATCTGGTTGTTAGTGTTTGGTCTTAATTACTTTGAATTTTCTCTGGCCAAACGTTTACTGCCACCATTGCCAACGGCCCTCTTCCTATTAGCTACTATCATTTATACAATAACCGGGCCAATGGCAATTTATATGCGTGCCCATAAGAAAGAACCCCTTTTATTTATAAATATTCTTTTGGGAATCTTGGTCGGGTTATCTACGTGGCTGCTTGGTAAGCATTACTCAGTTTTAGGGATGGCTGCTGGATATTTAGCTATCTATGCGATGACCTTTCCTATGATTGTTTTTGTTTGGCGGCGTTACCGCATCAAATGGCATGACGAAAATGGCACACTTTAAGAAGCAATAATAAGAAAATTAAAAATCTGCTCTTTTGAATAGCTATAATACTCTATGGAAGAGGATGGTAATGCTTCAATATCTATATTTTGGACTATTCCTTGATGTTGGTCATCGACTCCGATGTGTAAACTGCTTATGTCTACCGTCAGAAATTGCTAAAGGGTTTTCAAGATTGCTTTTTTAAAATCATAATATCATTCTACAAGAATGGCTTCGGTATAATTTAATGGTAACACGGATAGCTAAGCCTTTAGCTCGAGTGATGGCATTGCCATCAGGGTTTTTACTAAGATTTAAAGCGATCAGGAATGCTAGGTATGCTGTTGTTCAGCCGCGTGAGAATGATCATGTTGTTTTTGTATGTGATAGAATTCATGTTCGTGTGATTAAAATGGCATATTCATTGAAAGAAATTGGATGGAAAATAACGCTACTATATAAAGAAAATTATTCTTTTGATGTTTCCGAATATTTTTTTCAGATCAAGCAATTTAAAAATCCGCAAGATGCTCTTTATTTAGCGACAAAATTTAAACCTATCGCCTATCATATTTTTTCAAATTATAATTTTGAAACGGCATTCATTTTTATAAAATTTAAACCCGGCAAGATTATTTTTGACAACTACGATCTTTTAACAGGAATGGTTAAAGAACGTGTTGCAAAACAATATAAGAAACAGATTGTTAAGGAGGAGTTTTGCTATCTGAATGCAAATGGTCTTTGTTGCCGTGACTTACGTGTTCAATATTTAACTAGTAAACTTGGTTACAAGCTACCGGATAAAATATTATTTTCAGAATACTGCTGGCCGATTGATAAATTTATGCGAAATTCTAAATTAATCGATGGCATACATGTTGTTTATGTCGGAAGTATAGCTATAGACCCCTCTTCTATTGAGGCATATCAATACGAGTTAGGTTTCCTTCTGAGCGCGAATAAGATCCATTTGCATATATACCCATCTCATCAACACATTATCAAGGAAATGGAAATACAAATGAAGAGGTTTGTAAAACCTGATCTTATCGAGAAGTATATTCACATCCATAGTACAATATCGCCGCTTAATATGACACAAGAAATATCCAAATATCATTATGGGTTACTGATTTCAACAAATAAAGTTGACTTCGTTGATGATGGTGAGACTTATTTCCACCATATGGGTGATTATTTATTGCCTTCCAAATTATTTGACTACCTTGAAGCTGGACTTTTCACTCTTAGCCAGAATGCCAGATTTATAAGGTTTGTTCTTGAGCGCTATGGAAACGGAAAAGTTGTTGGTTCCCTGGAAGAAATTGCCGAGCAGTGCAAACATGAACCTCCTAATAAAATCAGTATACCCAAATCATTGGAATTAGGATCTAATATACAACGATTAACAAAATTTTATTCAAATTTGAAATAAAATTATATGATTGTCCGTGATCATGTACCAAAACGTAAATAGGTTACGTTCGACCGAAGTAGCTTCGAATCAAAATTATGATTATGAAGCTTATAGATTTTTTCAAACAGTTTCCCGACGAGCAATCTTGCAGAGATCATTTTCGGGAACAACGTCTGACAGAAGGCATTACTTGTAGAAATTGCAAAGGGACTACCCATTATTGGATGAAAACGATTGAACAATTTCAGTGTAAGGATTGCAGGACAAGAGCCACTCTTCGTAGCGGAACTGTTATGGAATCTTCCAACCTTTCCTTCAGAGATTGGTTCATCGCCATGCATCTGATGACCTCTACCAAGAAAGGTATCTCTGCGAAGGAAATGCAACGGCAGCTTGGGTTTAAGCGATATGAGCCTGTTTGGTTTATGATGCAGAAGATTAGAGTAGCCATGGGTGCTAGGGATGAACGGTATGAACTTTCCGGATTTACAGAAATGGATGAAGGCTACTTTACAACGGTTGAATCTGCTACGGTGGGCGAAAAAGACAAGAAATTGAAACGGGGACGGGGTAGCGAAAAGCAAACTCCTGTGTTGGTCATGGCGCAGACCGAGTATATCCAGAACCCGAAGAATCATAAGCAACATTCTCGGTGTAAGTTTTTCAAAATGAGAGTAATGCCGAATCTTGAATCGAACACCATCAACATGCTGGTCAAGGAAAGTTTGAGCCCGGAGACCGAAGTTAAGACTGATAGCTTTTCGAGTTATAAAAAGCTTAATGAGGTTATTAATCAACACGTTTCCAAAGTGATACCTCCCGAACAGGCAGGAATAGAACTGCCTTGGGTTCACATTGCCATCAGCAATGCTAAGAGAAACCTTTTGAATAATTTTCACCATGTTGATGACACCTATTTGCAAAACTACCTGGATGAATTTACGTACCGGCTCAACAGACGGTACTTTGGGGAAAAACTATTTGGAAGACTGTTAATTGCATGTATATCATTCTGCTGGATAATTTAGGTTAATCATTGCGGACAATCATATAAAATTATGACAATTAAACCCAACTAATTGAATAGTGTATCAATGAATAACCCGGAATCTTCGAATCTTTCATTAAACAATACAAATAATGATGCGATTTCGTTTATTTCTTTACTGGTAATAATGATATTTTGGGTTTCTTTGTTCAGTGCTGGTATTTTTGAAATAATCGGAGAAATTAAAGGGCAGGCGATTATTTTGTTTTTATGGCTACTAACACTCTTTCTTTTTGGACACAATGCTTTACGCTTAGCCTTTAAAAAAGTAAGAGCACATTCTATTGATATAGTATTATTGATCGTGTTTGTTTTAGTGAATGTTGTTAATATGGCATTGGGAAGAGGCGACATGGCGTATGGCAATTTTGTAAGATCATTAATTCTGCTATCTGTATTTCTATCTGCGGTTATACATTTGAAAAACGATCTGCCTACTTATGTAAAAGCGGTTATTTTTATTATTATCTTTTTCGGGCTGATTTCTATATATGTTTTACCAATTTTATTATTAAATCCTTTTATTGCAAGAATGTATGAATTTAGTACAGGTGAGATTCCCTGGTTTGGCTCTTGGGGCTTTTTTATGCCTATTGCAATCTCTATGCCTGTCTTTATAGCTATATCTCTTCGGCAGCGTGGATTAGTGAAAATATTGTTGTGTATAATTTGTATTTCAATTTGCTTAATGATCATATTATCTACTTTTGCGGCTTCGATCATCTTGCTTCTTTTGGGCTGTGCTTTTCTTTTATTATTTTCTGTACGAAATAAAAAAAAACTTCTTCTGATCATTGGTATTATTTTTTTTGCAATTGTTTTATTGATAAATCAATATGATTTTAGCGAATTGCCACAGCTTAAACAGATGGTTAATAAAATATCAACAATTTTCAGTTACAAATCTCAGCTTGATGAGTTTGGAAATGACGCGCGTGGTATCCGAACTTCTTTGATGCAAGTTTCTATTAAGACTTTTTTAGAAAACCCTTTTTTTGGTGTAGGCATTTACGATGATAGTGGTAACGGGAATAATGTTATCGGTGCACATTCTGGTATTATAGATGGTTTAGCGCAGTATGGGATATTTGGGATAATGTGGTATTTCGGTTTTATCTTGATAGGTTTCAGGCGGCTTATTATCTATTTTAAATCTGATCCCGGTAATTTAATTAATCGGGCCAGACTGATAACCTTCCTTCTTTATATAATTGGTGCGATAGCTAATCCAGTTTTAATTGAAACATCTTTTTGTAGTTTGTTGTTGATTCTTGCATTGTCTCCCGTAGATTTTCAGAAGATTCGCATAGGATCAAATTAACAAAATCATTTGAATATCATCACGGTTTTCTCTTGGTATGTATTGATAAGGTGAATATTTTTCTTCTGTACGGAAGTAAGATTAAAAATTTTAAGTAAAAGAAATTGAAGATGAATATGGGTAGACCCAACCTTAGAGAGCAAAATTTGGAAATTAAAAAGATAAGGATCACATTTGGTTTAATCGTGTTGAATGGGATGCCGTTCATCAAATACAATCTTCGTGCCCTTTACCCATACGCGCACCAGATTATTGTAGTGGAAGGTGCAGCGCCATCTTCAAAAAATGTTGCATCAGACACTGGCCATTCCCTTGACGGTACACTGGAAATGCTTTTGCGTTTTCAGGAGGAAGAAGATCCTGAGGGTAAAGTAACGGTTGTTATTGCTGAAGACAATGGGAACGCAAACGGGTTTTGGTCTGAGAAAGATGAAATGTCACAGGCATATGCTAAACTGGCAACTGGCAACTATTTATGGCAAATTGATTGTGATGAGTTTTATCTTGAAGGTGATATGGAGAGAATTATAAAGTTGTTAAAAGATGATCCGGAAATAAAAGCGGTTTCTTTTTCAATGCATACATTTTGGGGCTCTCCTGACTATATTGTCAATGGCTATTTCCTGGATAAATTTATAGTACATCGCATTTTTGCATGGGGACCGGGATACAAATACCTGAGCCATCGGCCGGTTACAATTGTTGATGATACATCCAAGGATCTTCGGTCATTCAAATGGCTAACCCCGGAAGATATGAGGACTAAAGGCATTTATATGTATCATTATGAGCTTCTCTTTCCTAAACAGGTAATAGAAAAATGTGGTTATTATGCGGGTGTAGAATGGACAACTGTATTAAAGGAAGCAAATGAATGGGTTCATAATTGTTATTTGAGGTTAGGCAAACCATTTAGGGTGCACATGATGTATAAGCACATAAGCTGGCTGGAGCATTTTAAAGGTAAGCATCCAGTCCAAGTACAGAAAATGGTAAACGCAGTCATCCCAGGGGGCTATGAACATATCGCACTCCGTAATATGGATGATGCGGAAAGGCTGCTTTCTACAATTAAGTATCAGATGCAATGCATGGTATTGAAGGGATATATACCGTTTGACAGGATGGTTAATAAGTTCAAAAATCAGATTAGAAGAACGATTGCCGGACGGATTTTAATTAATATAAAAAACGGCATAAAAGGTCAATTGACGCCTATTGAAAGAAAAGATGTCTCAAAAAGATTAGTTGAAGGATGGAAATCGCCTTCAATACCCGTCAAACAGAGACAATTAACAGATTTAGAATTGGCAAATATGTATGGTGGGAATGCTGTTAAGCCGTTTCGAGTTCTTGCTGATTGCATAAAGACTGTTGGAGGAGAAATGAGTACTATGATTGAAATCGGATGTAGTACAGGCTATTACTTCGAAGTGCTTTCTTACTTATTGAAGCAAAAGGTGAATTATACTGGTGTCGATTATTCCGAGTCCATGATAAAAGAGGCATCGATGAAATACCCGGATGCCGCATTCCTGGAAGCGGATGCAACTAGGTTACCGTATTCAAACAACTCATTTGATATTGCTATTTCGGGATGCTGTCTTTTGCATATCCCGGATTATGCAAAAGCTATTTCAGAATCTGCCAGAATTGCCAGTAACTGGGTCATTTTTCACAGGACGCCTATAGTTCAGGGACCAACCCGGTATTTTAAAAAGAAGGCATATGGTGTGCCGTGTGTAGAAATTCATTTTAACGAAGCCGGATTTATTGATATGTGTAGAGAAAACGGGCTTGAATTAAAACTCACATATGATGTGGCTAATGGCGAAGACTTTTCTCAAAAGACATATGCTTTCAAAAAAACCGAACAGGAAAATTAATTATTGTCATTTTTTGTATCGGTTTTAATATAATGCTAATGATTTTTATGATTGTCCGTAATGATTAACCAAAGCGTAAATAGGTTACGTTCGACCGAAGT
>CAYHGN010000095.1:0-14637 GCA_964356005.1 uncultured Sphingobacterium sp.
CTCGGTTGTGGTTTAAGCTTCATCAGGTCTTCAGGAGTCATTAATCGGTTTGGCGCTTTTTTCAGATCGTTTTTATAGAATATTTTAAATCCTGTAAACTGTACCGGTTCAGAATAAATAAAATGACGGTGCGTACCGCGTTTTAACTCCGGTTCACCCCATCCATCCATGTGCATCACGATCTGTGTTTCGGGTCTCAATTTGATGTTCTGATAATTTGTCACCATTTTTTTTGTGAAGCGATGTATTACAAAAATTTTAGGAGGAAGATTATGGGTTTTGACCAATTTAGCCAGATAATCTGATACATAATTGATCTCTGATGCATCATACGTACCAATCTTTCTGCCCGGCAGAATTCCACTTTTCATTGAGAATTCAGGATCAATTCCAAGGTGTACATTTGGCATTTTTAAATATTTTTCAAGACGCGGAAGTTCTTCCCTGATAGTACTTAATGCAACCTGTATGTCAAGGAATACAATCATCCCTTTCTTCATTCTGGAAATAGTTAACACTGAATCGATTTGCTTATCAGGCATACGGTTCCTGTATTTGCCATCTTTGCCAGGATCGCCGGCTGCAACTACCGCAATATAATGCAGAGCTGGTTGTACCGGTGTTTTAGGATCAATTTTCTCCCATTTTGCAACCTCTGCATACAGCATTCTCAACATCTCTTTTGGAGCGTATTCACCTAAAGCCCCCATTTTTTTGGAGTAAAGGTTTCCGTAATAGGTTACTACTCTTTTATAAGGCAGTATGGCACCCGGAAGCGGATAAGGCTGCTTTTTAACCGGCCATTTTCCGGTAGTATCGCCATTCGCGAGTTCCTTAATCTTCTTGTTGTAAAGTGCAGTGTCAACTGGTTCATATTCAATATTTTCCGCTGTTGATTCTTCTTCCGCTTCATCACCTTCAGACTTAGCGTTTGTCTCAGTTTTTAGTGTAGATTTAGTATCTGCCTTACTATTTGATTCACTGCAGTTTGTGAAAAAAACAAGAAGAAATAAAATTGTAAAACTGCTTAGGCTTAGTTTTCCGGTTTTCATAGATTATGTTTATGTGCTGTATTTGAGATGTAATTGTAAAGATGCTTAATTTATTTATTGAAATTATTTTGAAGTTTGATCATGTTCACTGGAATTAAATTTATGTATGCCAATATCAAACGCAAAAATGTTTATTTAAAATTTACAGAATTTTCCGAAAACCCCCAATGGTAATTTATAACCCGAACTTGCCTGAAGGTAGAGCTCTCCGGTTTCCAGGTTTTGAACGTCTGGAAAAGAAGATAGAATCAGATTTTCGACAATCACAGAGGAGAAGCCAAGAGAATAGGTGTTCAGAATCAGAAAATGTTCATCCTCATCCAGTAATTTCACTACATCCTCCATCATTTCCCTGATATTATCTTCAAGTTTCCATTTTTCACCATTCGGCCCATGTCCATAAGCGGGAGGATCCAGAATGATTCCATTATACTTATGCCCTCTTTTAACTTCGCGTTTTACAAATTTCAGGGCATCTTCAACTGTCCAGCGGATATTTTCTAAACCTGAAAGAGTTTGATTTTCATTCGCCCAGCTTACAACCTGCTTAATTGAATCAACATGCGTAGTTTCGGCACCTGCGGCTCTTGCCGCCAAAGAAGCTCCACCGGTATAAGCGAAAAGGTTTAATACTTTTGGTTGCGCAGTTTTGAAGTTCTTTACAGTTTTGATGATGTAATCCCAGTTAACGGCCTGTTCGGGGAATATACCCAGATGCTTAAAAGAGGTAAGGGCTAATCTGAACTGCAACTTGATATCCTCATTTTTATAAGTGATATGCCATCTGTCTGATGTTTTCTGATCTTTTTTGATCCACTCTCCTGAAGTTGCTGAACGGCCTTTGAAGCGAATGTGATGTTGTTTTGTCCATTCGCTTTCAGAATACCTTTTCCCCCATACTGCCTGTGGTTCAGGCCGGATCAGTATTACATTTCCGAAACGCTCCAGCTTTTCAAAATTTCCGCAATCAATCAGTTCGTAATCTTTCCAATTTTGCGGACTTAATAATTGAATCATTCTTATGCTATTTTACTCATCCAAATTAAGCGAGTAATGTATTGTTTATTTTTTCTTTAAGGCCTCCATGAATTTGCTGGCAAAAACAAATTCATTCAATTCTTTGTTATCGGTTGATGAAATTTCCTTATTCGTACCTTCCCACCATTTTTGCCCTTCATGAAGGAATATAATATTCTCTCCGATACCCATCACTGAATTCATATCATGAGTAACTACTACGGTTGTAGTGTTATATTCTGTGGTGAGTTCCTGGATCAATTCATCGATTACGATGGCAGTTTTAGGATCAAGTCCGGAGTTGGGCTCATCAACAAACAGATATTTAGGATTCATTGCGATGGCTCTCGCAATGCCTACCCTTTTTTTCATCCCACCTGAAAGCTCTGCAGGGAATAATTTATTCTTTCCGGCAAGATTTACCCTTTCCAGACAGAAATTGGCACGTTCGAGCTTTTCTTTATGACTTTGCTCAGTGAACATGTTGATCGGAAAAATAATGTTATCCTCTACATTCATGGAATCGAAAAGAGCAGATCCCTGAAAAAGCATGCCAATTTCGGTACGGATTTCAATTCTGGTTGCAAAGTTCATCCGGGTAAAATCACGACCATCATAAATCACAGAGCCTTCTTCAGGTTCATGCAGGCCCACCATACATTTCAATAAGGTGGTTTTACCTGAACCGGATCCCCCAATAATCAAATTACATTTTCCTTCTGCAAATTCTGCAGAAATACCCTGCAGGACATGGTTTTCGCCAAATGTTTTATGTATGTTTTTAATCTCTATCATAACATTAACTGCGCGATAACATAGTCGGAAAACAAAATTGCAATACAGCTGATTACTACTGCTTTGGTACTTGATTGCCCAACTTCAAGAGCGCCGCCACTGGTGTAAAATCCCTGATAAGCTGATACTGATGTAATTATAAATGCAAATATCACAGCTTTCACCATGCATACTGTTAGCGTAAAAGGGTTGAAATCAGTTGTAATACCGGTTATAAAATCCTGCTCAGTAAGTGCCCCGGATGCTGTTCCTGCAAAATACCCTCCGGTTATACTAAGGCTAATTGATATAATTACAAGTAATGGGATAGTCGTAACTGCGGCAATAATTTTAGGTAAAATCAGGTAGCCTGGTGAATTTATTCCCATTATTTCAAGCGCATCAATCTGTTCGGTTACCCGCATGGTCCCAATTTGTGAAGCAACGCTTGACCCAACTTTACCTGCAAGAACTACTGCAGAAATGGTTGGACTTAATTCCAGAATGGATGAATCCCGAAGGATCATTCCGATAACCGATTTTGGAATGAAATCACTTACGAGCTGGAATGCAGTCTGAACGGTAGTCACAGCACCCAAAAATACAGAGATGATCGCGATGATTCCCAGAGAGCCAACGCCTATAGATACCATTTCGCGAAAAATTTCACTACGGTAAATGTTCCATTTTTCCGGTCGGCGGAATACTGCTTTTAACAATAATATATATTTACCTAAGGGGTGAAATATCATTTGAAAATTGTTTGTTTTACTTATTATACAATATTAATATAAAATTATCACTGCCGGAGACACAAGTATAATTAAACAAAGGTAATCAAATGAGATTATGCCTTAAATTTAATACTCCTCCATCATTGATTTTGTTAATTTTAATCCATGAATGCAATTGTAACCGGTGCAACAAAGGGAATGGGCAGGGCCATTGTTATGGAACTCGCGGCAAATAATTATAATATCATATTTTGTGCCAGAGATGAAAAAGAGGTCCAGGGCCTTTTGGATGAACTCAGGAAAGAATGTTCCCCTCAACAATTTTTTGGGATGCGGGCTGATATGGAAAAAAGAATTGAGGTGGAGAATTTCGCTGAATTTGCTGAAAGAAGTTTAAGCCATGTGGATGTTCTGATCAATAACGCAGGCTTATACATCCCTTCAGAAATAATGAAGGAGGATGAAGGAAGTTTGGAGCGACAAATGCAGGTCAATGTTTTTGCCCCTCATTTTTTAAGTAAATATTTTGCCGCCAAAATGATAGGGCGAACTAAAGGGCATATTATTAATATCTGTTCAGTGGCAAGTTTGGAACCTGTGATCAGAGCCGGTTCATACAGTATCAGTAAAATGGCACTTTTGGGGCTTACGAAAGCATTGAGAGAAGAGTTGAGACCTGCCGGAGTAAAGGTAACTGCAGTTTTGCCGGGTTCTACATTGACAGATTCCTGGTCAGGAACGAGTCTACCATCTGATTGGTTTATTTTATCTGAGGATATCGCTAAATCAATAATGAACTGCCTTCAAATGAGCTCAGGAGCCAATATTGATGAGATTATAATCAGGCCCCTTTATGGTAAAGTTTGATTTTTTATTTTTTTGTCTTCATTTACCGATAATTTAATGTGCTTTACCGAGAACTTAGGATAACCTACCTATTTGGTATTTAGAACCCGGGAATCAAGGCTTAGTTTTGATCTATCAATTAAAGAAAAAAGAATAATTGACATTAAAAAGCTGAACTAATAAAATTAAAGAAATGGAAAAGAAACTTCAACGCATCGAGCAGGAAAAAATGATTGCAGGTGTATGTACCGGTCTCGCAGAATACTTCGATGTTGATGTAACCTGGATCAGGATCGCTTTTGTGGTAGCCGTTATGGCAGGGGCTTCAGGTATTCTGGCATATATTGTGTTATGGATTGCTGTTCCAAAGAGACCTTACCTGCCTGATTACAGTCAGTTTAATGTCGACTATAAGGTGTCTGAGCCAGTGAATGTTTCGAACCCTGCTTTTTTGCAAAAGAAAAAAGGGAATGGTAATGGACGCATGATTGCAGGATCGATCTTTATATTTTTCGGATCTTTTTTCTTACTGAATGAATTTGACCTCATTCCTCACTGGGTAGAGTTTCATAACCTTTGGCCAGTAATATTAATAGCCATGGGGCTTTATACCCTGGCAAGTTCAAAGAAAAAGGAGCCCTGGAAAGATAATTGGACTAAAACTGAAGGATTTACTCAAAGTACAGTTGCAGATTCAGAGCAGGCTGTTAGCACGACAGAATCATCTGAATCTCCTGAGTCTGCAGAAGATTTAAATACAAATACTGACCCAAAGCAAAACTAAGCTATCATGAAAACCGAAAAAATAGTATGGGGTTTGATCCTCATTTTCATAGGAAGTATATTCCTTCTTGAAAACTTTAACCTGATTGAGTTTTACTGGAGTTCAATATGGAGATTCTGGCCGGTAATATTTATCCTGATTGGTGGGAACATGCTCCTTAGCAGGTTCGGCAATAAATTTGCTGCTCCGTATTTGATTGGTGCAATTACCATTCTTACTCTTGGATTGATTGCTTATCAGGGTACCCGGCCAGACAGAGGCAGAGGTTGGATGAATTTCAAACATGAAAACAATAACGATAAGGAGAATGATTCCAGTGGTGCAAACACCAACTTTACTGAAACTTATGACGGATCCAAAAATGCCCGTCTGAACATTCAGGGTGGAGCCACCAGTTTCAGGCTTACTGATACTACTTCTAACTTGTTTGAAGCGAGTTTAAAGCAGCGATTTGGGAAATTTACCCTGAACAAGACTGTGATTGATTCAATTGAAGTCCTGAATTTCAGGATGCGCGACGGAAAGCAAAACTGGAACCTGGATAAAATGGAGAATAACAAGACTCTTATTCAGTTGAATAATACACCTATATGGGATATTAAAATTGAGATGGGAGCAGGCGAAGCACTTTTTGATCTGAGTAATTATAAAGTTAAAAGGCTCGTATTTGAAGGGGGAGCTGCTTCCTTTGAGGCAAAGCTTGGTTCAAACTTTCCATTGACAGAAGTTGCAGTAGAAACCGGAGTGGCGAATGTTGAGATCGAAGTCCCGGATAGCTCAGGTTGCCGCATAGTTGTGGACAGTGGTTTATCTTCCAAAGATTTCATTGGTTTTATCAAACAATCGGATGGAACTTATGAAACCAGTAATTATGAGACTGCTGCAAATAAAATCAATATCAGTTTGAAAGGCGGACTATCCTCATTTGAAGTTAAAAAGTATTAAATATATTTGATGGAAACATAGATGCTGTCATCCTGAATAAGTTTCAGTCCCGAAATTTATTCAGGATGACACTCTTTTCCACATAAAAATGAAGGATTATTTAGTTGTTGTTAAAGGGAAACCTACCGGGCCTCATTCGCCTGAGCAGTTAAAGGGAATGAAGATTAAACCCGGAACCTTTGTGAAAACAGAGGATATGGACGACTATAAAGAAGCACATGATGTTCCTGAATTATGCGAATTTCTTGGTATCAAAACTCATGTAAGGGAACCACAATACTTCGCTTCTCTGGATGTTCGTCTTCTCGCAGTAATCATTGACTACTTTATTATTTTTGCAATTTATTGTGTTATCGCTACAATCGTAGTGCTCTTTATTGATGAGAAGCAAATGCGAATCATCGTTTCCCTTGCCGGACTTGCCATCATCCCGATTTCAAAAATTATTTATAGTACAATTATGGAATCCTCAACAAGACAGGGAACCTGGGGTAAAATTTTAATGGGACTTAAAGTATCTGACGAAAAGGGGGTACCCATTGCTTTCGGTCGCTCGCTGATCAGAAATTTATCCAAAATTATCAGTACTGCCACCATCGGGTTTGGTTATATGATGGGTTTTTTCGACAAGAAGCAGCAATGTCTGCATGATAAGATTGCCGGGACGCTGGTGATTAAGGATAGGTTGATTTGAGTATTGAGTATTGAGTATTGAGTATCATTTTCCTAATTCCTAATAAAAGCTATGAGTTGCATCATGGAGCGCTCCATAATATGCAACTCATAAAGATTACATGAAACTTCTATTAGTTTGTTTTTTCCTCGGGTGCTTTCTGAGCGAGTTGGAAAAATATTGGCATGGTATAAGCGACATTTACCGGCTCTCCTTTAATTAAACCTGGTTTCCATTTCGGACTTTCTTTAACTACCCTCACCGCTTCTTCATCTGCACCGCCACCGATGCCCCTTAAAACCTTTATGTCTGTTATACTGCCATCTTTAAGTACAACAAATCTTAATATTACTCTGCCGGTGATATTATTTTTTTTTGCATCGGCCGGATATTTTAGAGTTGTTTGAAGGTATTCTCCCCAGCCTTTCATGCCACCTTGAAACTCTGGGAGAACGTCTACAGAAGTGAAATCTTCAAATTCAACTGGCGATAATGCATAAGTTGGCCCCGATGTTTCAACTTTTTGTGAATATCCTATAGCCGAAACAGAAATAGATCCAATGAAGTAGTTTTTACCGGTGGAGGGCAATTGGCCAGGATTATATTCAATGCCTGTTAACTGGAAAGCGATAGCCAATGCATAGTCATTATCCTCTGCCTCAACTGATTCCTTGAATAAATCGAAAGTTCTAAGCACTTCATTATCTATGTCATCTTGTAAACCTTTTGATATTCTTACACTGGTGATCTTCCCATTCTGAATTTTAAAATATACGACCTCATAGCCGCTAATCTTTTCTTGTCTGGCAGATGCAGGATATCGCATGTTTCTCACTAAATGCTTCAGTAATTTGCTAAAATCTTCCTGTGTACTTTTTGTGAATGAATTGATTTGTTTCGCTTTATTTTCCGTAGAGGATTTTTTATCTATGGTTTTATCTGCGGGTATAGTTATAGTAGATATATATTTATCAGCTATTGATGGGCTAATCAGTTTTTCAGCGCCGGCAATCAGATTTGTATTCTCGGTGGCTACACTTGCAGCCGAGAAGATCAGCATTATAGCAAAGAGGGGTGCAGAAAAGCCATATTTCCAAAGCCCGGTTTTACGTGATTTATTTTTATTTAGCATGATTATACGTCTTTTTAAGAGTGAGTTATTAAAAAAATTATTACTTAACTGATCGTGCTGAACTCCAAGGGTGTTACTGAACAGCAATAGGGCATAATCCGATTTGCTGAGCATGCCCAATGCGGCCTCTTCATCAGCAATGAATTCATGAATATGCCTGATCTCCTTTTTGTACAGGTATGCCACGGGATTGAACCAGTTGATGATTGAGGCTAGTTCAATGAACAGAACATCTGCTGAATGCCATTCCCTCATGTGCACTTTTTCATGATTGATGATGATTCCCGATTCAGGCAATTCCCTGTCTACAACCATGGTGTTGAAGAAGGAATAAGCAGCTCCTTTTTTGGGTTGGAGCTTGGAGTTCAACAGTACCAGTCTGAATAGGAATCTCAACAATAGTATGGCCATTACACTTGCATAAACCCATAGAATTAGATCTCCGATCGCCCAATTACCTGTTCCTTCATCTGTTCCTACTACAACAATTTCGTAGATCATCTGAGTCGGAACGATAGTTTCCCTGAGTTTTTGAGTGATAAAAAGCTCCTGAAACCAGTTGGAATTGATGAATGGAATGATAAATGAAAGGAGTGTACTCGTATTCAGGTAAATACGGTTCTGTCTGAAGAAGGTCTCATTCTTCAGAACCATTGTATAGAATCCCATGAACAGGATCAGATACAGGTTTGTCTGTAAAAGATAATTCAGGATGTTCATTTTACTTGTTTTTTAGTTTTTCTATCAGTTTCATGATCTCGTCTGCTTCCTTCAGGTCGAGTTTTTTCTCCTTAACGAAGAAGGAGAACATATTCTCAACCGAATTGTCAAAATATCCGCTCAGTAGTTTTTCGGTAGCAAAGCTTTTATATTCTTCAATTCCGATGATGGGGAAGTACCTGTGACTTTTCCCGAAAGCCTCATGATCTATGAAGCCCTTGGTTTCCAAAATTCGGATGATCGTTGAGACCGTATTATAGGCCGGCTTCGGTTCGGGAAGCTGATCTACAACATCTTTTACGAATCCTTTTTTCAGATCCCATAAAACCTGCATGATCTGCTCTTCTGCTTTTGTTAATTCCTTTATCTCCATATAATTTCCTTTAATGTCTGATACGATTAATTATACCTGATTCGAATCGGTAACATAAAGCTATAACTAAATATTTAGTTATACAACTAATTTGTTAGGTTTAATTTATAAAACAATTATAAAATTCTGTAAATCAATTAGATAAATTTATTCAACGACTTAATAAAGAAGATATTAAAAGCTTCTTTAATTGGTGTTTCCCGTTAATTTATCACTGGACTGTTTTTGCCAATGAGGAGATCCATTATTCAGATTGAATTTCCTATTGGCTTTAAGCTTTCTGCTTTTACCTTTAAGCTTTCTGTTGTTATTCTCTGAAAATTACATGAAATTGCTTTCAGGGAAACCTGTATAAATCTATCATCTATGAAAAGAAGAGAATTAATTAAAGGTCTTACTTTTCTGCCGCTGGCAGGAACCATCGCCGGATCAACTGAATCAGCTATGGGGGCTGTCAATGATTTCATCACACCTGTATTACCTGATGGCCCGCTAATTCCCGGGCCTCAAATATTCCAGTCGATTGGAGTTGAACCGGTTATTAACTGTCGCGGGACTTTTACCATTATCGGCGGCTCAATTGAACTACCTGAAGTCAGAGCGGCAATGGATTCCGCATCCAGACATTTTGTACAGATGGATGAACTGGCTGATGCGGTAGGAAAGAGGCTTGCGGAATTAACTGGTGCACAATGGGGAATGGTAACGGCTGGTTGCGCCGCTGCTCTCAAGATGGCAACCGTAGCTTGTGTTGCCGGAGGTAATCCTGAGAAGCTGCATCTTATTCCTGATCTGAGCGGATTGGATAAAACAGAAGTGATCATACCTGCAGGCTCATTCAGTGCTTATGATTTTGCAATTCAGAATATTGGGGTAAAGATCATACGGGTTGAAACTATTGAAGAACTAAAAGATGCTTTGGGACCTAAGACTGCAATGATCAAACTTAGTGGTGGTAATCTGGTTCCTGGACCAATGAGCCTGGAAGTAATTGCTGCAATCGCTAAACCTTTAAATATTCCGATTCTTGCTGATGCCGCAGCCGAAATTCTGACCATTCCGAATGTTCATCTGAAGAATGGGGCAACAATGGTTGCTTACAGTGGTGGAAAAGCAATTTGCGGTCCGCAATGTGCCGGGCTTCTGCTTGGACCTAAGAATATTCTAATGTCGGCCTGGCAGGCCAGCTCCCCGCATCATGGTCCGGGACGCGATAATAAAGTTGGTCGGGAAGAGACTCTTGGTATGCTGGCAGCAGTAGAAACTTGGGTGAAGATAGACCATGCTGCCCGAGAGAAGAACTGGATGAATTGGGTAAATGCTATCGCCAAAAGGGTTTCAGGAATTGAGAGTATAAAAACCACGATACGTGAGCCAGAGGGAATTAATAACCGAAGTGCTTCTTTAAGTATTTCATGGGATCCTGAGAAACTGCATTTGAGCAGTGCTGAACTGATTCAGGAGCTGATCAGTTCTAAGCCCAGAATTACTGTGGGTGGCGGAAGAAGTGCAGAACCGGGAATGGCCTCTATTTCAATTAATGCATCGCAAATGCAGCCGGGACAGGATAAGCTAGTTGGAGATAAAATCTTTGAATTACTTTCCAGGAAGAGAAGTCCGAAAGCTGAAACAGCGCTGAAGGCGCCAGGTTCAAAAATAGGTGGTCGCTGGGATCTGGAAATAGATTATTTCAGCAGCAAAAGTGACCATATACTTTATCTTGAACAGGATGGAAACTGGCTGAAGGGGATACATAAAACTGATTTTTCTGTTCGCGAAATTTCCGGTAGTATCGAAGGGAATGAAGTGAAATTTCTGAGTCCGGGGCGCAGACCGGCTGTTAGCTATACTTTTGCAGGTACCATCAGTGGGGATACTATTTCAGGTAAGATCGATATGGGAGAATTCCTGACTGCAAATTTTACAGGTAAGAAAAACACAAAAAATCCTGATAGAACCCCAATTGTTTTTCCTGAAGGAAGACCAATGGGGAATTGAGGTACGTCAGTTGTCTGTTATCTGTTGTCTGTTATCTGCAAATAGTGCTAGCGAAGGTATTAATTATTAAAACTGAATATCCTTTTGGCTTTGTGCTTTTAGCTTTTGGCTTTAAGCTTTCTGCTTTAAGCTTTAAGCATTATCGTTGCAAAACAGCTTGAAGCTTAGTATCCAGCTTTTCAGGATCATTCATGTATTTTGCCAGATTGAATAACTTCACGTTTCTGAATTCTACCGGGTGACTTTCACTTTGTAGGGAGATGTAACCTTCTTTCAAAGCTTTTCCATCTATTTTAACCGCAGGGTCAAAATTGGAAACACTTCCTCCACCTATTTGTGGTTTGGTATATTTGAATACCTCTTTGCCTTCCAGACGATGACTTACCAGTGAGTCGCCCAGGACAACAATCTCTGCCCTAACCCACTGGTCGCCATGATAGGTTTTTGATGTAGAATTCACACAATGCGGAGTGAACAGCTTTCCATCAAGAAATACGTTCGTTCCGGGGGTGCATAGATTCAGCGTGCTTCTTGCATCTTTCCCGTTCCCTCCTAAAAACTGGGTTTCGAGAGAGATCGGGAAATCCTGATTCAGACCCATACTTTCAGGAGATTGCCCATGCAGCATTACACCGCTATTACGGATCGCCCATCCCGGTCCGCCGGGAATCTGATCACCCGTGAAACGGTATTCAACAACCAGAATATAAGCTGAAAAAGGTTTTTTATAAAATATATGCCCGTAACGGTCTTTCCATTCAGAATAGCCATCGTATGAAACCTTCATAACCCCGTTTTCAACACGAAAGGTATTGGCATAATTATCATTCAGTGCATGGCCATTGATCTTCACTTTCCAGTCTTTGAGGTCTTTGCCATTAAATAGGCTTGTCCAGCCTTTTTGAGCAAAACCTGAATTAGAGATAATTGCGAGGAAGAGGAATAAAACTATTTTTTTCATAAAAATGAGATACCTGTGGTCCACATGTGCCCAGTTGTTGCCCAGTTGTTGCCCAGTGGTTGCCCAGTGGTTGGTGTTATCACCAACCACTCTCTCTTTCACCAACCACCTGAAAGCTAAGATAGTTAAATTAAGCTAAAGGTGGTGAGGATTTAAGTGGTCGGTGAGAACACCGACCACAGGACCGATCACAATTAAGTGGTCGGTGAGAACACCGACCACAGGGAAACAACACCGACCACAGGGATAAGTAAAGGTGGCCATGGATTTAAGTGTTTGGTGATAACACCAACCACAGGAAAAAAAGTAGACTACCTTGTATCTATAACGTTTTCAACATAAACTCCGCGACAGTCCATTTCAAACTCTAAATCCTGAACTGGTGGCCGATTGTAATGCCAGTCAATACCACTTAAGGCTGCGCCACGCTTTACAATTTCGTTAACCATTATGTGGTGAATGTTATGGATAGTATACAACTGGGTTGCCGTAGAATCTGCCCAACTAAAGCCAAGACCAGCCATTCGACGTTCTAACTCATTTAGCACCCAGCGTCCCTTTTTCATTAAGCCCTCTTGGGATATGTCACCAAGACTGATACTGTGAGTACGATAATCAATCATACCCTCTGGAGCTTCAGCAGTACCAGCAATTACAAAAGAGGGTTTTGCTTTAGCATCAGGCATTGTGTAAGAAAAAGCATGAATGCTCGGACTCAATGGTTTATTCAACTCTGGAATGACATTTGAGCGAGCTACGGGATTGTCACCACCCTCTTCGTAAATACCCCACGCTTTTAAAGTATCTATATAAAGGTTATTAAAGTCAACAAAGCCTTGTTCGGTAAATGGCTCGGGTGAACGTAATTCGCAGGCTCCAAATGCAGCGAGCGGACGACCTAAAGTGTCGAGATGTTGTCGGATGCGTAAGAAGCCCTCTTTTAGTGGCAGCGGCCGACTGAATCGTACACGTTCTAATCTATAACCATCCAGTGCCGTTATACCTGCAGAATACTGCCTTACACCCCGAAGATAACGATATGATCCAGGTTCAAAAATTTTTGTATCAGACATATTTATTTACTTATTTTTTACTAAAATACTGCAAAAAATTTTGGAAATTCAATATGGGAAAATGCTGATTACCCTGTGGTTGGTGTTATCACCAACCACTCTCTCAATCATCTGAAAGCTAAGATAGTGAAATTAAGGTAGTCGCTGTAAGGATTTATGTGGTCGGTGATAACACCGACCACAGGACCGACCACAGGGCCAAGAACACAGAGTCTTATCGCAGGGATTAGCTATACTGCATCAGAGAGGGATGAGAACGTAAAGTCCCTTATCTTCATCGGCGGTATCAATGCATTGGTGTTTGATTCGCCGCTCACTGTCCGTTCAGGTTTGCCCAGGGCTTCCAGGTTATTCAGCATAATGATCGGACTTTCATTGAACCTGAAGTTCTTCACCGGGAATTTGATCTCTCCATTCTCGATATAGAAAGTACCATCGCGGGTTAGTCCGGTAAGCAGAACTGTTTGAGGATCCACACTGCGGATATACCATAAACGGGTAACCAAAATGCCCTTTTCTGTGCCTTTGATCAGGTCTTCCAGCGATTGATCCGTACCCGCCATGATTACGGCGTCGGGTGGCGGAATGGCCTTTATACCTTTCTTCTGTGCCCAGTAGCGCGAATAGAACAGGTTTTTCATGACCCCGTTCTCAATCCAGTTTATTTTTTCCTGGGGTCTTCCGTCACCGCTCCAGGTGCTGGTTGGCATTTCGGGATGAAAAGGATCTGAATAAATATTTACTCGCTCATCCAGCAGTTTCTCACCCAGTTTGGTCAATCCGCCGGGTTTGCTCATAAAGCTTCTGCCTTCATCCGCCTGACGGCCATCCATACCGAAGAACATATTCTCCAGCAATACAAGGGCAGCTGCAGGTTCCAGAATGACCGTGTATTTACCAGGTTCTATGGCTCTGGCTGCTGCAGAACGTGCTGCCTTGGAAGCTGCTGATGAAGTGGCCGCCTTCACATCCATTTTATTGAAATCATTAAATGATTTGGTGGCATAGCCCGAGCCTTTACCATCTTCCGTACGCAAGGTGACATTAAAGCTGACACCTG
Organism: uncultured Sphingobacterium sp.; assembly: GCA_964356005.1. Classification (GTDB taxonomy): domain Bacteria; phylum Bacteroidota; class Bacteroidia; order Sphingobacteriales; family Sphingobacteriaceae; genus Daejeonella. Next base: position 14,143 of record CAYHGN010000095.1, read on the forward strand.
TGGACGTATTGTAGGCAAAAAGGCCGGTAGAATTCATCATAGCGGCATAGGAGGTATTATTCTCCAGAAAGCCTGCGGCAGTCAGCTTATTGTCTTTTGAGATCTGCAGACTGTCGGCAACTGCATCGGCGCGTTCTTTTGGACCCATATTCGCAGTTGCCTGTACAAAAGTTGGCGAATTTGGATAAACCTGCGGACCCAGAAATGATACAAATTCCGGATTTTCGGGAGCGAGCATGGCTGTTTCTTCAGCCCGTTGAACCACTTTTTTCAGGGATTCATCATCAAACTCATTGATGGTGGCTACACCCAGTTTTTTACCGAAGGCCGAGGATACGACCAGGGTATTCTGGCTGATCCCTCCGCTTGTAGAAACCGAATTGCGGGCATAACGTATATTTCCGGCATCAGAACCATTGAGGTTTACCTCACATTCATCTGCTTTGGAATAGCTGAGCACTTTCTTTAATAAAGCCTGTGCCTCTTCTTTACTTA
>CAYHGN010000096.1:0-10741 GCA_964356005.1 uncultured Sphingobacterium sp.
AAATCGTTCGGGATCTCATTTTTTATTGCATTATCTGAACTGCCTCTACCTTCGCAGTTTTGAAGCACATCCCATAATGCAATCTTATGGTCTTTAAGCAATTTTATTCTTTCCGCATAGTCTGTGCTGAACGGTTGTTCAAGAATGCTGAACATGATTTTCCAAAAGTGATTTCCTGCATGCCCGTAATATTGCTGGAGCTGCAAAGACCGTTCACCGGGCATGGTACCTAAGATTAGGATCCGGCTTCCGGCATCCGCGATGGGTTCAAAGGCTGTTTTCATAGTATAGGTTTAGCTGATGAGATTCACTTCAATTGTCTTATGTGATTTATTAAAAACGTATTTAGTTAGAATATTGTAACGATATCTAATGTCAGTCAAAAATACATTTAATGAGATGTGTAGCTGCTCTTGATTCAAAATAACCGAGTTTTACATTTTACATTAATTCCATGAGCCGATTAATTCTACTAATCGGCTCATAATTTTAGTATATTTGAGCCGAATAAAATATTTAATCGGCTCATGACCTTTAACTGGCAACAAGAAGACTGGCCTCAATTCAGCTATGACCTTACAAAGTTAGAAGAGAAACTGTATCTTTTTTCGGAGAAAATTGGGACAGTAAGTGGTGTTTTAAAAGCACTTCCGGAAGATACTCAGTTATCGGCCATTATTGATACTATGGTAGCCGAAGCGATCAAGACCTCAGAGATCGAAGGGGAGTATTTGAGCCGAAATGATATAATGTCTTCAATAAGAAATAACTTAGGTTTAAATGAAAAGCCAGACCCTGTACCGGATAAAAAAGCAAAAGGGATTGGGCAATTAATGGTCGATGTCCGGAATACATTTTCGAACACTCTGAACCAGGAAGCCATATTCTCATGGCACTATATGCTAATTGGCACTGATAGTAAGATCAAGGCGGGGCAATGGAGAAGTTCTCCTGAACCTATGCAGGTTGTTTCAGGAACTTATGGGAAGGAAAAAGTTCATTTTGAGGCGCCGCCTTCTAGTCGCGTTGCTGAAGAGATGGAGCAATTTATTACCTGGTTTAATGAAACAGCTCCTGGAGGAAAAAAGCAGATCATTCAAGCCCCCATACGTTCGGCTATCGCACACTTGTACTTTGAAACGATTCATCCTTTCGAAGATGGAAACGGAAGAATTGGTAGGGCTATCGCCGAAAAGGCAATCTCCCAGGGTATAGGCCGACCAGCTTTACTCGCTCTTTCCAAAACAATAGAGGCGAACAAAGCTGAATATTATGAAGCTCTGAAGACTGCCCAGCGTTCTAATGAGATCACAAAATGGATAATCTGGTTCCTCGATGTGATTATTGCTGCTCAAAGTGACACTGAACAACAAATTGATTTCACCTTGAACAAGGTTAAATTTTTTGACAGATACAGGGGTCAGCTATCCGAACGCCATCTCAAAGTGATCAGAAGGATGCTTGAGTATGATCCGGGAGGTTTTGTGGGTGGAATGAATGCGAGAAAATATGTTTCTCTTGCCCAGGTTTCGAAAGCAACAGCGACCAGAGATTTACAAGAGCTATTAGAGATAGGGGTTTTAAAGTCTTCTGAAGGAGGAAGGGGAAGAAGCACTTCATATATAATTAATTTATAAATCTGTTAATCTATATTCGAAAAAATGGCCCTCTATTTGCTTCTATACAGCAAAAATGATTCTCTTTAACCTTAATTCAAAACCTCCCATTTAACAATGCGTGTAATTGCTTATAGTGTCAGCTCATTTGAAATAGAGTATCTCGAAAATGCGAATAAAATGAAGCATGAGATGATCTTAAAGTCAGAGCCTTTAAGAATTGAATCTGCTGCTCTGGCTAAGGGTGCGGAATCAGTAATTATTTTTACTTCGGACGATGCTTCTGAACCGGTGATTAATGTACTCGCAGATCTGGGGGTTAAGTATATTGTTACACGTTCTTCAGGAACTGACCATATCGACTTAATTGCAGCTGAAAAAAGAGGGATTAAAGTTGCAAATGTTCCTTCTTATTCTCCGCAGGCTATTGCAGAACAAGCAGTAATGCTGGCCTTGGCATTAAGCAGAAAGCTAATTGATACTTCCCGAATGGTGCATAATTATAATTTTACTATTGAAAAGCACGTAGGCTTTAATTTTTATGGTAAAACAGTAGGCCTTATTGGTTTAGGAAGTATAGGAAAGGCTGCCGCAGCGATTTTTAAAGGAATGGGTTGTCGTGTGATTGCCTATGATGTTGATCAGGAAATTGAGGTGGAGAAAGTAGAGAAGGTAGGCTTAGAAGATCTTTTAAGACAGTCTGATATCATTTCCTTACACGCACCATTAAATGAAAGTACACGACACCTGATCAATCAGGAATTGATGTCACAAATGAAAGATGGTGTGATGCTTATCAATACATCAAGAGGTGCTTTGATCAAATCTGAAGATGTACTTGCCAAACTTGAAGATGGAAAAATCGGATACCTCGGACTCGATGTTTATGAGTTTGAAAAGGGACTTTTTTTTGAGGACCATAGTGATGACGCTGAAAAAGATCAGCTTTTGCAAAAGCTGATTAATCATAAAAATGTGATTATAACTCCTCATCAGGGTTTTTTAACCCGCGAAGCTTTAAAGGAAATTGCTCAAATAGCGATAGGGAATATTGATGCATGGGAACAAGAAACTGCTTAAAGTTTTTACTTACGCGAGTTTTGAGAATTCAGAGCGGGTTCTAAACCCGCATGATCTAATTTTCGTCTTTTAAACCACTTTGCTCCTTTATTATTTGTCTAATCAATAACTTCCTTACCAGGCCTGTACTCCCGAATTACTTGTTTTCGGATGTCTTCTTCAGTAAATGCCACCGATTTCATCTGTTTGTTTGCGAAGAGCTCTAATTGATCTGCAAAATAGGGAGAGTCGGGTTTATTACTTTGGCCATAGGCAAGAACTGAATACGCCCGTGGAGTTTTTCCAAACTCTACTGCTATTATCCAACCATCACCACCCCGGGTTTCACGTTTCTGTATATCAAGTTTATGTTGTATGAACCAAAGTACACTAAAGCTACCCAGATCACCGGTTGCACCACTGATAGGAATATCGGTAATGCCCAGGCGGGCACGGTTTACATCTCCCCATGCTAAATCCCAGCTCCCATAGCGCTTATTACATTGCTCTACCGCCCAACTAAATGCTTCTACTGCCCGACTTGCACTGGCAAGACCCCTTGGAGTGCTGGCAGGCTTAGCAGGGGACCAAACTTCTGCAAATAGGGAGTCGGCCACAGCCGGATAGCCTGCCGATTCTGCTGTCGAGCCTATGCGCTTTCCTCCGTTCGCCAGCTCCAGATATCGTTCCCACCAGGTTTCAAACAAAACTCCACCTTTACTTTCACGGTTTACAGTATTATCCCACATTTCAAGCTGTTTTAGTGCAGCTGCAATTTCCCCGCCTGAAGCCGTCCTCTGAACAGCCTTGATCAGGTCATCTTTTACACGCTCAGCCAATAATAATCGCATGCTGTATTTGAGCTTCACGACATCTTCCAATGAGAATTTTTTCTTGCTTGCAATCAGGTCGATAGCGTGCTGGCCGCGTAGCCTAAGCATAGGTTGTGAGAAATTTTGGGGGAAATCGGCCGCATCAAAAACTTCATTAAGGTTGGTATAGTGAAATGGATCATTTTCATTATGAAGATATCCACCTTTGGGATTAAGTAATTGTGGAAGGGAATCAAACGGAACCACCTTTTGCCAAACCTGTTCGCTCCGGCTGACAGCTATTGCGCTGGTATCCCCACCTGATGCATGGGGCAATTTTGGTGTCATCGCATTCCAAACATAGAAAATATTGCCTTTTGAATCTGCGTAGGTAAAGTTTGAGCTGGGCTTCGCTTGAATACGCATAGCTTCCTTATATTCTTGCAGGTTTCGTGCCTTCATCATCATCAAAAATTGCTCTGCCAGACGATATTCTCCATCAGCAGCATCCCTAATCACGTAGATTTTACCGTTCGCCCGGTGGAATACCGGGCCAAAAGGGGTAAACAGAAATTCACGACTTTCCTCTCCCAATCCTTCGCCATTTTTGAATTTGACGCTGACACGTTTTTTTTCGAGCGGCAAAGAAACACCATCGAGCAGGTAGTGGTCGGGACTTGATGGAGATACCTGAAATGAGTAAATCTCATCTGTGTCGGGATCGTTATTGGTAGTCGACCAGCCCAGGTTTTCATTGTAGCCACCAATAGTAATTAGGGGACCTCCAATCCTGAAATCGCCATAGAAATTCAAGACTCCCGGTATAGTTAGCTGAGCTTCATAATAACCTGCATTCCATGCAAGATGCGGATTTCGCAGCAAGATTGCCTTACCCGAAGTTGTGCGGCTAGGTGCTAAAGCCCAGGTATTTGATCCTTCATCAGGATGTGGTATTTCGGTTTGATTGGCTATGCGGGCCCATACAGAGGTGCTTTCCGAAGACAGAAGGCCCATGCGATTACCGGCTGTTGGTCTGCCTGCATTGAGTCGATCAAGCCTGCGTAGAAACCCTGATACTGCAGCAGCACTGTAGCCTCCAATATCCCGGGCATGCACATCATAAGCTGTGAAATTTGGCATAATCCAGGCAGGGAATTCACTTTTGTGAAGCTCTATATATTTATTCACTCCGGCAGCAAAGCCCGCTAGCATGTCTTGAGTCTCTTTTTTTAGCAGGGAGAAGGTTTCATCAGCACGGGCATAATTGAGCTTGTTTGAGGCATCCCGGTCTATACCCAGGCTCCTTTCCTGTGCATTCATCTCAATATACTGAGTCCATTCACCACGGGCTTTCACCATCCCTTCTACTACTGTTTGTCCATAATCCTCTAACTGAAGATAACCCATCGCAAATCCGGCAGCCATCATGTTGTCTGCTGTAATATGCGGAACACCATAGGCCGTTCGACGAATGATAACCTGCTGAGAAAGATCCTGTGCATTAACAAACCGTATATTAAAACTATCAAGAGCAATAAAAAGGCCTATCAGCCAAAAATAACAGGGAGATAATTTCATCAGCAAAATTTATTTATGATTTTAATGGCTTTCTGCCTAATAAGTTCAAAATATTGATTTGCGGCAACAGAATGATTTAAGGCAATTTATTTGATTAAACTTTATTCTGCCTAACGTTCTTCTGAAGGAATATGAATAACTGCAAATGAAGTTAATCCAAAACCTCTTCCTAATCCCTTTGGACGCAATGCATCCGGCGGAGATCCATTCAGACCAATAAATAACTTAGATCCATCCTCACTTATTTTCAAACCGTAAGTGCCTCCCGGAGCATAATTAAACGCATTTAACATCGGTTCTGATAAAAATGCAATAGCTTTATGCTTGCCGCTTGCAATCTCATATTGAATTACCGGTGTGCCTGAAAATCCCGCTGAACCATGTGCTCCTGGAAGATAATACAGGTATTTTTCATCTATTGACAAGTCACATACGGTTATGTATTCACCGTTTTTTAGAAAATTACTACCTAAAATAATTAATTCATCCTTGGCTGGTGCATATCTGAACAAGTGGTTACCCATTGTTGTACCATAAATATAGCCTTCCTTACTTTCTCTGGTAGAGGAACGAATTCCACCAATAGAACTGGATTTTGTTCCCTGGATCGCACGTGTTTCTGGGGAATACTTCCATAATTCTGTCAGAGGGATGTTTTTCAGACGATTTGACTGGTCGGGAGGTAGCATGGAAGTACACGTAGAATCTGCTTTTTTTGCTACAGGATAGTATACTCCACCCCTTAATACCATCTGTTCAGAAATTTTATTCTGTTTACCATTGAAGTAAATATTTCCCTGTTTATCCATCATCATATCACGGTGATGACTTACAACACCAGATTCACTTTGGTATATCCATTTTTTTGATGCCATATCAAAAGCACCAATTGCTACTCCTTTGGGATCGCCTTCTAATTCCGCATATAGAATATTTCTCTTGCTATCATATTTTGTAGTTGCAGTTACCCTTGCCGCAGGAAAATCAGCATAAACAATAGTTTTGCCTGTTGCAGGATCAAATTGAAGTAATTTTCCTCCTGCAATATTTGGGGTCCATTTACTCAACATCTCATCATGACCAGCCTTTGAACCATCATCTAATGTACCGGTGAAGTATATTTTTTTGTCAATACCCTCAATAATGTGGGCATGCACTTTTGAAAAATGAATATCATTTGATCTGGCACCATTGCTTTGATTAATATCTGAAACCTTTTTCAACACGCTCTTAACAGGGTCCCAGCTATAAATATAGCTTTCACCCTTATCTGTTTTCCAGTGGTTACCAATTCCGGAATATACCATGCCATCACTTGCTAAACAGATGTCACCCCAGGATGACCAGCCAGTTCCATTAATAGCTGCATTATTCAATTCGTTGTGGTATACCAGTTCAACCTTTGGTATGTGTTTCGCAATTTCAAGTTTAATTTCAGGGTTGGCATCCAAAACCTCTTGTATGCTTACAGGTACTTTTAAAAAATCTTTACTTTTTAGAACAGCAACACCGTTCTTATTTGATTTAGGTAAGGTAGGTGGCCAGGCCATTTGAGCCTGACTATTCAAAGCCAATCCTATTCCAAGAAAAAGGATTCCAAGTTTTAAGTTTCGTATCTTCATTTTAATCTTATTGTAAATAAATAATCCTAATAATGCACTATTACATCATTCTTTTGTCTTAAACCTTCTGTACTCCTTCCGGCTTCAATTTGCCTTTTTAGTAATTCACTTAACTCTGTAACAACATCTGGTAATGAGCTGGCTAAATTTTGCTGTTCCTTAATATCCGTGTTTAGATTATACAATTGGATACCAGGCAAATTTAATTTTGCTGCAGCTGATTCTGTAGGGGCAGACCATCCGCCCGATCCTCTGGCAAAAATAAGTTTATAATCCCCTTTTCTGATCGCGAACTTACCATCAATTGAATGATGTATGATGGATTCCCGTTTGTAGTCGCCGGGTTTATTAAGCAGAACAGGTAAGATGCTGAAACTGTCTTCTGCCTGATTATCTGATAATTGGGAACCGACAATGTTAGCTGCCGTGGCCATGAAATCCGTTAATGAAATGGTTTGGGAAGACACCGAATTTGGAGCTACTTTCCCCGGCCATTTAACAATAAATGGGATACGGTGACCGCCTTCATAAATATCCGCTTTGGCACCCCTGTAACTACCACTTGCAAAATGGCCTTTTGATTCGAGAGTTTTAAAATCAGCCATCGGAGAAGCTCCATTATCACTTGTAAAAACAATTATTGTATTATTATCTAAGCCGGTTTTTTTTAAAACTTCTTTTATTTTTCCCAATACGGCATCTGTCATGAGTACAAAATCGGCATAATCATTAATGCCCGACTTACCTTTAAACTCTTTAGTCGGTAAAATGGGTGTATGGGGAGAGGTTAAAGGAAGGTATAAAAAAAATGGTTTGCTTTTTTTCCTTGCCTGAGCCTCAATATAAGTGATTGCTTTATTTGTGAAATCATCCAGGGCTTCACTGTGCTTTTGACCCTTACCAATAGATCCTTCGCGCCAGAATCCAGGGCCTTTATTTTCTTTAATATTTACAATATTGCTGCTGGTAATACGCTGATTTTCAATGTAAACATAGGGTGGAATATCGAGTGAGGCACTAATAATATAACTGTAATCGAAGCCTGCAGAATTTGGACCGGAACTGAGGGGCAAAGAAAAATCAACAGAATCGCTTTTGTCTTTTTGCCAACCCAAACCTAAATGCCATTTCCCGATGCAAGCTGTATTATAGCCATTGTTCTTAAAAAGATTAGCGAGAGTAAATCTATCGCGTGCAATCAGTGCTGAATCATAACCCCACAGGACACTTTTTTGCAGACGGGTTCGCCATGCATATCTACCAGTTAATATACCATAGCGCGTTGGTGTGCAAACTGCAGAGCCACTGTGTGCATCTGTAAATCGCATGCCTTCTTCTGCCAGCGCATCTATATTTTTCGTTTGAATTTTAGAGTCCTTATTATAAACGGAAACGTCACCAATTCCCAGGTCATCTGCTAAAATGTAAATGATATTAGGCTTTTCGGATTGAGAATATGCAGAATTTACTATCAATAAAAGGGAGCAGAATATTAAAGATAATCGCATGACCAGAGATATATTATTAAATGTAATGATTATTAATAAAACCTAAGTTCGATATAAAATCTTGCAGCGCTGTTTTAGATTGAATATTTTTTTATTGTTTTAAAAGCTTGTTTGTTCCTCTTCTGTCCCGCTAGCCCCGTGTTCTGCCCTAGTTTTTGCCCATAAATTACCTTTTGAGATAAAATTTTGCACGGGCAAAAAGATAGAGCTGTCACCCGGGTTTAATTACAGGGGCGGTGGTTCTTTTGCCGGACTGCACTTGCTAGCGCACGCGCAATGTCATTAAGTTATGGGGCAGGAGGTTCTGGCTTTCGCCAGAATGACAATGCATTTTTTTAATAATGGAGGAGATCCTGACTTTCGTCAGGATCGTAATCCTTAAATAATGACATTGCACGCGCACCAGTAGCACCGGGTAAAATAAACCTTGCCGGAGGAGGTATCTTCCGGCTATTGGTAATATGATGTAGAACGCGATTTCTTGCCGGAAATACTCCGGAGGAAAGGGCTGAAATAGCCTATAGCACACAGGGATCGGTTTCAACAAACAAATTATTGTTAACCAGAGCCTAATCTGATGTGTTATAACCGTATTATTTTACCCTTCCTTATACGAACTCAGGTTAATATAAGAGGTATATCCAATCAAAGGTTGTAAATTATGACCCGGTACCTTCGGGCAATAAGATCCTCAGAACCAAATCAAATACCCTCTGAAAAAGTCTGCCTGCAATTTTTCCTTTTGAATTTAGAATAAAATCCGTTAGGAAAGTGTAATTTAAGGTCTCTTTTAATTCCTGAAAATATCGCTTACAATTAATTTTATATTTTATGGATTCTGAAAATAATAAGTCGAGGAGAAATTTTATTAAGAGTTCTGTCATTGCCGGAACGATGCTTCCATTTATGCCGAATGATCTTTTTTCAGATGTGCTTAAGAGTAAAAAAGTCGCTGGTCCGTTAAATGTCTGCGTGTTTTCAAAGCACCTGCAATTTCTAAATTATAAGGACATGGCTGATGCTGCAGCCGAAATAGGTTTTAATGGGGTAGATCTTACAGTGCGTCCCAAGGGTCATGTTTTACCAGAACGGGTGGAAATGGATTTACCCAAAGCTGTGGAGGCAATTAAAAATACCGGACTAACTACAACAATGATTACTACCACTGTTCAGGATGCAAATGATACAATCGACAAAAGAGTCCTGCAGACTGCTGCCGGACTTGGCGTTAAGTATTATCGTATGAACTGGCTCAAATATCCCGAGGGGAAAAGTATTCCTGAGGCTATGATGGAATTCAAAAAGACACTGACAGAGTTAAGTCATTTAAACAGAAAACTGAATATTACAGGTTGTTATCAAAATCATTCGGGTAATTTGGCCGGAGCTTCGATTTGGGAACTTTGGGAAATACTTAAAAATTCGGATCAGCGAAATATGGGCGTTCAGTACGATATACGTCATGCTGTGGTTGAAGGAGGAATGTCTTGGAAGAACGGACTCAAATTAATCCATCCTAATATTAAAATCCTGGCGGTTAAAGATTGTATCTGGCTCAAGAAAAATGGGACCTGGGTGGTTGAGAACGTACCTCTGGGAGAAGGAATGGTTGATTTTAAATCTTATTTTAAGATGTTGAAGGAATTCAATATACAGGTACCGGTATCACTCCACTATGAATATCCTATGGGCGGTGCTGAACATGGAGCAAGCAGTATTTCAACTGACAAGCAAATCGTCTTTGCTCATATGAAAAGAGATCTCCTGAAATTGAAGCAGCTCTGGCAGGATGCCTGATTTTCAAATTATTTTTGTTGCCCGAAAAATTTCTGGTTGTTTAAGGCTGGACAAGTATTGAGAAGAGGGACTATAATCGTTGAGCAGGTATTGTGAGAAAGTTAAAATTTCAAAGACCTTAAACCAGGATTTGAATATGTCCAGTTCCTGATCCATGATGTTAAAAAATATTATGAAAATTCACTCTACCGAGAGAGGTAAAAAAAATTCAGGTTCTGCTGTTGCTGAATCAAAACTGCAGCAGGAAAATAACACAGGCTTACCTGATAATCTAAGATCAGGAATAGAAAATCTTTCGGGGTACAGTCTTGATGGAGTAAAAGTGCACAATAATTCTCCGCAGCCGGAACAATTGCAGGCACATGCCTATGCTCAGGGGACTGATATTCACCTGCTATCAGTTCAGGATAAGAACCTGCCCCATGAAGCCTGGCATGTGGTTCAGCAAAAGGAGGGCAGAGTAAAACCTACCATCCAAATGAATGCTGAGTTAAATATCAATGATGATAAATCCTTAGAGCATAAAGCTGATGAACTGGGAAATAAGGCCATGCAATTAAAAGCAGCATCACAGAGCGCGAAAAAAATTGAGGATGCTTAAAATATTGAATGGTAAGCTGAGTTGATCAGTCTGACGAATTAAATGGTGGCATAAACAATCTGATTAGTGTTTCGAACAGTTATATCTGCCAAAGCCTGAAATATTAAGCTTTGAAACTTCAATCCAGCAGCATCTGCCTAACCGTAAA
>CAYHGN010000096.1:10841-14526 GCA_964356005.1 uncultured Sphingobacterium sp.
GCCTGAAATATTAAGCTTTGAAACTTCAATCCAGCAGCATCTGCCTAACCGTAAATAATTCCTTCTCTCTTGGATTAACAGTCACATGAACTGTTGCGATATCGGCATCTCCAAAAACCTGTAAACGGGTAAAATTAAGGATGGCAGATCGCTTATCAGGATTCAGCAAGGGCTTGTCGACTATAAAACGATGCGAATCGCCATTGACCCAGAGTACAGGTTTTCCATATTGCCTGCTCAGTTGAGATAATTTATCAATAATCTTTTGAAAGGCCGGCGAAATAGTTCTGCTGTAGAACATATCCGCCTGAGTAAACATAACCAAACCAGCCTTATCAGTGGCCCGGGCAAAGATCTCGTCGAGCCAGGCTAAATTAGCTTTCTCCCTTTCTATAAATTCAGTATTGTCTGTCCCCTTGAAATTATTGTTTGTGCCAACTAAATGAACCGTAGCGAACTGTATCCCGCCATGTTCCCAGGCTACATTTTCAACATATTTGGCAAATTCGGGATTACTGCCTTGAGTACTAAGCGGTATCTTTTTCTGTCCCAGGCTTTTGCTATCCTTGAAAAACATCTTCCTTAATAATGTCAGTCTTTCGAGTGGATCATATTTACCCGCTGCTTCCCGGTTGCAGTCTGTCCATTCATTATCTCCGGGTGTATAGATTAATGGTCGGGAAAAGCTTTCAAAATAATTTAAGATCTTATTAAAGTATTCGTCAGAACAAATTGTTGAGCCTGATTTAAAATCGCCAACATGCACGCTAAAGGCAGGTTTTTCTTGATTAACCTCTTTGATCAGATTTTCGAAACGGGCATAATCATCCGGAAGACGATAAGGCATATCCCCAAAGGCAATAAATTCAAATTTTTTACTTTGTGCGGATGTATTTGCTCCGGAAACTAAGAGCAAAAGGAAGATGCAGAGTATTCTCACGGCTTGGGTTTTTTGTTCGATTAAATTTAATCAGTTTTTGCTGGATACAATAAATAAAAGAAGGAAAGGGTTTTGAAATATAACTAGTGGCTGGTAAAGGTTTTATTCTTCGACCCTAAAGGGGTCGTATATTTATAGAAACACCATGAATCCCCGTTTCCCGACCCTGAAGGGGTCGTATGTGAGAATTTTAAATACATACGACCCCTTCAGGGTCGGGATCTCCATTTAATATAATTCTATAAACATTTGACCCCTTCAGGGTCATTAGAAAAAATTCCAAGCGGGCTTCCAATCATTAGGATTGATTAATGAGCATCATAGATAATCACCTTATCGAAGAAGATCCTGAACTCATCTAAAAATGCCTTGTGCAGCGGATGAACCTGATATTCATCATGGCCGGCCATATCATCAAACAGAAGAAATAAACTAAAAGTATAACTGGTGTCAACTACAGCGCGCTCTATCGGAGCAGGTGTTCCGATATGGTACATTTTAACAGCCTCAATAAATTGCAAAGTATCCAGACTTTTGCGGAATGCAGTTTTTTGTTCTTCAATGGTATCGGCCTTAAGCCAGAATAAAACGTGGTGAGCGATCATTTTTTATTTTTCTTCAAATATATAAAATGACAAAGCCGGCATAAAACCGGCTTTGAATATTAAATTATTTTGAGCTGTCAGAAACAAACAGGTCTGAAGTTTTGCCATTAAAAGGTAATGGAGCCTTCTCCTGAATATTCGTAATTAGTTGGCGTATTCACTGAATACAACAAGGTCATATTTCCTGTTGCGTCAGCAAATCTTCCGGTTCCACCTGTGAATACATAATTCTGAAACATAAATCCAGTTGGCGGATCCATTCCTGCGCCGACAAGAGTGTAGTTAAGCTTATCACCGTTAGCTGCAGTGCCCACACCACCAATTGCTCCGATAACTTGTCCTGTAGTCAAACTGATACAAAATGTGGTTACCTGGGTTTGAAGTCCGAGTGCTGTAGAATTGCCTGTCCCATCTGATCTGAATTGGAGAGTTCCAGCTCCACAACCACCTGGGATATAAGAAATAGTTCCTGAACCTTTACTTTTCAATGGCCTGGTAATACGTTTGCCATTGTTTGATTTGTTTGCAGACATTTGGATGCCTGAACCGTCATTAGCTTTTAATAATAATGCACTTGAACTAATCTCAGCATATTTCTTAAGATCAGCCTGATTAGTCGTCTCAGTAACCGTGTCCTTCTTACAGGATCCGAACAGCAATGCTACTGCTGCGACAATTAAAATTTTTTTCATAATTGGGGTTTTGAAAGCGTTTAATATAAAAATACAAATATTTACTTTAAAGTAATTTATTTTTCAATCCGGGCAAGCTGATAAAAAAGCCGGTATAGCAAATGGGTTAAGGACTTGCGAAATCACCTGGGCGATTAGAAAGTAGATTTCGTCAGTCACAAAGACAAATCAGCGACTGATGAATTTGTCTTGCATGACGCTTAAGTAAATTCGTAAGTCTGAATTCCCCGACTTGCGAAATCACCTGGGCAATTAGAAAGTAGATTTCGTCAGTCACCATTCAGGTATGGCGACTGATGAATTTAACCAGTATGGCGCCTAAGTAAATTCGTAAGTCTTAAGACCGCGACTTACAAAATCACATGGGCGAGCAGAGTTAGATTTCGTCTTCACATGTGCATGTTTTCGTTCCTGAAATCTGCCAATCATTATTCAATCTTAACAGAAAATTTCTATTTTGTATAGAAATTGAAGAGCAATATGATTACTAAAGGTCGTTTGGAAGCATTCAGTGATGGAGTGATAGCCATCATTATCACCATCATGGTTTTAGAGTTGAAAGTGCCTCATTCAGAAAGTATTGAGGCTTTAATGGCCCTGATTCCTGTTTTTATAAGCTATGTGCTAAGCTTCGTTTATATTGGAATTTACTGGAACAATCATCACCATATGCTCCATACCGTAAAATCAGTGAATGGAGCAATATTATGGGCGAATCTTCATCTCTTATTCTGGCTTTCATTGATTCCTTTCGTAACAGCCTGGATGGGAGAAAATAATTTTGGCAAATGGCCGGTAATTTTTTACGGGATCATCCTCATAATGAATGCAATTTCTTATACCATATTAGCACAGACTTTAGTATCTCATCATGGTAAAGATTCCCTGCTTGCAAAAGCTTTGGGTAAGGATTGGAAAGGGAAATGGTCTTTAATTATTTATGCTTCGGCAATAGGATTATCCTTTATCCATTCAGGAATCGGTATGTTCTTATATTTTGTTGTTGCAGTAATTTGGCTGATCCCCGACACACGGATCGAAAAAGTCCTCGTCGCTGAAGCGGGTAAAGGGGATAAACATGTTGAGAATTAGTTGGTTAGTTGTCAGTTGGTTAGTTGGTTGGTGATTTGGAAGTTCATTTTAAAATTCATGTCAAATACTTACATACGATCCCTTCGGGCAAAGTCATTATTTAAAGATTGGGAGGTTCCCGCTTTTGCGGGAATGACAAATCTTGAGGTAGATATGGGGAGATTCCAGCCTTCGCTGGAATCGGTGCAGGCTATACAAATTTAACGAACCAATCCATGGTTAAATCTAAAATTACAATCCCCGAAATACATAAAGTCAACATATGAGTAAAATGAAACAGCATTTATCATAAGGTGCTGCATTGCGATTCCAGCGAAGGCTGTATTCTAGGTTTAACTTATCTCCAAATTTATTTT
>CAYHGN010000097.1:0-14493 GCA_964356005.1 uncultured Sphingobacterium sp.
GCCATTATCACTAAAGAAAAGCTGGGTAAAATCATTGCCTTCACGTGTTTTTAATGAGATCAACAGATCCCTCTCCCCGGATTTATATTTGATCGCATTAGTGAATAGATTCAGTAATATGCTATGTAAGTAATGCCTTGGGAAATGGATTCTTAAATCTTCAGCAAAGTTTACTTCTATTTTTGCACCAGAGCTCCTGATTTGGTTTTCTATTGTTTTAATGACAATATTAAGCTCAGTTTTTAGATCCAGATCTTCACTTTTTGCCGATTTTCCTGATTGGCTGGCTACGATCTCAATAAGATCATTCAGTGTATTATCCAGTTGCCTTACACATTCATGAATATTTTGTTTTATCTCTTCCTGCAGCTCCTGAGAAAAGCTGGTCTCCTGCTGCAGCTTCGTCAGACTGATAAGATTTACTACGGGTGCACGGAGATTATGAGAGGTGATGTAAGCGAACTTTTCAAGTTCATTGTTTTTCTTACTTAGTTCCTTTGTAATTTCTTGTAATTCGATCTCTTTTCGTTTGATAAAATCGATATCCTGCATCGAGCCTATCACTATATTTCCTGATCCAATACCTTCAGAATTGGTCATTTTACTAAATGAAAGTAACCATTTCCAGTCGCCATGAATAGTTCTTATACGATACGTAAGATTATTGTATTGATTTTTACCCTTTCTGAGTGCTGCAGTAGCTTGTTTTACATTTTCCTGGTCATCGGGATGAATGGATGCAATCAGTTTTTCATGCTCTAAAAACACATCCGGGTCAATACTTTGATTCTTGAACCAGTTTCGGTCATAAATCACTTTGTTTGTATCCAGATCTCTGCTCCATATACTGAGTCCGGCAGCTTCAATGGCAATTCCCAGACGTTGTTCTGCCTTTGTGCGATTTTTGATCTCGGTTTGGAGGTCTGCAGTTCTTTTTAATACTTGTTTTCGTAATCGCCAATTGCTAATTATATTTATGATAAACAGAAACCCTGCGACTCCAATGAAGTACAGTAGATAGTCGAAATATTGCAATTTTTTGATGCTCGAAGACCTGAACAGTAAGCCCTCTATCGTTACATCCTTTTTTGCAAGTCCGAGTTTCTTGTAAACATTAAGCATATTCTGCCAGCGTCCGGGATTCATATGTCCGATCTCAACAAGTTCGGGAAGAATCAATTTTTTCATTTCTTTCGCTTCATAAAGCAATTGCTCTCTGGTAATACCCCGACTTTTTACACCAGGTAGATCCAGAATATATTCTGTAATTTCTTCAGGGTGATTCATTGCATATTGCCAGCCTTTCAAACTTGCTTCATTGAATTTTTCAACAGTCATTGGCTGTTTATTTGCCATTTCAACTGTAGTGAAAAGTAGGTCGCCATAAAAGTCGATGCCATAATTTATCGGATTGATTACATTTACCTGATACCCCATCTTCCGTAGAATATTTGGTTCAACAGTAATGTAAGCACTTAGTGCATCAACTTTCCCATTGATGAGATCCTGAATTTGCCAATTATATTCGATGAGGTTTACGGAATCGATTGGGATTCCTTCATCTAAGAGCAGGGCTTTAAGTAATCTGCCACCCTGATTTTCGGATACCATAATTGTCTTTCCTGCAAGATCAGATGGAGAATTGATCTTCCTCTCTGCCAAGGTCATAAAGATGTATGGGGAGTGCTGAAAAATAACAGAAACAACTACTACCGGCTTTTTGTTTATAAAGGAATTTAAAATGTCTGATCCGGTAATACCGAAATCAGCTTTACCTTTCAGGACATTATCGACCGGAGGATTGAGCTCATTGCCTTCAATTATTTCAACATCAAAGCCGGCATCTTTATAAAAGCCCTTTTCTTTTGCTGCATAATACCCGGCAAATTGAAATTGATGCATCCATTTTAGCTGCAGTTTTATAGGTTTTAGTTGTTGAGAAACAGCCTGAAAAGGAAAATTCAGGCATAATAATATCAGAGCTGTATAATATTTAAGGACATGAAAATTTATTTTCATATTGATACTCATTAATTAAAGTCTCTAATAGAAACAGCGCTCGAAATTACTGATTTTCAAGCGTTTAATAACACTATTGAAGAATATTGATTGGAGCTTAGCATTTCCCTGTTGCTGACCGGAATTTATTTTACGGATCTATTAATTTAATGTTTTATTGCTAACATAATTAATCGGGATAATTTAAATAAATATAATTCAATATAAATAGAAAAACCCTGCTTTTGGACAGAGTTTTCTATTTATCAGGCACTGAAAAGAATACAGCTTATGCTACTTCTTCTGCATATGATTCAATTGGAGGGCAGGAACATATCAATGTCCTGTCGCCATGCGTATCGTTAACCCGGCCGACTGATGGCCAGAATTTATAAGCAGCTACATAAGGCAATGGAAATGCAGCAGTTTGTCTGGAGTATTGATGTGTCCATTCATCCGCTGTAACAACAGCTGCAGTATGCGGTGCATTTTTTAATGGGTTATCTACAGGATCAAGTTTTCCGGTTTCAACTTCTGAAATTTCGGCACGGATAGCAATCATCGCATCACAAAAACGGTCCAGTTCATGTTTAGGTTCTGATTCAGTTGGTTCTATCATGACCGTACCTGCAACCGGGAAAGAGACTGTAGGCGCATGGAAACCATAATCCATCAGTCTCTTGGCAATATCAGTAACTTCTACTCCGTATGCCTTAAAAGCACGGCAATCCAGAATCATTTCATGCGCACAACGTCCCTGACTTCCGGAATACAGAATAGGATAGGAATTCTCCAGGCGGGTTTTAATATAATTAGCATTAAGAATTGCGTATTTGGTTGCGTTGGTCAATCCTTCGCCACCCATCATTGCAATGTATGCATGTGATATAAGCAGGATTGAAGCTGATCCCCAGGGTGCTGAAGAAACCGCAGAAATTGATTTTTCATTACCCATATCAACAACTACATGGCCGGGTAAAAAAGGTACCAGATGCTTCGCAACACCAATCGGACCCATTCCGGGTCCACCACCACCATGAGGAATACAAAATGTTTTATGCAGATTCAGGTGACATACATCGGCTCCGATTTTTGCCGGACTGGTTAATCCAACCTGGGCATTCATGTTGGCTCCGTCCATATAGACCTGTCCGCCATTTTTATGTATGATTTCACAGATCTCGATGATTGATTCTTCGAAAACGCCGTGTGTTGAAGGATAGGTTACCATCAGGCAAGAAAGATCAGAAGCATGTTCTTCTACCTTTGCTTTCAGGTCTGCTACATCGATATTACCCTTTTCATCACATTTTACAATTACAATCTTCATTCCAGCCATGGCTGCTGATGCAGGGTTTGTTCCATGGGCCGAAGAAGGGATCAATGCAATATTTCTGTGAGTATCCCCTCTGTCTAAATGATAGGCACGAATAACCATAAGTCCGGTATACTCGCCCTGCGCCCCAGAATTGGGTTGCAAACTCATTGACGCAAATCCGGTGATTTCACTCAGCCATTTATTCAGTTCGTCAAAGATCTGCATGTATCCTCCAACCTGATCGGCAGGAGCAAATGGATGGATCTTGCTAAACTCTGCCCAGGTAACCGGAACCATTTCTGTTGTGGCATTTAGTTTCATAGTACATGAACCTAATGCAATCATTGAATGGCATAGTGAAAGATCTTTTGCTTCCAATGATTTGATATATCTGAGCATTTCATGCTCTGAATGATAGGAGTTAAAGACCGGATGTGTTAAATAAGCTGATTCCCGCTTTAATTGGGACGGAATATGACTTCTGATTTCTGATTTAATATGATCCAAATCCAGCTCATGAGCATTTTTGCCCTTAACTTTTGCAAAGAATCGGATAAGTGTCAGAACATCATTGGGTGTAGTAGTTTCATCCAAGGTTATACTCACATGTGAACCCTGATAGTTCAGATTTACTTCATTGTTCAGAGCCTCTGCATGGATGGGGTTGATCAGATCACCCAGGTCTAATTTGATGGTATCGAAGAAAAATTTATTTTCCTGTTTATATCCAAGTGCTTCAAGGGCTTGAGACAAGAATACACTTAGTCCGTGGATTCGTTCAGCAATCTGCTTAATTCCTTTTGGTCCATGGTAGATGGCATACATGCTTGCCATGATTGCCAGAAGTGCTTGTGCTGTGCAAATATTTGAAGTTGCTTTATCCCTTCGGATATGCTGCTCGCGGGTTTGAAGCGCCATACGGAGGGCATAATTTCCGGCACTGTCAATGGTTACTCCAATAATCCGGCCCGGTAAAGAACGCTTATATTCGTCTTTAGTAGCAAAAAATGCGGCATGAGGCCCGCCAAATCCCATTGGAATACCAAAACGCTGGCTTGAGCCAACTACGATATCGGCACCCCATTCTCCTGGAGGAGTCAATAAAGTAAGTGCCATGATGTCGGCAACCACTGTAAGTTTTATACCTTTTTCATGGGCTTTACCTGCGAAATCTGAGTAATCGTATATCTGACCTTTAGCAGCAGGGTATTGAACAATAGCACCGAACATGTTCTCATCCAGATTCACTGATTCATGGTTGCCTATAATTATCTGAATACCATAAGGAGCAGCTCGGGTTTGAAGTATATCAGTAGTCTGAGCAGAGACCTCTTCAGAGACAAAAAATATTTTTGCGTTCTCATTCTTACGAAGGCTGTATTGCATGAACATGGCCTCGGCAGCGGCCGTTCCTTCGTCCAGAAGTGAAGCATTTGCAATTTCCATTCCTGTGAGATCCATCACCATGGTCTGAAAGTTTAATAGGGCCTGCAAACGCCCCTGTGCAATTTCTGCCTGATAAGGTGTATACTGGGTATACCATCCGGGATTTTCCAGAATATTGCGTTGAATAACACCGGGGATAATTACATCATGGTAACCCTGACCGATATACGATTTAAATACTTTGTTTTTTGATGCTGTTTGTTTCAGATCATTCAGGTAATCGGCTTCACTCTTTGCTTCCGGCAGGTTCAGCTGATTTTTTAATCTGATATTAGGTGGAACTGTTTGACTTATTAATTCGTCAATGGAATCAACACCAATGGTGCTTAGCATTTTTGCGGTGTCCTGCTCATTCGGAGCAATGTGACGCTGCTCAAATTTTTCCTGATAATCTATACTTAGCTTCATTAAAAAGAGGGGAGTTTTTATGAGGCAAAAATAAGGATTTTCAGCACATTATTAAATTGCTGAAATAATTTAGATGTAATAAAATCGTCAATAATTTAAGAACTCATCGTTTGGATAAAAAAATGCTAAATACTTTTGATTTTTAGCATTTTTCGATGTTTATTTTTCACCGGAAACAACCCATCCTTCGTCCTTCTTATGCTTCAGTTTGTATGTTTTGGTAATAAACTCACTGTTTGAGCCTTTGTTGTTATCAAAAGGATAGAAGTCGGTTACAGCCTTTACCAAAGTAACCGTCACTTTTGCAGAATTGTCATTGGTTTTCACAAAATTAACAGGCTTATCATTGTCCATTTCATAAATAATAGTCTTGACCTTTGCTTTATCATTACCTTGCTCCAGAACAAAAGGTGCAGATTTTTCGGTCAATTTGATCAAATAGACAAATGAACTGTCTTTGGAAAGGAACACTTTCTTTTGTTCCTGCATGTCCATGGTAATGTACCCCGATTCTTCAAGTTCCTGGTACTTATTTAGCTCTTCCTGGTCCTTATTTTGACGGAATTTCATTTCCCCGAAAGTGAAACTGGCTGTTTTATATTCCGGGTTTTCATCCAGATAATTTGAGATTACCGATGCTGCTTCATCATCATTGATTGTTGTTTCAGTTCCGCATCCGCTGATGAAGGCGAATCCCATTGAAATGAATAAATAGATTACTGTTCTTTTCATAATGGCGTTTTTTAAAGGTAATTAATTCCAAAGCTAATTGTGTTGAAAGCTCAGTAAACATATCCTTTTAAATTATTTCTACCAGATAATTTCCGGTCCTTTTCTTTAACGCTCCGAAACATAGAATATTTGATTCATCAACTCCATATGACCGAAGTACTTCCTCTAAATCCGCTGCTTTAGATTCTTCCACAGCAACCAGCAGTCCTCCACTGGTTTGCGGGTCAGCGAGAATTGTAGTTTTCCTGTCAAGTGTTTTACTACCTGAATCGATCTTATGTCCATAACTGTTCCAGTTTCTGTTGGTGCCTCCCGGCACAGAATTTTGGTCAAGATATTCTTCGATCACCGCAATTTTTGGAACCTTATCGAATTCAATAACTGCCTGTAGATTGCTGCCTTCGCACATTTCAGATAGATGCCCAAGTAAACCAAAGCCAGTAACATCAGTCATTGCTTTTACATAATCCAATTTGCCCAGTGTCTCACCAATCTTATTCAGCATCGACATGCTTTTTAGGGCGATAGACGCATGTTCAGGCTTTAGAATTCCCTTTTTTTGTGCCGTGGTCAGGATTCCTACTCCGAGTGCTTTTGTGAGATAAAGTTTGCATCCTGCCTTTGCAGTAGAGTTTTGTTTTAAATGTTTTATATCTACAATACCATTCACAGACAAGCCAAACACCGGTTCCGGGCAATCAATGCTATGTCCGCCTGCAAGGGTAATTCCTGCTTCAGCACAAATTGCCCTTGAACCTTCCAGTACTTTCTGTGCAACTTCGGGTGCTAATTTATCGATTGGCCATCCCAAAATAGCAATAGCTAATATGGGCTTCCCACCCATCGCATAAACGTCACTGATGGCATTTGCAGAAGCTATCCTGCCAAAGTCATAGGCATCATCCACTATTGGCATGAAAAAATCAGTTGTTGAGATGAGTGCAGTCCCATTGCCAAGATCGAGTACAGCGGCATCATCCCGCGTATTATTTCCTACCAGTAAATTAGGATCGGCCGAATGTGTGATTGGACTGTGTAAGATAATGTCTAATACTGCAGGACTAATTTTACAACCACAGCCTGCGCCATGTGAATATTGAGTTAATTTTATTTCTTTGGGCATGGTTTAGTATTGAGTATTGAGATATGAGTATTGAGATATGAGTATTGAGTAGTGAGTATTGAGTATTGAGTAGTGAGACATGAGGTTATTTGAAATAATGGTAATTAAGACTGAATGACTGCATTAATAATTTGTTCTGATTTAATGTGATTCAACAATAGTTTGCAATTTTCATTTGCATCTGTACTGCTGCATTCGATGATATGGATACTTTTCTCTTCCCTTTTTCCCTGTCCATTGGCATAGGTTTTATCATAATAGACCAGCACAATTTTTATAAAATCATCCATACGGTTTTCACGAATGGCCAGGATTGCATCGCGGGTTTGTTCCGGACCCAATCGTTTTCCGATTCTCAAGGTACCCTCAACCAAAAAATCCTTATCAAGCACTCCGTACTCTTTTACTAGAAAATCAACTCTTTCCTGAAATGGGACCATCATTTTCATCACAGGAGCCTGACGCATCTGATGGAAAATGGGATTGGGAATGAAACATCGGCCTATCGATAAACTCTCATCTTCGAGCCATAATGGTATATTTTTGTCATTTTTATTTAGCTCCCGGGCGAGTAAATTTTCGAACTGCTCCTGACCGGGTTGAATAAGTTGACCCATTGATCCATAGGAAGATCCCAAATGTTGTGCAAGATCTTCAAGATCAATGACTTGCTGGGAAAGATTTTTTAGCTGATTAAGGGTCTTTGTTTTCCCCGAGCCAGTCATCCCACCCAAAACGAGTATAGAATACCTTTCTTTAAATTGATCCAGAACCCAGTTACGATATCTTTTGTATCCTCCTTCCAAAAGAAAAACTTCAAAGCCATAAAGATTTAATGCCCATGCCATTGCACCACTACGCATGCCTCCGCGCCAGCAATGAACCAGGATTTTTTTTTCGGGAGCATTCTTGAGTGCTTGCTTAATAAAACCTGACCATTTAGGACCGGTAAGATCAAATCCAAGCAGAATTGCAGCTTCACGACTCTTTTGCTTGTAGGTTGTACCTACCTGAACCCTTTCCTCATTCGAAAAAATAGGTAGGTTATGAGCACCCGGAATATGGGCGTGATCAAACTCCAGCGGAGTTCTGACATCAATCACCGGGATAGTTTCGGCCAGTTGCAGAAAATCATCAATGTCCAGTGTTTGAATCATACGCAAGGAATAGTGCCGGTTATGAGATTAATTATTCTTTAGTGCCCTCAGGTACATTTGGATAGTATTTTCCAAACCTAAATACAGTGAGTCGCAGATAAGTGCATGCCCGATACTTACTTCGAGTAATCCGGGAATATTTTTTGAAAAGTAATTTAAGTTGTGTAAATCCAGATCATGGCCTGCATTAATACCAAGGCCTAAATTGTTTGCAATTTCTGCGGCAGCGATGTAAGGTTTAATTGCAAATTCCTTGTCTGCATGATAATTGCTGGCATACGCTTCGGTATAAAGTTCAATGCGGTCTGTTCCTGTACGCTTCGCAGCTTCAATCATATCCTCATCAGGATCTACAAAAATGGATACACGAATACCTTCAGATTTAAATTCTGCAATAATATCTTTCAGGTAGCTTTGATGTTTGATTGTATCCCAACCGTGATTGGATGTTAATTGGCCCTCAGAATCAGGTACCAATGTAACCTGTGCAGGCTTGTTGGCTAAAACCAACTCAACGAATTTTTGTTCATTGGGATTACCCTCAATATTAAACTCCGTTTGAATCACCTTTTTCAGGTCGAATACATCCTGATAACAGATATGCCTTTCATCCGGTCGGGGATGAACGGTAATTCCCTCCGCACCGAAGCGTTCGGCATCAAGAGCAACTTTAATCAGGTCGGGGTTGTTGCCACCTCTTGAATTACGAAGTGTAGCTATTTTATTGATGTTAACCGAGAGTTTTGCCATATTGTAATTCAACAATGAGTGTTATATAGATCCTTCAAAGATAGATAAATTGCCCTAATGCTGTATTTGTAATAAGTATCAATTGCCCCCTGTAGGTACTAAATTAATGAAGGGAAAATAATCACTTCATTTAATTGTGACCTTTATCATATTTATTTAGTTATCAATAACATACCTTTATTTGAGGTATGTTACCTTTTAAACTGAACATGATGAACGGAAAGAACAACATTGCAATAGGATTTTTGACAATGGGCTTTTTTATGGCTTATGGTTTTCTGCTAATTTACCTTCGTGACTTTGCGCCGGGAAAAGAAGAATGGGCAAATTCTTATAGTATTGGTAAACATTTTGAAAGCAGACTTGCACACGTTCATGGCAATCTCTTTGCCTTTCTAAATATTCTTATCGGCTATTTACTAATTCGCTTTAGCGACAATCTTAAAAACGTAAAAGCCATTTCCTGGTTAGCTTTAACTGGTTTATTGATGCCTATCGGAATTTTATCGGAAGTTTATTTAGGATTACCACCAGTATTGGTCTTGGTTGGTGCAATCACGATGACAGTATCAGTCGTATGGCTTGGTTTTGCTTTTCTTAAAATGAAACAACTAACTCAATGATGAAGAAGCTCATACTCTATTTAGTTATTGCTATTTTGACAGGATTTGGCTTGTTGACGATGTTCCTAAGTACATCAGTAATTTTTGATTTGTTTGACATTAGAGAAAAAGAAGGGAACTATGTTTTATTCATTGTTTGGGCTAATTTCATAAGCAGTTTTATTTATCTTATTTCTGTTTATGGCTTTATAGCCTCCCAAAATTGGACATATAAATCATTGGGGTTGGCAACAATAATTCTAGTTATTGCATTTATTGGGTTTCTATTTTATATCCAATCAGGCGGGATTCATGAGGGTAAGACTTTCGGAGCAATGATATTTAGAATTGCGCTGACTTTGGGTTTCACTTTTTTTGCCTATTTCACCATTAACAGAATGGAATTATTCAAACAATGACAACAGGAGATTACCTTAATATTGAACCTGAAATTAAGCATTGGATAAATGCAAAATCTACAAGCAAATAATTCTCATTAAGTAATCCAATTTCAAGAAATCGATTTTTAAGCAGTTAGTCCAATTGAATTGCTAATTTGAACATTGATAATTCATTTCTACACTTAAATTATAATGATCGAATGAAAATTATAACAGGAATGTTTTTTGTCATCCTTTTAACGGCCTCCGGTTATGTTAAAGCAGAACGAAGGCCTGAAATAGCTTTTGGCCTGCAGTTTAGGAAAAATACTTTTTCGGAAGCCCTTCAAATGGCTAAGAAGGAAAATAAACTCATTTTTTTATATGTCAATGCTTCCTGGTGTGGACCATGTATCGAGCTGAAAATGACCACATTCAGAAGTAAGGCAGTAGGTGAACAGTACAATCCCGCATTTATTAATATTTCTCTGAATGGTGAAAAAGGTGATGGACCAGCCTTGGCAATTAAATACAAGGTTCGGGGATATCCAACTTTCTTATTTATCAACTCAGACGGTAAAGTGGTTTACAGAACTGATGGTTTTTTAAATGCGAAAAATTTTCTTGATTTGGGTGAAAAAATATATAAAATGAATCAGAGAACCTTAAAAAGGGGATAATTTCTTCTTCGTTAATTACGATCGGTTTATTCCGTATATATAGTTTATTCTTTGTGAAATTAATAAGCCGGATAAAAATTCCAAATACCCATAATATGATAAGCCACTGCAAGGAAAACTTACAACAAATTAGGACTCTGATTGCCTCTCTGGAGCATAAACAGTACCAGTATAAATCTCAATTATTATCTGATACAACTATCGGTCAGCATGTACGTCATATTTTGGAGTTTTATTTGTGTATAATCAATGGTGTAAGTCAAGGATTAGTCAATTACGATAGCAGAGACAGAAACCCGGAATTGGAGCAGAATCCTGTGTCTGCAATTTCCTGTATCGACAAGATATGTAATGATATTCAATGTCTTAATACGGATCAGGAGATTCAATTAGTTGGTAACTTTTCTTCTGAAAAGGAGACTTTAAAAACGATAAGAACATCAATAGATCGTGAGCTGGCTTATTGTCTTGAACATAGTATTCATCATCAGGCATTAATTAAAATTGGACTGATTGAACAGAAAATGGATCATTTAATTAATGAAGGTTTTGGTGTTGCGACTGCAACGATAAGACATAAGCAGCAATGTGCACAGTAAGCTATATACCGCTTAATAATGGTTTTGTTTTGACATCCAGCAGAGATGAACTGACTTTGCGTGCCACACTTAAACCCCAAATCTATACTGATAACAATAATAGCCTGGTGTATCCCAAAGATATGGTTGCCGGAGGAACATGGATTGCTGCAAGTCACAAAAAGCAAATTGCCTGTCTGCTAAATGGGGCTTTTCAAAACCATACTAAAAAAGCTTCGTATTTTAAAAGCAGAGGGCATGTTTTATTGGATAGTTTCAATTTCCCATCACATTATGAATTCATGGCCAAAATTAATTTGGACAATGTTGAGCCTTTCACACTTCTGCTCATTGATTACGGGTATGGACTTAAGTTTAATCAACTAGTTTGGGATGGAGAAAACAAACATATTCAAATAATTGATCAGAATATACCAGCTATCTGGTCATCGGCTACTCTTTATTCAGACGCCGACAGGCAGCTTCGAAAAATCTGGTTTAATAACTGGCTAAATGAAAACAGTGAATTTGAAGATTCAAATATTCTGAATTTTCATTCTGCAAACCATAGCGATATCGATAGAGTTAATATATTAATGAAAAGGGAAAATGACCTTCAAACCCTGAGCATTTCTCAATTCAGGATAATTCAAAATAGTGAAACCTTCAATTATCAAGATATAGGGGATAATAGTCTGACAAGCATTAATTTATCTGATCTTAAATGCACACAGGTTTTGCAATAAGTATTGCTTGGCCGGAAACCTTGTGTAAACAATCCGGTGCATGGTATGATTCCCTGATGGATGTTTTGGGTTTCAGTAAAAATAATTATTATAAGGTTGGCCATTCTGCATTAGTTCTTGTGGAGATAGAAACCGGGAATTGCTATTATTTTGATTTTGGAAGGTATCATGCGCCATTTGGATATGGCAGGGTTAGGGATGTGGAAACTGACCATGATTTGCAGATTCAATCAAAGGCACTTGTTTCGAAATCGAAAAATGAATTGCAGAATTTCAAAGAAATTTTACTTGAACTAACTGAAAATAAAGCTTGCCATGGCAGCGGAACTCTTCATGCATCCTACACAAGGGTAAATTTTCAAAAAGCTTTTTCCTTTGCAAAAAAAATGCAGGATATGAGTCCTTTGAAGTATGGACCGTTTATAATTCAGGGGACAAATTGTTCACGTTTTGTGCGGACTATCGTATTGTCAGGAGATCCACCATTAGTTGACAAGCTTCAATTATTTATTCCTTTAACTATTTCACCCAGCCCTATTGGCAATGTAAAAAGTTTGAGGAACAAAATTTCTCTGATGCAAAAACATTGATCATTGAGGAGATTTTATGAAAATCAAGCAGCATCTCTATACTACGCTTAGTGCTCCTGAATTGGCGGAAGGTATCCCTGAAAATAGCCAATGGCTTGCCGGTGAAGGGGCAGGCTCATGGTTTTATATTGAAAGCGAAGACAAGGTTTATAGAATTATCAGATATAGCTCAGAAGGGAAAATTGAATGTTCCGGACTGTTTAACACGGTATCGATAAATGATTTCCAGATCAATGCCGCATTTGAATTTGTGCATCTTTCTCATTGCAAAAGTGTCACAATCAGGCAGCTGGATCAAATATTGAAATTTCACAGAGTTAGCTAATGGTTACCCGAAAATATCGGGGCAAAAAAAATGCTTACCCTCGAGTAAGCATTCTTTTAAGTGGTTATCAGTTGTCGGTTAACAGTTAACAGTTTATCAGACAACAGACAACAGATAACAGACAACACTCCACCTTAATTAGTACCTGTATGAATCTGCTTTGAACGGACCTTCAACAGGAACACCAATATAATCAGCCTGATGCTGATATAGTGTTTCAAGTTCAACACCGATTTTTGCAAGATGTAAACGAGCTACTTTCTCATCCAGGTATTTTGGAAGAACGTAAACCTTGTTTTCATACTTATCAGTATTTGTCCAAAGTTCTAATTGAGCTAAAGTCTGATTAGTAAATGAATTCGACATTACGAATGAAGGGTGTCCGGTTGCACAACCTAAATTCACTAATCGGCCTTCAGCAAGTATAATCACATCTTTACCGTTGATGGTATATTTATCAACCTGTGGTTTGATCTCAACTTTGGTATTGCCATAGTTACCGTTTAACCATGCCATGTCAATCTCATTATCGAAGTGACCGATATTACAAACAATAGCTTTGTCTTTTAAAGCAAGGAAATGCTCGCCTCGAACGATGTCGCAGTTACCGGTTGTGGTTACTACGATATCCGCTTCTTTAATTGCTGTAGCTAATTTCTTCACTTCATACCCTTCCATTGCTGCCTGTAATGCACAGATGGGGTCAATTTCAGTTACAATTACACGAACTCCCTGAGAGCTTAATGAAACTGCAGAACCTTTACCAACATCACCATAACCACAAACAACAGCCACTTTACCGGCCATCATTACATCAGTTGCACGACGGATCGCATCAACCAATGACTCACGACAACCGTATTTATTATCAAATTTAGATTTGGTCACTGAATCATTTACATTGATTGCAGGTAAATGCAATGTTCCGTTTTTCATACGCTCGTATAAGCGGTGAACCCCGGTAGTAGTTTCTTCTGAAAGACCTTTGATATCTGCAATAAGTTCAGGAAACCTGTCAAATACCATGTTAGTTAAATCACCACCATCATCAAGAATCATGTTTAATGGTTTGTGATCCGGACCGAAATGTAAAGTTTGTTCAATACACCAGTCAAATTCTTCCTCATTCAGACCTTTCCAGGCATAAACCTGAATTCCTGCAGCAGCAATTGCAGCAGCAGCATGATCCTGAGTTGAGAAAATGTTACAAGATGACCAGGTAACCTCAGCTCCTAATTCAACAAGAGTTTCAATTAGAACAGCGGTTTGAATGGTCATGTGCAAACATCCGGCAATACGTGCACCCTTAAGAGGTTTTGATGCACCAAATTCTTTGCGAAGTGCCATTAATCCCGGCATTTCTGCTTCAGCAAGACCGATCTCTTTACGGCCCCATTCTGCTAATGAAATATCCTTAACTTTGTAAGGAACATAATTTGTCTCTACTGATGACATAGTTTGATTTTTTAAAGTGTTTAATTTATAATGAGTAACAGACTTTTGTTTTATACGTGTACGTGCTATTTGCGTGCATTGTATCAAATACTGCTCTTATTTCGGGTACAAAAGTACAGGATTATTTGATGAAATCAAAGAGACGTTTGCCTACGAGGAGGAAAGGCGTTGTGGATTATTTCTAATGAGGTTTAAATTGAAATCA
>CAYHGN010000098.1:0-2581 GCA_964356005.1 uncultured Sphingobacterium sp.
TTCCATCAGCTTCGTCACGATTCCCTAATGCAATCCTTGGCTTATTCCTTCCTACCTCTTCAGCGATCTCATAACCCGTCACGGGATATTTTGCGGGATCCCATATAATATGAAGCACAGGATATTTATTATTCAGATTTACCGGCTCAATAACTTTCGTGCTCATTCCGCTGATACCTGATACCCTTTTCGAAATTACATCAAGCCAGGCAAGCCATCTATTCCATTCAGCCGCATGATCACGTACCAGCCAATCCTCAACTGCAGCTACCATACCAACTATTTCATCACGATCGAGTTTATTATCACGGCCCGGTCCATGGTGCGGGGCACTTGCCTGCCAGGCCGCAAGTAAAATATTTTTATTGCCAAGCATCAAACCTGCCGACTGCGGTCCGCGGATAGTTTTACCTCCACTATAAGCCACAATATCTGCCCCTCTTTTCAAATGTACAGGTGGAATTGTAAGACTTTCAGCTGCGGCATCCATTAAAATTGGAACATTCTTTGGTTTGGCAATTGCTGCAATTACTTCCAGAGAAAGAGGCTGGCCTGTATCTGATGCTGCCCCTGGAGTTCCTGAGGTCAGATAGATCATTGCAGTTTTCGGATTAATGGCTTTCTCAAGCTCGTCGGCAGTGGCAACAGTTATGATTTTTACCCCAATATTTCGAACAGCATGATCATAATGCTGACGTGAGTATCTGGGAATAATTACCTCCGTTTTCTCAAATCCGGTAAGATCTGGAATCCGAATCAGCCTTTCGGGACTTCCTCCAGTAACACAAGCTGCTGTAATATGTTTAACTCCGGCTGCACATCCGGAGGAAACCATTCCCCATTCAGTTTTTGTAAGTTCTGAGAGCCGCTTACCGGCTGCCTCAGCCAATTCATCAAGCTGAACGAAATTATTACTGGCCGCATCAAGCGCCGCTTTTACTTTTGGAAGTTTAATTGAACCCCCAATGATCGTAAATGAACCCCTGCAATTTATGATGGGTTCAACCCCCATTAAACGATAGATATTCTTCTCATCAAGAAATGAACTTAATGATGTTTCTGACACACTTTCCAAAGGGCCTTGCAAATCCTTTAATTCTGCTCCTTTAACTGAAAAAACATTTCCGGCTACCGGAAGTAACGCAAGACCTTTAATCACACTTCTGCGCTTCATTTTATTTATATTTATTCGCTGCCAATCCGTTCAAATCCCATACAATCCTGCCGGCGCGTACAGTAAGTTCTGCTTCAAGTTTACGATCCCCTTCTATCCTGTTTTGTCCGGAATCTACAAAACCAAATTTGCCATTAATTATACTCAACACAGCAATATCTGCTACTGAACCCTCCGATAAATTTCCAAGATCTTCACGCTTAATTGATTGCGCTGCGTTCCAACTGCCCCGTTCAATTACATCGGGAATACTCATCCCAATACTCAGATATTTCGACATCACATTCAGCATGTTCTTCATTCCTGAATTCATACTTGTACGATGTTCATCAGTTCCAAAAGAATTTGGCCAGAGTCCCTGATTAAATGCCGGAATTGCCTGATTGAACCAGAACCCGGCTCCGCCATGTCCCACATCAAAAAGTACACCCCTCTTCTGTGCTTCCAAAACAAAAGGCCTGACTTTTCCCTGCTCATCAACAACCGTCATACGCTCAGAGACATTCTCAAATGAGTGGGTAATAATATCACCCGGGCGCATATGGTCCAATTGTTCCTGAAGTGTGTATTGAGGCATATGACATTCCACAAAAAGCGGTGTATTTGCAATTTTTGCAGCCTCCAAAGCCCGCTCAAAAGGAAGCCAGCTTTTACCTTTATAGTGACCAACCCTGGTGCCTACAATATAATCCTTGTATTTCTGAATGGATTCAGCAGTTTTTTGAGCACTTACTGTACCCATATCAGGTTCAAAACCAGAGCCTGAGCTAAACCCGGTTTCGAAAATATTGATCCAGGCGAGTACGCGTGTGATTGAAGGGTCGATCACTTTTGTTTTAAATTCAGGAAAAGTTCTCCACCCGCTTGTACCCGCATCAACAACTGTTGTTATACCGGAACGAATCGCAAAGGCATCAGGCAACTGACTGGATTGCCCGTCAGAAAAACCAGGATTACTGCCAGCAAAAACATGAGTATGGATATTGATCAGTCCGGGAGCAACCAAAAGACCACTTACATCCAGTACCATTTTTGCCCTTGAAGAGGGTATATCAGCATCCACTCTGGAAATCTTACCGTCTTTTACAGCAACATCCAATTTGGCATCCAGTTTATTTTTTGCGTCAATCAGTCTTCCGCCCTTAAGTAATAAATCATAATCCTGAGCCTGAGAAAAAAACGGACTTAGTAATAAAAATAGCATCATCGATACCCTTTGAAGAGACATCATAACGCGGTTCCTGAATTCAACATAGAAACAGTTCATGAACCTGTATTTTTCAGTCTGAATTAAATTATTTTCCATGATATTTCATTTCAGTGCTCTCAGTCTCTCCAGGGCTGTCCGCTGATACCATTCAAATCCCACATTATTTTCCCGGCCCTTAAAGTCAGCTCAGCCTCCAG
>CAYHGN010000098.1:2681-14355 GCA_964356005.1 uncultured Sphingobacterium sp.
GACTCAATGGAATTAGTTGGTACATGTTCTCCAAAATCTACCATGACCGGAACATCAGCCAACTTACCCGATTCAACTGCCTTATCCACGGATATGAATTCGCCCCAATAATGTGCCGACTTAATACCTACCAGAATCTCAGGAAATAACTTTTTAATCATGTAGGCATTCATTTCAGGATTCATATCCGTTATATCCTGCTCTTCAAAGCGGCCTATCATTCCATTACCGATCACATTTAGAAAAGCAAGAATTCGGGTCTGAGATTTGTCAATTGACTGAGCTTTAAATGTTCTGAAATTCCGCCATCCGGAAGTTCCTGCATCCACCATAGTAGTTACACCGGATCTGAAAGAAAAAGCATCCGCATTCTGACTGCGGGAGGAATTAGCCACCGAGGTACTGTATGGGTCGTTACCCGGAAATACATGCACATGCATATCAATTATTCCGGGGCTGACAAAGAGCCCGCTAACATTTACTGTCTTTTTAGCTGAAGATTCTGGAATATTTGTCGCCACTCTGAATATTTTACCACCCAAAATCGCTACATCCATTTTAGCATTGATATTATTCTTTGGATCGATCACATGTCCGCCTTTCAAAAGAATATCAATTTCCTGCCCATTTACCTTTTGAATAGCAGTTAAAACAAAAACTATCAGAATAATTATCTGATAAGGAAACTGGTACGATCTTAATTTTTTCAATAATGTCATTCTATCGCATGTTAATAGTATTCGTGAGCAGGTGATTTTTTATTTTCAAATAAGCTACTGTATATAAATACTATTGAAATTTAAGTATCCCAAAGAACTGCGGTAAATGAAATTGCGGTTTGTCATTTTTAACTTCGTTCCATGTGATATAATGCGGATTCGAATTTATTTCTGCGATTTTATAGAAATTCGCTCTCCAGGCTACACCAGGCTTTGGGCGAACCACATTCGTATATTTTTCAAGCATAGTCAGTGGGATCTTAAAAGACATAGTCCATGTTACCGGATCTATAATCTCCGTATCAACCACCTTGGGCAAAGAGGCTTTGATTTGAATTTTCTGAATATCCTCAACAGTAGGTCTGTTCTTTTTGTGATGAAGCAATGGAGTTCCTCCACAGTTGATCTCTAGATTGAAATAGTTGATTGGATTGTCTGCCTCCGGTGAGAAAAAGAACTCAACAGCAGAGTCTTTCCATACAGGTCCGTTTATTTTTTCAGTTATACTTTTTACATAACGATCCTTAACTCTATAAATAACATAGATAAAATCATCATCATAGGTCATTTTCACATCTGCTTTAGGCTTAAAAGCAGGAATTTCACCCATATAATTCCGAATCTTGATCGACTTGATCCCTTTCCATCCGGAAGCATTCCATTTATCGTTTACATCGACCATTTTAGCCGACTTTTTAACATTATAAACAAGAAAATCCGAGGTATTGCTTGCAGAACTTTGCTGTGCGTTTACTGCATTGACAAAAAATAGGGTTAATAAGAAAAAAAAAGCGGCGTTTTTTAAATTTTTCATCAATTTGATTGTTATTATATAATAAAAGGTTTAAACAGGTGGTTCACATTCAATAGTTAATTTAAAGACATAATTGCCTAAATCTCCCTGCCGGTTTCTTGATCTAAAAGAAAGCGGCAGGGTAAAATGATATTAAGTTGCGAGAGGCGGACCAGCAGGAATTTGAATTCTTTTTCTTACAGGTTTTGATTTATTGCGGTTTGCGGTAAAAGTAGCAGTACGGTATTCGCCTAAATGAATATCTCCAGACATCGTATCACCATTCATTGTACCCTGGAAAAGGTAATTTATGTTATCGGCAATGATTTTTATTGTGCTTTCAAACCTTACCTTATTACCATCAATTGTACCTCCAACAGTTCTGGTGTCAAAATCTGCTTTATGAGTCCCTGAAAGCCAGTTGCCATCCTGCTCAATACTCAAAGTATGCATGCTGGTACTACTGAAGAATTTGATATTCAAATCCCAAAGGCCGGCAAGATTTGCTGAAGGGGCAGACATTTCAGGCCTTGGACTGCGTTTTTTTGACAGGACTTCAAAAAGTCTGTCTGCAATGATTCTCTCTTCTCCGGCTTGAATTTGTCCTGTAGTTATACTGACTGAACTAATACCATCAGTTTCACCGCGACTTGCGAGGGCAATTCTTGGTTTATTTCTGCCCAATTCCTCGGCAAGTTCAAAACTATTAATATTTAGCTTATTGGCATCCCAGGTCACAAATAATACAGGCGACTTGTTTGATAAGCCCTGCGGTTCATGAACATTAGTTTTAACCCCTTCAATAGGAGCAATTTTCTTAGAAATGGTTTCAAGCCAGCCCAACCATTTCTTCCAGTCGGCAGCATGATCTCTTTTAACCCAATCTTCAACCGCCGCCATCATCCCGATCATCTCTTCACGACCAACTTTATTATCACGTCCGGGTCCATGATGAGGAGAGCTTGCCTGCCAGGCTGACATTAAAATTGATTTATCACCTAACATTAATCCGGCGCATTGTGGTCCGCAGATTGCTTTTCCTCCGCTGTATGCTACAAGTGTAGCTCCACGCTTTAGGTGTACCGGTGGAATGGTCAGATTTTGAGCTGCTACATCAATCAAAACCGGAATATTTTTTGGTTTAGCGAGGGATGATATTACTTCGAGCGATAATGGCTGTCCAGTTTCAGAAGCTGCCCCTGCCGTCAGGTAAATCATTGCTGTCTTTGGATTAATTGCCATCTCCAACTCTTCAGGAGTAGTAACATGAACTATTTTAACCCCAATATTCCTGATTCCGTGATCATAGGCATTACGTGAATATCTTGGAATAATAACTTCATCCTTATCAAAACCGGTCAGGTCAGGGATGCGAATCAGTTTTTCCGGATTACCGCCTGTTACACAAGCAGCGGTAATGTGTTTAAGCCCCGCAGCACAACCAGCCGAAACCATACCCCATTCTGCCCCGGTAAGATCGGCAAGGCGTTGACCAATTCCATCAGCCAGTTCATCATATTGTACAAAGTTATGTGCTGCAGCTTCCATGGCTTCACGAACTGCCTGCCGCTCGATCGAGCCTCCAATGATCGTGTAGGTTCCCATACAGTTTATCACCGGTTCTACGCCTATTCTACGAAAAATATTGGTATCGGCCATGAAGGAGGCTTCTGTTGTTACAGTTTCAGATCCAGACAAAGCACCCGGTCCGCTTTTTGTAATTGAATTCCCCAAAACCGATTGTGACGGAAGAACCGCGCCTGCAAGGGGTAACATCGCCAAGCCTTTGATTACATTTCTACGTTTCATTTTATATTCTTTAATTTCAGTGTATTTCTATTTATATGCATTTGCTGCCAGTCCGTTGAGGTCCCAAATAATACGACCTGCACGTACAGTCATCTCTGCTTCCAATTTTTTATCGCCTTCCATCTTATTATTACCCGAATCTACAAAACCAAACTTTCCTTTTGCAACACTCAATACAGCAATATCTGCGACCGATCCTTCCGATAAATTACCGAGATCTTCACGCTTGATTGATTTGGCGGCATTCCAGCTTCCTCTGGCTATGATGTCGGGCATGGTCATCCCCATATTCAAATATTTAGACATTACATTAAGCATCGTTTTCATTCCTGAATTCATACTTGTACGATGCTCATCGGTACCAAATGAATTTGGCCATAAACCTTGTTTAAAGGAAGGAACTGCCTGGTTAAACCAAAATCCACCGCCTCCATGACCTATATCAAAAAGTACACCTCTCTTTTGAGCTGCCAATACAAAGGGTCTCACTTTTCCCTGTTCATCCACAACAGTCATCCTTTCAGAAACATTTTCGAAGGCATGGGTAATGATATCACCTGAACGCATCCTGTTCAACTGGTCTTCAAGAGAATACATAGGTAAGTGACACTCTACAAAAAGCGGCTTATTGACTAATTTGGCAGCTTCTGATGCACGGTCAAAAGGAGTCCATTCAGTTCCATCATATCGTCCGATGCGAACTCCAACCAGAATATCCGGATACTTATTGACAGTCTCAGCAGTTTTTTGAACATCCATTTCGGCAATATTTTCCTGGGCTTTATCTACAGAATAACCTGATGCAGCAATACTCAGAAAAGCAAGTACGCGGGTCATCGAATTATCAATTATTTTAGCCTTAAAGTCGGGAAAAGTACGCCAGCCAGAAGTCCCCGCATCAACAACAGTTGTTATACCCGCACGTGGTGCAAATGCATCCGGCAACTGACTTGAAGTACCATCGGTAAATCCCGGATTAGAACCTGCATATACATGTGTATGCATATTGATCAGTCCAGGAGCAACAATCAAACCGCTTACATTCACAACTTTTTTTGCGGAATTTTCAGGAATATCGGCTGCAACACGAAATATTTTGCCTGCTTTTATGGCAACATCCATTTTGCGGTCAATACTATTTTTTGCATCAATTACATGGCCACCTTTTAATAAAAGATCGATGTCCTGTGCCTTAACCCGGCTGGTACATGCAAAAAAGACAAGCGCAATCATTAATGGCATTAGTGCAAATAATGACTTTGACCTTTTGAAATTTAATAGCTTGTTCATGTTGTTTTAATTTTATGAATTTATTTAATAAAAATCAATTAGTTATGGCTGGCATTTGCCATTCGGGAACGCTGATTCCATTTAAATCCCAAACTACACGACCCGCTCTGAGAGTCAATTCAGCTTCCAGTTTTTCTGTACCACTGATTTTCGTGCGCCGAACATCCATATAGCCAAAATTGCCCTTTTTCAAATTGAACACAGCTATATCGGCTTCAGAACCAACACTTAAATGACCCAAATCAGTGCGTTTAATAACCTGCGCCGGATTCCAGCTTGAACGTAAAATAACATCCTGAAGACTCATTCCAATTGCAAGAAATTTAGACATCACGTTAGTCATATCCTTCATAGCCGCATTCATACTCAAATTGTAAAGGTCTGTACTGATTACATTTGGCATAAATCCTTGTCTGAAGGCCGGAATTGCCTGATTAAAGTTGAATGCTCCAGCACCATGGCCCACATCGAAAATAATGCCTCTTTTTTGAGCTGCAAATACGAAGGGCTTTACCTTCCTTGACTTTTCATCTACAATAGATTCACGACCTCCATTAATTTCTGAGAAAGTATGAGTAAAAATATCACCCGGCCTGAAATGTTCCATGAATAAAGATTCTATGGAATTAGTAGGCGTATGTTCTCCGAAATCGACAATAACCGGAACATTAGCAAGTTTACCCGATTCGACTGCTTTATCTACCGATGTGAAATCACCCCAATAGTGTGCAGACTTTAATCCGACGATCAGATTTGGATAAAGTCGTTTGATCATATGTGCATTCATTTCCGGATTCATGTCTGTCACATCCTGCTGATCAAAACGGGAAAGCATTCCGTGACCTACAACATTCAGAAAGGCTAAAACCCGGGTCTGAGAGCGATCGATAGTCTGTGCTTTAAAAAGAGGGAAATTCCTCCAGCCGGAGGACCCTGCATCAACCACAGTAGTAACTCCTGCACGGAAAGAAAAGGCATCTGCCTGCAAGCCACCATAAGAATTTGCTGTCATACTATTCGGATCGGTACCGTGAAAAACATGGGTATGCATATCAATAAGGCCCGGAGTAATATATAAGCCGCTTATATCAATCGTCTTTTTTGAGGTATTAGCCGGAATGTCCTTCGCAACACGGAATATTTTATCAGCAACAATGGCAACATCCATTTTAGAGTTGATATTGTTTTTTGGATCAATAACATGGCCACCTTTTAGAAGAATGTCTATTTCCTGAGCCTGAACGTATGATGATATCAGTACAAGAACTAAAACAGCAGCTATTCTTTGAGCAATATGGACAAATTGGTGCTGAATAAATTCTGAAAATCCTGCTGTTTTAGTTCTCATAATTATCTGTTTAAGTACAATTGATTATCTGCTGACAGCATCCCATTGAGGTCCACTAAGACCGTTTAAATCCCATGCCACTTTGCCGGCACGAAGGGTTAATTCTGCCTCCAGTTTTTTGGTGCCGTTGAATACTGATCCGCGAGCATCCATATATCCGAATTTACCCTCTCTAATATTGAAAACTGCGACATCAGCCTCTGCTCCAGCACTCAGGTGTCCCAGTTCAGTATGCTGAATAACTTGTGCAGGATTCCATGTTGAACGTAAAACCACATCCTGAATAGACATTCCCATATTTAAGAATTTAGACATTACATTTGCCATATCTTTCATACCTGCATTTCTACTGTTTCTGTAAAGATCAGTACTGATAGTATTCGGATAAAAGCCCTGCTTTAATGCATTGATTGCAGTACTCCAGACAAAAGCACCACCACCATGACCCGTGTCAAATATTCTGCCTTGTTTTTGAGCCTCGAAAATGAAAGGTTTAACTCTATTATTGCCATCTACAATTGGTTCACGACCATTTGGGGTCACTGCTGACGCAGCATTTCCTGAGAAAGTATGTGTAAAAATATCACCCGGGCGAAAATGTTTCATAAACAATTCTTCAATGGATAATTTAGGGGTGCTTGATCCGAAATCCACCATAATTGGCTTATTGGTCAATCTTCCGGTAGCAATTGCACGATCAACCGGGCCGAAATCATTTCCCTGATAATGATGTGCTTTAATTCCTACAATGATATCCGGATATTCCTTCATGATAAAGGCAGTGGTAACCGGATTCATGTCAGTAGTATCCTGAGCATGAACGGTACCCAACATTCCATGTCCGGCCATGCTGATAAAAGCAAGAACTCGGGTTTGAGAATTATCAATTGTCTGCTTTTTGAAAGCATGAAAATCTCTCCAGCCTGCAGAACCTGCATCAACAACTGTGGTTACTCCTGAGCGGAATGTGAAATCATCTGGTGCAACACTACCAAAGCCGTTTGTGATACCGAAGCCTGCAAAACCAGGTTCTTCAGCACCCGCAAATACATGGACATGCATGTCAATAAAACCCGGAGAAACATATAAACCTTTTGCATCTACCGTTCTTTTAGCTTCTGCAACTGGAATATTTGCTGCAACACGGAATATTTTACCGTTTTTAATTGCAACATCCATGACCGAATTAATATTATTTTTCGGATCGATTACATGCCCCCCTTTAATCAGCATATCAATTTCCTGGGCATTTACAGCCGATTGAGCCATCAGGCATAAGCTAAAAACAAAGACGCTTGCATATTCTCTGATTTTTATAATTACATTTCTATTCATCATATATTATTTTAAGTGTTTAAAATTCAATTTAGGTAATTTCCATTAACTCGCAAGCGGTGCACCCGAAGGTACAAAAACAGGTTTTTTGGGTGCAGGTTTCGTATTTCTTGTGGCAGTAAATTTTGCACTTCGATATTCACCCATGAACAAGTTACCTGTAATCGTATTACCGGAAAGGCTCCCCGTAAATGTGTAGATTATCGAGTCACCTATCAGCCTTACGGAGCTTTGGAGCTTAACAGAATCCCCTTCTATTGAACCGGCCATATCATTCACAGCAAAGCCACCCTGATGAGTTCCCTTTATCCAGTTGCCATCTTGTTCAATGAATAGCTTGTGCTTTCCTTCACTGTTATAAAATTTGACATCAACATCCCATGTACCGGAAATATTAGCTGCAGGAACCTTCATTTCCTTTATTATTGGACTTCTTTTTGCTGTCAGAACATTATAAATGCGATCGGCGGCAATCTTCTCTTCACCGGCCTGCATCCCAATTGTTGTTACTGCTATTCCATTAATATTAGGATCCTTGCCTCTGCCACCACCACTGGCAACTGCAATTCTTGGCTTATTCTTGCCCAGTTCATCGGCCATTTCAGCTCCGGTAATATTTAAGACATCAGGATCCCAGATAATTACAACTTCAGGTGATACATTCGAAAGTCCAGACATCGTTGAGGGTATATGAATCATCGTTTGAACACTTTTAATACCCGAAACTTTTTTAATGATATGGTCCAGATAAGAATCCCATTGCTTACGTACAGCATCATGATCCATTTCTTTCCACATTTTAACCGCTGCGACCATACCAAACATTTCGTCCCGGTCTACTTTATTATCCCGGCATGGACCATGATGCGGAGAACTTGCCTGCCATGCAGCCATTAAAATATCTTTTTGACCAAGAATTAATCCACAGGATTGTGGACCGCAGATAGCCTTTCCACCACTGTAAGCAACTATACTTGCACCACGTTTTAAATGCACGGGAGGAAATGTCAGAATTTCATTTGCCGCATCAAACAAAACAGGAATATTTTTTGCTTTTGCAATTGCAGAGATATTCTCAAGTGACATTGGCGCTCCTGTCCAGGTTCGGTCGCCATTGACCATATAGATTAGTGCAGTTTTGGGATTAATCGCATTTTCAAGTTCCTCAAGTGTAGAAACATTCACCATAGTTACCCCAATATTCCTGATAGAATGATCATAAGCATTTCTGGAAGTTATCGGTACAATAACCTCGGTTTTTTCCAGCCCATCCAGATCCGGAATACGAACCAGTTTTTCAGGATCCCCCCCGGATACCACCGCCGCGGTTACGAGCTTTAGTCCGGCCGCACATCCCGCTGATACTACTCCCCATTCAGCACCTGTAAGATCGGCAAGAGTCTGGCCGATACCATCAGCCACTTCATCCATTTGCGCAAAATTATGTGAGGCCAATTCCATTGCAGCTTTAGTTTGAGGACGTTTCAATGATCCTCCAATGATGGTAAAAATACCTCTGCAATTTATAATTGGCTCAATACCATGTGTTCTGTAAATATTGTTTTTATCCAAAAACGACTCTAACGTAACTTCAACAGGTCGCCCGGTATTGAAGGGCGCAGCTGTTAAACTTTCGACAAGCGGTGATGCGAGCGAGGAATTAAATGGGATGGCGCTACCTGCCAGTGGCAGAAGTGTCAAGGTTTTAAGAACATTTCTACGTTTCATTTTTACTGGGTTTATTAGTTTATCGGGTTATTTAAAATCCTGTAAATTTTTCTTATGTGCAGTAGTCTAACCAGTCTGCCTCATTCATACCAGGCATTACTATTCCTTTTAATCATCCTTTCTCAGTTACCTGCCGTATCACACGCAGCCAGTTCAATCCGAGAATTTTACGAATGCGCTGCTCTGAATACCCCAGCTTCTGCATTGCATAAGTCATTTGAGGATAATCACTTACATCCTTAATTTCTCTTGGAAGAGGAGGTCCACCATCAAAATCGGAGCCCAATGCAATATGATCTTCTCCAACAAGACGTACCCCATAATCAATGACTTTTGCAAGCTGGGCGGTACCCATCCAGTACTCGTCTGGAATTACTTCTTTATGAACAAAAGGCAGTCCTTTGGAAATTGATTGATCTACTTCCTCAATAGTTAATAGTTTTCTTTCCTTTGAATCTGCTGATACAGTTGATACCGGCTTGCGCTTTGATTCTACCCATTGGGCATACTTAGGGTTATTGAAACTGCTTCCAAACTGTATTCCAATTACTCCCCCTTTTGCTGCTAATGCTTTCGCGCACTCATCAGTAATACACCTTAAACTATTCACAATACCGCGAAAACCTCCATGGCTATAAATTACAGGCTGACTACTTGCTTCAACGGTCTGTAGAATTGCATCATCTGATGCATGGGATACATTAACAAGCATCCCCAGCTTATTCATTTCGGTAACAATATCACGCCCATGGGCATTTAATCCGCCCCAGCGCTTTTCCCCATAACAGGAATCAATGAATGCATTTGTTTCATTATGGGCTGTAAGCTGCACTGATCTGAGACCTAAACGGTAAAGAGCCCTTAATATATTCAAATCTCCATCCAGATCAAAACCTCCTTCAAGGTCCAGAAAAGCTGCCATCTTTCCTTTACGGTTTATTTGTACAATTTCTGAAGCATTATGTGCTAATTCTATCAGATGATTGTTCTTTTCTATTTGTGCAAGAGCCAGTTCAACAACACGAAATGTATTTTTTACTTCAAGACGGTCGGGATAATATGGCTCAGGAGTATAGCATGAAAAGAACATTGCATCCAGCCCACCTTCAATAGCTCTTGGAATATCAACATGACCATCCGGATAGCGATCGCCAATATCAAGTCCCTGTAATAATTGTCTGGTCATCATGTGTATATGGCCATCCATAACAAAAGCTTTTTTATGCAAATCAGAACTAAAAGATTTACCAGATGCAGAACTGAATAAAGATCCGGATTCATCAATAATTGAATTTTCCAAAATCTGAAAAGGAGAGAATTCAGCTATTGGCAGAATCGTTAAGCACTTTATGACATCCCTGCGTTTCATGTATTTTATTCCAAGTTAATTCCAATTAACAGGCAATTGTTTTCTGTATTTGAAAAATGAGCTTCTACCTCATGTGTAGCCCTTCAAAATGCTCTTGTTATGAGAGAAAAAGTTCGCCTGGTTTCCATTTTGAATATAGAAAAAAACAAAATAAGACGTACACATATCTGAATCATGATAAAACTTTACATGACCTGATCAGCGTTCATTTTTAGAAATCCGTCCTTAATTTAAAATAAGGGATACTGCGAATCAGTTCCACAGTACCCCTATATTTTTCTTAAGGTAAATTAATCCCCCCAAAAGGCAAATTACCAGCCTGTATTTTGAGTCAGTTTAGGATTGATATCCATCTCAAGCTGTGGGATTGGGAATAAAGCATGCTTAGCTGTATATCCAATTGGACCTAATTCCTGAACAGCCAGGCCCCATCTTCTCAAATCATTAAAACGGATGAATTCAAACATCAGTTCTACTTGTCTTTCCTTATTGATGGCAGTGAACATGGCTGCTTTGGTACCTGTATCGGTAGCGGTTAATGCAGGCATATTTACAGATGGTCTGGCTCGAACCTGATTTACAGCTGCTCTTGCCTCAGTCAACTTATTTAGTTCATTTGCAGCTTCAGCGTACATCAATAATACATCAGCATAACGAATGATAGGGTAGTTTATACCATTGCTATTGACGTACATAATAGGCCACATACCCTTTTTTACTGCATAGCCGGTTGCTGACCAAACAGCACTAAATGTAGTCAGAGCTGTACTTACATTCGGCGCGAATGTATCACCCGGTTTGAAAATTGACATACCGCGTCTAGGATCGGCAGGATCAAATGCATCAAATGCTCTTTTAGTAGCCAAGCCTGAACCCGTAGCACCATTCACTGCTGGAAGATAACTTCCGTTACGGCCATTGGTACCACTTCCACCGATATCGGCAAATTGAACCTCAAAAATGGATTCCTTATTGTTTTCGAAACTACGGTGCCATACTTCCTGAAAATTATCCATCAAGCCATATTTTCCTGAATTGATTACCAGTAAAAAGTATTTCTCAGCATTGGCGTAATCCTTATTATATAGATAAACTTTTCCAAGCAAAGCCTGGGCTGCTCCTTTGGTAACTCTGCCCAAATTATTTCCACTGTGGGAAACAGGCAAACCAGCTTCTGCTGCCAATAAATCGGCAATTATTACTTTATACACATCGGCAACCGGAGTTCTTGCAATCAGCGATGCATCGGTATCAGGCAATGGTTGTGTAACCAATGGAACTGC
>CAYHGN010000099.1:0-14292 GCA_964356005.1 uncultured Sphingobacterium sp.
AAACGTTAATATAATGAAAGAAAACTTAAAAATTATACCTATTGATTTGCTGGAGCAATACCACTTGCAAGTAAATAAAGATTTGCAAAGCTCCTTTTATAAATTACAGGATGCAGAAATATCTACCCTTAGTTTTAGTTTTTATACTTCGGTATCCTCTGTTTTTTCGAGCAAAATTGAAGGTGAAGAAATTGAATTAGATTCCTATATCAAACATAAAAAATTCGGCATTGAATTTTTGCCCGATTACACCAAAAAGACAGACGACTTGTATAATGCTTACACATTTGCGAAAACCAATGTGTTAAATAAAAAAAACATAGAAGAAACCCATAAATTATTGAGCAAACATATGGTAGCCAAGCATCTGCAAGGCAAAATAAGAACACAGAATATGTATGTGAGTACGCCTGATGGGAAAATAGAATATGTCGCAGCTACTCCTTTTGAAGTGGAAGGCGAAATGGAAAAACTCTATAACGATATCGAAATATTATTGCAAAAAGAACTAACAAGCAAAGAAGTCTTCTTTTTTGCTGCAATGATTCATTTGGTATTTGTAAAAATTCATCCCTGGAA
This sequence comes from uncultured Sphingobacterium sp., assembly GCA_964356005.1. Classification (GTDB taxonomy): domain Bacteria; phylum Bacteroidota; class Bacteroidia; order Sphingobacteriales; family Sphingobacteriaceae; genus Daejeonella. Next base: position 580 of record CAYHGN010000099.1, read on the forward strand.
TGACGGCAATGGAAGAAGTGCACGTTTAATTGAAAAATGGTTCATAGCTCAAAAATTGGGTGAAAAAGCCTGGTTTGTGCAAAGCGAAAAAAACTATTATCAGCAACATCAAATCTATTACAAGAACATCCGGCTGTTAGGTCTGGAATATCCTGACTTAGATTATTCAAAGGCATTGCCGTTTTTATTGATGCTTCCAAACTCAATTAGTAATAATTAAAACACCCGACACTCAAGCAAGCGGCAAAAAAATATACAGACCATGACTGCAAAACACAGGTCATACAAGAACTGCAAGCCATCGATAGGTAAAATTTACGTTGAATTATAATTCCCATCCGGATTTCGATCAAATTACATTCCATCAAACTCTTATCTTTGCAGCTTGTTAATACGGATAGATGCCCAGACAAAAATTTTTCGATACTGAAGCTAAGCCTGAAAGAGCGGTTCTTGTGGGTATAATTACACCGGGGGAGACTGAGGAGCAAACTCATGAGTATTTGGATGAGCTTAAATTTTTAGTTGAAACTGCAGGTGGCGAAACACAAAAGGCATTTACACAACGAATGCAACGTCCCGACAGGGCGACATTTGTTGGGACCGGAAAACTCGAAGAGATTAATGCCTATGTTAAGTCGGAAGAGATTGATATGGTCATTTTTGACGATGAACTTTCGCCTTCCCAACTCCGGAATATCGAAAATGAACTGCAGGTAAAAATACTCGATCGCAGCAACCTGATTCTTGATATTTTCGCTAAAAGAGCACAAACATCTCAGGCAAAAACTCAGGTTGAGCTCGCTCAACTTCAATATTTACTTCCCCGCTTAACACGCTTATGGACTCACCTTGAGCGGCAGAAAGGCGGTATCGGAATGCGAGGTCCGGGTGAAAGCCAGATTGAAACTGACCGTCGTTTAATTCTGAATAAAATATCCCTATTAAAAGAGCGCTTAAAAGAAATTGATAAGCAAAATCTTACTCAACGAAAGAACCGGGCTCAACTGGTCAGGGTTTCTCTTGTTGGATATACAAACGTTGGCAAATCAACGATTATGAATATGATCTCCAAATCAGAAGTATTTGCCGAGAATAAACTTTTTGCAACACTGGATACAACAGTAAGGAAAGTGGTGATTGAGAATCTGCCCTTCTTGCTATCAGATACCGTGGGATTCATTCGCAAATTGCCCCATCATCTGATCGAATGTTTCAAATCAACACTTGATGAAGTTCGTGAAGCTGACATTTTAATACATGTAGTCGATATTTCACATCCTAATTTTGAAGATCAAATTAATACTGTCAATGAAACCCTGAAAGAGATGGGGGCAATCGATAAAGAGATAATTACCGTATTTAATAAAATTGACGCTTATAAACCTGCTGATTTCGACCCACAAAATGAGCATCCACCAATCATTCTTGCCGACTTTAAAAATAGCTGGATGAATAAGGATAGAAACCCGGCAATTTTTATTTCGGCATTGAATAAAGAAAATATTGAAGAATTCAGGGGGCTGTTGTATGAAAAGGTAAAAGTAATCCATACCAAACGTTACCCTTATGATAAATTGCTGTATTAATCAGCAATAGATAGTGAATGAATCTGTACTAATACAGACCGAACCATTCAGATTGATTTTTTAATTTATAAACTGTTTTAATCCCCAATTTTATGGAATCTAAACGTCAACAGAAGTTTGCAGGAGTAATTCAGAAGGATCTGGCCGAGATATTCCAGCGTGAGGGATTGAATTTTTTACCAAATATCATGGTAACAATAACCAAAGTGAGGGTTTCAGCAGATCTGGCTATCGCCAGAGTTTACCTGAGCTTTTTTAACAGTACGAATAATTCATTGGCTTTAAATACCATTAAATCCCATTCAAATGAGATCCGGTATAAATTAGGCAATCGTATTAAGGATCAGGTAAGAATAGTTCCGCATCTCGAGTTTTTTCTGGACGATACCAGTGAATATGTTGAAAAAATGGATAAACTCTTTGAAAAGATCAGTAAAGAGCCTCGTCAGGCAGAAGAACCGGGTTTGAATGATTGATTGAAATGAGAACGATTCGTGAGCCAGTAAATTTTTATACCCATGTTATTCCGGCATTTTTGGCTATACCCGGAACTTTCCTCCTGCTGAGCCGGGCTGATTTGCCAATAGAATTTACTGCAGCCTGGGTTTATGGTATCTGTACTGTCGTTTTGTTTGGGATTAGTTCTATTTATCATAGTTATCCCAATACTGAGGCTGAAGTTAGGTTCTGGCAAAAGATCGATCATTGTTGCATTTACCTTATGATAGCGGGATCCTACACCCCAACGGCTTTACTTGTATTTGATGGGTATACCCGTTGGACCTTGTTCGGAATGATTTGGACCATAGCATTGGCTGGATGTGCACTAAAAATTTTTAACCGCCTTCAGCATAAAGGGCTTTCCCTGGGGATTTATATCGCAATGGGTGCATTAATTGTTCCTTTAATGTATGAAATGGCAGAAAAATTGAGCTTGTCGGCCATCGGCTGGATGCTTCTTGGGGGTATCTTCTATATTGGAGGTACCGTCTTCTATTACAAGGATAAGCCAATGGGAAAGAACATTCATAGTCATGAAATCTGGCATCTTTTTGTCGTTGCCGGCGCGCTTTCGCACTACATATATAATTATCGATATTTGTTTGCTTGAGCAAATTGAGATGGAATAACAATCATATCCCTGTTTTTTCGTTAATTAGAATATGACTTTCAACTTTATTTTTAGTTTATTTCTGCATCTCACTTCATTTTTTGCTGAAGATCAGCCGGTATTTAAGGGTAAAAATTTAAGCACATTTATTTACAATGTGATGATCTATCCGGAATACTCCATGGCCAATTGTCTTCAGGGTACGGTTAATGTAAGTTTTAAGCTAAATAAACAGGGATATATATACCAGTCAGAAATACAGAAAGGCTTCGGTACAGATCTGGATCTTGAGGCATTACGTGTTGTCCGCCTTACTTCCGGCAAGTGGATCATGCCAGCAAATCACGATACACTGGTTTCTATGGTTTTACCGGTTAATTTTACCCTTCGTGACTTTAAATGCGAGCAGCGTTCAAAGGATGAAATAAGTGCAGCAATCAATGCTTATCAGGCGAGAAGGGGAATGAGCGAAGTAATCTTTAATTATTATGATAAGAAAGTTACCGGAGTTACTGATGAAGCCGCTGAAATGCGGATAGAGGCACTAAAATATCAGTTAGGATACGACGAAAAATTCATTGACCGTCTATTGAAGCAGGGTCAGCGTAAGCTTAAACAAGGAGATTTGGAGGGAGCATGCGAAGACTTTCAAATAATCAGAAAGCTTGGTAGCGATAAATCAGCATCCTATATTGAGCTTAATTGCAATTAATCCCGCAATGTAAAAAATAGAAATATGCCAGAAAGATCGGCTTCATTTAAAAATTCCAGAAAAAATCAGGTATTGTTTATACTGAGTATCCTTACAATTCTGTTCTGGTTGGCAGCAAAATCTTTAAATGTTTATAATTTCGCATTTATTGGCGCATTATTCGAGCTGTTATGGCTTCCGATGATAATCTCTGTTTTTATCGGACCGGTATTTTCAATAATTTTATTTGTAAAGGATAAGTACAATCCGGGATCCTTGGCATTGTATGCGGCTGTTTTACAAATAGTTGCACTTTATATTCTCGTTTTCTTTAAAAGCAATTAATAGCGCGATAGCTGTAAAGAATGATCATTCAATTACAGGAAGATAAGATTTGGTTCCCCGCCCCGGAACTCGCTGATGAGGATGGTTTGTTGGCAGTTGGGGGTGATCTGTCGCCCGAAAGATTACTTTTAGCTTATCGGAACGGAATTTTCCCCTGGTTCTCTGAGGGTGATCCAATATTATGGTATTCGCCGCATGAGCGTTTCGTGTTGTTTCCTGAAAAATTGAAGGTTTCTTCATCGATGCTCAAAATTTTACGATCCGGTAGATTCAAAATTACTTACGATCAGGCTTTTTCTGAGGTAATAAATGCCTGCTCAAATATCAGCAGGAACGGACAGAAAGGAACCTGGATCACAGATAAAATGATGTCAGCATATATTCATTTATTTGATCTGGGTTATGCACATTCTGTTGAAGTGTGGGAGAAAGATGTTTTGGTTGGAGGTTTGTACGGTATTCATATCAATCATGTTTTTTGTGGGGAAAGTATGTTCGCCAGTGTCAGTAATGCATCAAAAGTTGCCCTGATTTATTTATGCCAAAACTATAATTTTAAGCTGATCGATTGTCAGGTTTATACCAGCCACCTTGATAGCATGGGTGCTGATTTTATCAGCTTTGAAGAATATCTTACCTTTCTCAAGGAAATCTAAAATAAGCTGGTTTTTCGAAAACAGCTTCATTATTAACCTTTATTCATACATTGATTCATTATTTTCTATCTTAGAAATCAGGAATGCAATTACCTTATTACATCGACCTGCTCGGAACGCTGGTATTTGCAGTATCGGGCGCATTGGCGGCTTCGGATAAAAACATGTACCGCGATATTTTTGGTGTAACATTCACAGGTTTTGTGACCGCTGTGGGTGGAGGCACCCTCAGAGACATGATCCTCGGTGTTCGTCCAACCTGGGTGGTGGATGGGAACTACCTGATCGCAATCACTTTGGGTGTAGTTATTGCAATTTCTTTTAAATATTATATCCTAAAATACCGTCGTACTTTTTTCCTCTTTGATACCCTGGGTATTGCACTCTATACAGTAGTAGGAGTTCAAAAAGCTTTATTTTATGATGTTGCGCCCCTTGCTGCAATCATTATGGGTATGTTTTCTGCGGTTATGGGTGGGGTTATAAGGGATACGCTGATCAATGAGGTACCGCTTATTTTCAAAAAAGAGATTTATGCTACTGCCTGCTTATCGGGTGCAGCGGTTTTCGTATTATTAAAACTTATAAATGTTGATGATAATATGAATTCTTTTATAAGTATTGGTGTGATCATTCTGATACGAACATTTGCAGTCAAGTATCAACTCACACTACCTAAAGTCGGCTCAAAAAAGTCAGCTTAAAATTTCTTCGATATCTTTTACCGTTAAAGATTTTACGAAACTCTCTTCAGTTGTTATAAGGGACTCAGCCACCTTGCGCTTCCGGTTTTGCAAGGCAAGAATCTTTTCTTCCACAGTATCCTTTGTGATAAACTTATAGATAAATACATTTTTATTCTGTCCGATTCGATGTGTCCGGTCTATCGCCTGTTGTTCCACTGCGGGGTTCCACCAGGGATCCAGTATAAATACATAATCAGCCTCTGTCAGGTTAAGTCCGACACCACCTGCTTTTATTGAAATCAGAAAGAGCTTAATATCTTTATCGGATTGAAATTTCTTCACCACCTCCCCTCGTTTGGCTGTTGCTCCATCAAGATAGGAGTATGGAACATAGGCCGAATCAAAATATTGCCGGTAGATATTAAGATGCTTTACAAACTGGGAGAAAACAAGTACTTTATGACCTCTTGAAAGAACATTTTCTAAGGTATGGATAACATTTTCGAATTTTCCTGAATCCCCCTCATATCCATCATCAATCATTTGTGGGTGATTGGCAATCTGACGCAGTTTAGTGAGCCCCTGCAATACCTGGATCTGGGATTTTTTAAATGAGCCATCCTCCAGATTTAGCAGAAGCACATTACGATATTCTGATTTGATCTTTTCATAATACTCTTTCTGTTCTTCGCTCATCTGGCAATAAAACAGGTTCTCGGTTTTGGGAGGCAATTCTGTCGCTACCTGAGTTTTGGTGCGCCGCAATACAAATGGTTTAATCAGGGCTTGTAATCTTGCAGCCTTCTCTTCATCCTTTTTCTTTTCTATGGGTACCACAAACTCCGAATAAAACAAACTCTGACTACCCAACAGGCCAGGATTAATAAACGACATCTGCGTCCAAAGATCATTGACTGTATTTTCTACGGGCGTGCCACTCAATATTAGTTTATATTTTGATTTAAGGGCTTTAACTGCTTTGAATGATTTTGAAGACGGATTTTTTATATTCTGACTTTCATCCAGAATGATATAATTAAAATAAAAAGTTTTTAATGATTCGATATCAACCCTGCATATTCCATAGGTTGTGAATACTATATCATAGGCTGTAAACCTTTCTACATCTTTGTTTCTGAAACTTCCGGTATGCACATGGATTTTGAGTTTAGGGGCGAATTTTTTCGCTTCATTCAGCCAGTTGTAAACCAGTGATGTAGGCATGATGATAAGAGAAGTAGTGTGAATATGTTCTTCCTGGTCATCTTCCTTAATCTTTTGCATCAGGGCAAGAGTTTGTACGGTCTTTCCAAGACCCATATCATCAGCAAGACAGCCGCCGAAATTATATTTTTTCAGAAAGTGGAACCAGTTATAACCGGCTTTTTGATATGGCCGTAAAACGCCATTGAATGCTTTTGGAACCTCAAATTCTTCAATTTCTTCAAAGTCAGCTAATTTTTGAAGCTTTCTATCCATCGTAACGGTTGCTAAATCGCTATTGCTAAAATCATTAACTAAACCGATATGATATTTCTTAAGTCTCAGCTGTTTGCCACCCTCTGTAAATTGAAGCAGATTACTATACTGTGCAAACCATTCTTCAGGAATCACAGCAATCTCTCCGGAGGGAAGCTTAAACTCTCTGATTTTGTTCAGGATGTGATTTTTAAGATCAATGAACGGAATCTGGTAGGGCCCGAAATGTACAACGGCATGGATATCAAACCAGTCGTTGTTTTCACGTATTTCAAGATCTAATTTACTTCTGCCGATCACATATCGTTTTGAACCGTCAGTTTGTTCAAATAAAAAGCCCCTTTTCCCCAACTCATCATGGTTCTGATTTAGCCAGTTCAGCACACTGAACGAAGAGGCTTCTTCATCCTGAGAAGTACTTTCCGGACTATAAACATTTTGAAATAATGATCCTGTAGATCTTAACCCAAGCTCCTGGAGGATATTGATTTTATTCTTTTCCCAGCTTAATGAACGTTTGATCCTATGAAAGATATAATCATTTTCCCTTTTTTCCATTCTAACAGTTACCCTTCGTTCACTTCCTGCAGGGAAAACATAATCTCCATATTTGAAGTAAAGCTGAAGGAGTGGGGTTTCAGTTCCGGAATAAAGCAATTTCAAAATTGGAACCGCTTCAAATTTTTCAGTGCGGATCTCAAAACCTTCGGCATAAACAGCATGCTTTTCTATTAAAGGGGCAACAAACTTCTCAAAATATGTTTTTTCAGAAGATTTTGGAATCGAGATATAGCGCTTATTGAGAAAGGGATAAAGCTTTTTTCCTTCCACATCCTCTTCAAAATAGTAAAGTACATCTTCAAGCAATAGCCAGGCAGGATAATTACAGATTATTTGGGCATCCTTAAACATAAATTCAATTCGCTGCCCCTGGAACTTAATGGTAGGAAAATACCTGGTTTCTGTTACACTGCGCCTGAAATGAAATAAAACTGAAGCAGGTTCTGATGCGATGATTAGCTTACGCTCAACCGGCCAGCCTTCTTTACTCATTTGAAAGAGACCCTTGTCACCAATCAACCTTAATGCCTCAATAAGCTTTTTTTCAATTTTTGGCCGGATTACTTCGTAGATTTTTTCGTCAAAAATTGTTCTGAAATACTCAACAGGGCGAATGGCTTTTTTATGAAAACGCTTAATGATATGACTCTGCTCTATTTCTTCAAGCAGTTTGATCAGCTTCAGATCAGTATCATCTAAAATAGATGAGAACTCTTCTGCTGTAGTACTGAACAAGCGCTGATAGGTAAGGGAGAATCCCTCATCAGAGTTCAGTTGAACAACATGTGGTTCGATGAGGTAGCCCAGAAACTCATGCTTGCATATTGAATATACAATTTTACATGGTTTATCGCTGTCAACTCTCAACATAGCTTGTTAGAAAAATATTAGAAAGCTGACTATTAAAAAATTCTAAATCTATATAGAATTTTCTTCTTTACCTTAAATTCTTCAACAAATATGAAATTTTGATAGGGGGGAGTTTATTTCGAAGATTTCATAAATAAATAGCTTGCGCGATTGTTTTTATTGCCAATATTGAAATTGTACCATTAAGATATTTTAAGGTTATAATTTCTGAACCGTATACAGCAGCAAGATGTGGAATTATATATTAATTGCGCCGAGAAAAACAAAAGCAGCAGGCCCTTCTAAAAATACTTCGCTAAATAAGTAGCCATCGTATTTGAAATGTACATTCAAATTCCCACCCTTCACTTTAATCACTGAATGTATTTTCCCACTCAGTCCTTTTTTCTTTGCCATGGTCATTGCAACCGCCGTTACGCCTGTTCCGCATGCAAATGTTTCATTCTCAACGCCTCTTTCATAAGTTCTGACAAAATAGGAATCACCAAGATCCTCCACAAAGTTTACGTTGATACCCTGAGCTTTATAGGTTTCGTTATAACGTATATTTTTTCCCTCAAGATATACATCTCTTTTTTCAAGATCTTCTACAGGAAGAACATAATGTGGGGAACCGGTATTAAGAACATAAGCTTCACCATCAGACTGTATGGATTGAACATCAATCATTTGCAAGCTAATCCAGGTTCCTTTTTCTGAAATTTTGGCATAATGCGGGCCATCAACTGCCAAAAAGTTAGTTTCATCATTAATGATTTCCAGGTGTTTTGCAAAAGCTACGATACATCTTCCTCCGTTGCCACACATACTACCTTCACGGCCATCGGCGTTAAAGTATAGCATCTCAAAATCATATCCCTCTTTAAGTTGAAGAACCATTAGCCCGTCGGCACCAATTCCAAAATGGCGGTCACAAAGCTTTTTTATTGCCTCAGGTTGTTTAATTAAAGGAAATGTTTGATTTCTGTTATCTATTAGGATAAAATCATTTCCGACTCCCTGGTATTTAAAAAAGTTGAGATGCATATAAATAATGTCATAAAAGCCTTATTGGCTGAAATGTTCAATCTTATTAATCAAACATTTTATAAATTTCGGAATTTAAATTTAATATGTCTCGTCTTGATGCGAACAATTAATTTATGGGAGTAAATCTTTAACACTTTTTAACATAAAATGGATACCCTGAATTGATGATTTTCGTTTAAGTGGTATTAATTTTGAGGGTAGATTAACAAAATTGAAAATAGAATAATTGAAAATATGAAAAAGATAGGTGTAACTTTTTTAGCGGCATGTCTTGGTGGGGCTGTCGCTATCGGATCTTATAAATTTATTGAAAGCAAATACGGAGACGGAATGTCTTTTGAAGACAAGCAGAAAGTATATTTCACCAATAATCCCGGAGCTGTAATTAATTCATCTACCGGTGCTTTGGATTTTACAGAGGCTGCTGCCATGGTTACTCCTGCAGTTGTGCATATCAAAACTACCTATAATGTTAATGCAGGTGGAGGGGTTTCTGGCAGGGATCAGATGCAGGATATGTTTGAAGATTTTTTTGGTGGCCGCCGTCGCCAGCAGGGGCCGGCACAAGGCTCAGGCTCCGGAGTAATTATTTCGGATGATGGATATATTGTGACAAATAATCACGTAGTAGACAATGCCGACAAAATTAATGTAATACTTCCTGATAAACGTTCACTGGTTGCAAAAGTGATTGGAAAGGATGCTAATACTGATCTTGCCCTTCTTAAAATTGAAGGATCTGGGTTTCCGATAGTAAAACTTGGAAATTCTGATGATGTTCGTGTTGGTGAGTGGGTATTAGCAGTTGGTTATCCATTTGCCCTGAATACGACAGTTACTGCAGGAATTGTTAGTGCTAAAGGAAGACAGATTGGAATTCTTGGTCAGGGCCTTGAGCCTGATGAAGATGGCAGGCCTCAGGCCCGGACTGCAATCGAATCATTTATTCAAACGGATGCAGCAATTAATCGTGGTAACAGCGGTGGGGCATTGGTGAATACCAAAGGTGAATTAATTGGTGTTAATGCTGCAATAGCTTCACAAAGTGGAAGTTACGAAGGATATGGTTTTGCTATTCCAATTAACCTTGCTAAGAAGGTGCTAAATGATTTCAAAGAGTTTGGTTCTGTAAGAAGAGGGTATATAGGTATCAATTTTACCGGGCTGGATGCGGAGAATTCCAAAGTTCTTGGAGTTAATGAAATCAACGGACTTTATGTGAATGAAGTTTTGCCGGGCGGTGGTGCTGCACAGGCAGGTTTGAAGGAAGGAGACATCATCACTAAAGTTGATGGGAATCAGATCCTATCTCCATCCGATCTACAGGAACGTATTGGTCGTTTGGGGCCTGGCGATAAGGTTCAGCTTTCATATCTGAGAGATGGGAAAATCTTAAACTCAAATGTGACTCTGAAAGGTGAAGAATCTGTCAAAACAGCCGGTAATTCATCAAGCGTGGTCACAAAAAATCTTGGGGCAAGTTTTGCTCCTGTATCCGAAGCTGTTAAAAAGAAATATAAGATTAGTTCCGGAGTTCTGGTTACTAATGTCAAATCAGGTGGTTTCTTTGATCAGCTTGATCTTGTCCAGGGAACAATAATTACCTCAATCAATGGCCGTCCGATTAATAAAACAGATGATATTGAAAGCGCCATTACAGCTGGAAGGAATAATATGGCTACTGTGAATGCAATTAGTCCGGATGGAATGCAAATCAGGTATCAGTTTCAGGTGAGATAAAAATAAATTATACCTAAAACAAGAAAGTCTTTTCAATTTATTGAAAAGACTTTCTTGTTTTTAGATTGTTTCTAAATAGACAAAATCACTTACTCCCCGGCTTGGATCTGCGTGATTTTTAGCATATAATGATAAATTTGCATCCTGAATAATTAATTAAAAAAAGGTAATGAGCAATTTCGCAAAAACGTTCTCATCCTCATTGGGGAAAAAGCTGGTGATGGCCTTAACAGGTCTATTCCTATGCACTTTCCTTATTGTGCACTTAGTTGGGAACCTACAGTTGTTTAAAGATGATGCAGGTCAGGCTTTTAATGCCTATGCCTATTTCATGACACATTTTACACCAATCAAAGTAGTTTCTTATTTGTTGTATGCCTCTATTATTATCCACGCACTTTATGCTTTGATCATAAGTGCAGGAAATCGAAAGGCTCGACCAATTGGGTATGCAATGCAGGCAGGAAATCAAAATAGTCCATGGTCGTCACGTAATATGGGTATTCTGGGCACTATTTTGCTGGTTTTCATTGTTGTCCACATGGGTGACTTCTGGTGGAAATACCACAATGCCGAATTGCCTTATGCTAAGTATGAGATCAGTCTGGATAATCCTAATGATATTCAGGTTTCAGAATTACCCTTTGATGCAAATCGTCTGGTGCATTCTGAAATAACTGACTTGCAATCAGGCAAAAGGATTGTTGTTTCTAAAGATCTTTACAAGATTGTAAACAATGCATTTCAGACCTGGTGGTATGTATTATTGTATGTCATTGCCATGGCCGCTTTATCATTTCACCTGATTCATGGCTTCAGAAGTGCATTCCAAACTATTGGCTGGGATCACAGCAGGTATCTGCCGCTTGTTCGCTTTCTGGGTGTCTGGGTATTTGGGGTTTTGGTTCCGCTTGCCTTCGCTGCAATGCCATTATATTTTTTCTTTAAATAGATTACACAATTCCCGGGAGATCGGGGTTAAAATAAATTTCTGAGATGAAATTAGATGCTAAAATACCAGAAGGCCCATTAGCCGAAAAATGGTCTAAACATAAATTCAACCTTAAGCTGGTTAATCCGGCAAATAAAAGGAAATATACGGTGATTGTCGTAGGAACCGGTTTAGCAGGTGCTTCTGCAGCTGCTTCACTCGCTGCACTTGGCTATAATGTTAAGGCTTTTTGCTATCAGGACAGTCCACGCAGAGCACACTCGATTGCTGCTCAGGGTGGTATAAATGCTGCAAAGAATTACCAGAATGATGGTGACAGCATACATCGTTTGTTCTATGATACGATAAAGGGAGGGGATTACCGTGCCCGTGAGGGTAATGTATACCGTCTGGCAGAGGTTTCTGTAAATATTATTGATCAATGTGTTGCACAGGGCGTTCCTTTTGCCAGAGAGTATGGTGGTCTGCTTGATAACCGTTCATTTGGTGGTTCTCAGGTTTCGCGTACATTCTATGCAAGAGGTCAAACCGGACAGCAATTATTGCTCGGAGCTTACTCTGCTCTGAACCTTCAGATTAATCTTGGAAAGGTAAAGATGTTTACCCGTCACGAAATGATGGATGTAGTAAAGATTGAGGGTGAAGCTAAAGGTATTGTAACCCGCGATTTGATAAGCGGTGAAATTGAAACTCATGCCGCTCATGCCGTGCTTTTGTGCACAGGTGGTTATGGTAATGTTTTTTACCTTTCTACTAATGCAATGGGCTGTAATGTAACAGCAGCCTGGAAAGCACATAAGCGTGGTGCATATTTTGCAAACCCATGTTTTACTCAGATTCACCCTACCTGTATTCCGGTAACCGGTGATCATCAGTCGAAGCTTACCCTGATGTCTGAATCATTGCGAAATGATGGACGTGTTTGGGCACCCAGGACTACAGAACTAGCTCAAAAGCTTAGGAATGGTGAAATTAAAGCGGCTGATTTGAAAGAAGAGGATCGCGATTACTTTCTGGAGCGTAAATATCCTGCATTTGGTAATCTTGTTCCAAGGGATGTAGCATCTCGTAATGCTAAGGAAATTGTGGATGAAGGTCGTGGTGTTGGAGCTTCCGGTATTGCAGTTTACCTTGATTTTGCTGAAGCAATCGGCCGTTTGGGAGAAGATGCTGTGCGTGCAAGATATGGTAATCTTTTTGATATGTATCAGCAGATTACAGACGAGAATCCCTATAAGCAGCCGATGCGGATTTATCCGGCAGTGCACTATACTATGGGTGGTTTATGGGTTGATTACAATCTGCAGACTACTGTAAAGGGACTTTATTGTCTGGGAGAAGCAAATTTCTCAGATCATGGAGCCAACCGTTTGGGAGCATCTGCCCTAATGCAGGGACTCGCTGATGGTTATTTCGTTATTCCATATACTTTGGGTGATTATCTCGCCACAATCGGACCGAATGCTGTTGATGTGAAGCATCCTTCATTTGAAGAGGCAAAAAAGAACGTTGTCGAAAGGGTAAATCAGTTATTATCTTTAAAGGGAACCAAAACGGTAACCGAGTACCACCGTGAACTGGGTCATATTATGTGGGAATACTGCGGAATGGCCCGAACAGAAGAGGGTTTGATCAAGGCAAAAGCAATGATCCGGGAGCTTCGTGAAGATTTCTGGAAAAATGCAAGGGTGTCAGGTACCAATAATGAGTTCAATCAAAGTCTTGAGAATGCAGGCCGGGTGGCTGATTTCCTTGAGCTTGGCGAATTAATGATTGATGATGCATTAGACAGAAAGGAATCATGTGGAGGCCATTTCCGGTTGGAAAGTCAAACTGAAGAAGGTGAGGCATTGCGTGATGATGATAATTACGCTTACGCTGCAGTATGGGAATATAAAGGAGATAACCAGGCTGAAGTTCTGCATAAAGAAGAATTGGTTTTCGAGAATATTAAATTATCACAGAGAAGTTATAAATAGTACGAAGTACTTAGTATATAGTATT